>NZ_PNBY01000036.1 GCF_005886875.1 Pseudoalteromonas aurantia | reverse complement strand
ACCAACTGAGCTAATGACCCACTTAGTTGCAGCAGTTTGGTTTTAACCAATCGCCTGCTGCGGGCGCTTATAATACTTATTTAAAAAATGAGTGCAACTTAAATACGTAGTTTTTTTGAGTTTTTATGCTTAAGCGCTTAATTTTAAACCACAGTGGCAAAAAATCGAGCTTTTAAATCTTAGATAAACGCTCGGTGGCCATTTTTGCAGCCGTTGTGCTTGGGTATTCATTTAGCAATGTCGTCAAAATAGACTTAGCTAATTCTACTTTTCCCTGCTTTTCATAGAGCGTACCCAGTTTTAACATTGCCTCAGGGCGTTTATTTGAATCAGCAAAATTATCTACCACTGTTTTAAAATGGCCAATCGCATTTTCATCGTCATTTTTAATTGATAAAAGCTGCCCCAACCAATAATGTGCATTAGGTATATACACCGATGTTGGGAAAGTGGTCAGAAATGACTGGAACTCAGGGATCGCAGCATCATAACGCTTATCTTTCATAATTAGCGCTACAGCTTTGTCGTACGCTTCATTTTCAGATAGGTCACTACTAACAGCTTGAGATGAATCTATCACCACCTCAGTGGCTACCGAGCTGCTCGCTTGCTCATATACCTTAGACACGCGGTTTTCTATTTCTTGGTATAATTCACGTTGGCGCTGTAACACTTTCTCAAGCTTATAGCTCTGCTCTTCGGTAACACCACGTACCTGACTTACTTCGTCTTGCAATAAGCCTAACTGCTGCTGTAACTCGACTTGTAATAGGTTGCGGGTCTTCATCATACTTTCTAACTGCGCAATGCGTTGCTCTAAAGACGATTGCGAGTTTGCAGCCTCAGAAACAGGAGCGGGAGCAGCCAAAATTTGGGTGCTCCCGCTCAGAATCATTATGGCTGCCAATAGTTTCTTTGGCTTCATAATATCTCTTATCAAATTAGTATACTAAAACCGCACGACGGTTCTTAGCAAAAGCTTCTTCAGTGCGAGACTTCACCATTGGTTTCTCTTCACCATAGCTTACTACTGAAATTTGGTTATCAGACACACCTAAGCTTTGTAAGTATTTAGCAACTGCTTTACCACGGCTTTCACCTAGTGCAATATTGTACTCTGGCGTACCACGTTCATCAGCGTGGCCTTCAACCAATACTTTTACGCTTGGGTTCTTAACCAAGAAGTCAGCATGTGCTTGTAAAAGCTCAGCGTAAGCACCTTGTACTGTTGATTTATCAAAATCAAAGTAAATGATCTGCTCTTGACGTAATGCTTCATACTTCTCACGAAGCTTTTCTTCTGCTGATTTAACACGTGAAATCGTGTTTACATCAACGTTATTATTTTCTTGGGATGTTGCTTGGTTACTTTCATTTGCAGCACCTTCATCTACACTTGAAGATGAGCTACACGCGGCTAGCGTCATTACTGGCAACGCCACTAATAGAGCTTTTAATGTTTTGTTAAGTTGCATCGAGTATATTCCTATATCTTAAAATCTAACCAGCAAAATTACTGTAAAAATGGCGACCAAGCTGGAGCTTTCACTTGCCCATCAGAAACCGGAAGTCGCGCTTTAAAACGCCCATCCATAGACACTAAAGCCAATACCTGCTTGTTGTTATGCAGCGTACTATAAATAATCATCGAGCCATTTGGCGCTATGCTCGGAGATTCGTCCAGGCGAGTTCTTGTTAAAACTTGAAATAGCCCAGATCTCAATTCTTTTTTAGCAATATGATATTTGCCAATGGTACGATTTACCATTACCAAATGCTTCCCATCGGGTGTCACTGATCCTGCTAAATTCATATCGCCGTCAAAGGTAATACGCTTTGACCTACCAGTTTGTAAATTTAACTTATAAATCTGGGCATTACCACCCCTTTCAGACGTATACACAATTTCTTTGCCATTTGGGTGCCAACTTGGCTCAGTATCTATGCTACGGTGACGTGTTAAACGACGCTCTTTGCGTGTTTGTAAGTCATAATGATACACCTCTGTGGCACCACCTGCATCTTTAGAAAGTACAATTAGCAACTGCTTTCCATCAGGAGAAAACTGCGGTGCGCCATTTATTCCCGGGTAACTCGTGATGAGATCTCGCTTACCTGTATAGATATCTTGCACATAGATTTGTGATTGGCGATTTTCAAACGTAACGTATGCTAGTTTGTTTGCATCAGGTGACCATGACGGCGACATTAAGGGCTCTTTTGAACGCAATAACACCTGTTCGTTAAACCCATCATAATCTGCAACAACTAACTGGTAAGGCTTATCATCTTCGTCACGAACAATCACATAAGCAATTTTTGTTCTAAACGCTCCGCGTTCTCCTGTCAATGATTCATATACCACATCGCTTATTTGATGTGCATACTGTCTGAATCCATCGCTAGATATTACACTTTGTCTTGCTTCTTGTACGTGATCTTGGCTTTTCATTAATTGGCCATTGCTCATCATACGCGTTTCACCACCCGTAATTTGTGCTCTGATCACATCAATCAATTCATATTTAACTAAGTAACGCCCACCAGGTTGCTGTACAATTGCACCAACAATCACCGCTTCAACCCCTTTATTTACCCACGCAGTATAATCTACCTCTGTATCTGTGCTCGGTAACTGAGGCAACTCGGTAAATGAAAGAGGTTTGAATTTACCGCTTCGCGTTAAATCAGCAGCGATAACTTCACTCACTCGCATAGGCTTTTGACCAACACCTTCATATTTAAAAGGAACAATGGCAATCGGGCGTGCACTATCCACGCCTTCTGTTATAACAATCTCAAGCGCCGCATGGACGACGCCTGACATGCCAAAAGCAACAAAAACCAACAATGCTTTTAATCGGTTGAACATAAACTTCCTTTATAAATTAGGTTTAATTGTTAAATTAATATTTTTAAGCTGTTCAAAAACATCTTTCTCTTTTGAGACTGGCAGTGTATCAGCCATTCTCACAGCACGTAGCGCGGCTTCGCATACTAACTTATCACCGCCTAAGGAGCGTGAGTCAGTCACCAAACCATTAAAGCCTAGACGAATATTGACTCGGCATTGTTTGCCTTTCATCTTTTCATCAATTAACAAGTTTGCCTGTATCCGCTGCATGATCAGTGCTTTGTATTTATCAACCTCTGATAATACCTGCTGTTTACGTATTTTATTACGCGCGGCCTGCTCTTTTGCTAACTGCTCTTGCATTAATTGCTCTTGTAAGGCCTTTTGACGGGCTTTTTCTGCTGCCTCTGCTTTACGTTTTTCTTCTACCTCCCGGCGCTTGCGGGCATCTTCAGCTTTTTTAAGCGCATCTTCTTCCGCTTTGCGTTTATTCGATGCGGCTTTTGCTGCTTTTTCTGCTGCTAACTTTTCAGCGCGTGCTTTGTCGGCTTGAGCGCGTTGCTTTTTCTCTATTTCACGGGCTTTTTTGGCTTGCGCTTCGGCCTTTTTCTTCTCGGCTACTTTCGCTTTACGCTGCTGCTCTAGCTTTTTAATACGTCGAGCTTCAGCTTCTCTATCTTTGCGTGCTTGACTCGCTCTGCGCTCTAAATCTCGAATGCGCTTTTCTTCCGCCCGCTTTTTATTCAGCTCTTGCGTTTTAAGCTCTGCTATTTTTTTCTCAACAGCAGACTGATCGACAGAAATAGCTGAAACAACCTTTTCATCTAAAGGCTCAGTAACTTCAGGATTTAATGTCACTTCCATCACAGCAGGTTCAGGCGTATGAAAATTTGCCGAAGCGAATAATATTCCGGCCAAAGCAAAATGTAGTACCAGCGACTTTAAAATACCGCTTTGTAATGCCCCCATTAGCCCTCCTCAAATGATTTAGTCATCAGGCCAACCGAGGGCACGCCCGCATTTTTCAAGAAATCCATAAGAAGAAGTACTTCCTGGTAAGACACTCTACCCGAGCCTTTTATCATCACTGGGGTGTCAGGGTTTTGTTGTAATTTCAATTTAATAACCGCAGCCACTTCAACCGCATCCATCGGCGCCTCAGGATCAGTACCTACACTGACAAAATATCGTCCTTGTGAGTCTATCGAGGCTATTATCGGCGGCGCATCTTTAGTTTTGACTAAATCTGACTCTTGCATTTGCGGCAAGTCCACTTTAACCCCATGCGTAATGAGCGGTGCAGTGGCCATGAATATGATCAAAAGTACCAACATCACATCGATGTAGGGCACCACATTGATCTCTGCGACTGGGCGACGTTTTTTACGCTGATACATGTTGCTTTACCTCAGCAGAACTTGCGGCCTGACGATGAAGTATATTGGCAAACTCTTCCATAAAGTTAATATATTGAGTTTCAAGTTTCTCAACGCTCTTAGCAAATTTGTTATACGCCATAACCGCTGGGATGGCCGCAAATAGACCCATTGCTGTGGCAATCAAGGCTTCAGCAATACCTGGCGCAACCATTTGTAGCGTTGCTTGTTTTACTTCACCTAACGCAATGAATGCATTCATGATCCCCCACACAGTACCAAATAACCCAATATATGGGCTTATTGAGCCAACAGTCGCTAAAAACGATAAACTTGATTCTAGTTTTTCCACTTCACGAGATAACGCGACGCGCATAGAACGATGTGTGCCTTCAATAACCAGTCCTGTGGACTGTGTGCTTTGCTTTTTATGTCGAGCAAATTCTTTAAAACCAGAGACAAATAATGCTTCTAGACCTTGCGGGTTAACTGCACGGGCTGTTACTTCGTTATACAGTTTACTTAAGTCCATACCGGACCAAAATTTTTGCTCAAACTTTTTCGCATTGTCCATTGCGTTTGAGATAATTGATCTACGCTGAAATATGATGGCCCATGAGGCGATTGACATACCAACAAGTGCCAACATCACAAGTTGAACTAGCACACTGGCTTTTAATATAAGATCAATAAAATTTAGTCCCGATTCCACGTTATTATACTCCTAAGAAATGGTGTGTCGGCTTTGTCTTGCGCTATAGCCGGTTACAACATTGACTGTAAGCGACTATAAAGGTTCAGTTAGTTTACCGACACATATCTGTGCTGACAATCTCATTACCATGAAATTACGGTATTTGGCGATAAATACGCTAAAAACACACTAAAACGATATACAGAACCTTCACATAGTTAATTCAACAAATATTAGCCCTGAATAATAAACGCGTATTTATGAATGCTAGCTGCATAAAACTCACAGTTTATGCATAATTCACGAATAAACCACCAAAAACCAATTGGTAATACCAATTAACAACAATTAAACTAATAATAAGAATACAATCAGAAAAAATAAAAAGCCATTAAAAACATGAATTTAATAATTAACTACGACTAAATAAAAACAAACTGGCAAAGTAAAAAAACGCTTCGGATTAGTTTTATTAATTTAAAAAAATAATTTTTCTAGCTTGATGAATTGCCAAAACCTATTTAATATACACCCTGTACTGAGCACACAGCATCTATTATGCAAAAGCACAGTTGTTAGCAATAGGATTCTGATTTGTCGTATTGCTGTGATAAGAGCGCTTAGGATAAAACCAACGTTAACTTATCAAACCCTGGATTACTTCCTTCAACTTGTTGTTTTGCCCGCATTTTTTGCGGGCTTTTTTTTGCCTGAAATTTATATGAATTATAAAAATATAAGGCTGCTCGACACTGAAAGTGTCTAGCCACAACATAAAACACTTGTCTGCGATTGTTTGAAAAAGTGCACAGTGTAAGTAGAATTTAACCGTGGAAATCATAAGAGTGCTTAATGGTTCACGCAGTAACATAAGTGTTGAGAGAGCTTATAAAGCAAAAACTCAGCATATGCTGAGTTTTATAGATTTTAATCGATGACTAAAAGGCTATTATGATTCAGGTACCGCTAAGTCAAAATGAAGATACGCTGCATTTGATGCAATGCGCCCTCTTGGCGTTCTCTGTATAAAGCCTTGCTGGATCAAAAATGGCTCAATGACATCCTCAATGGTTTCTCGCTCTTCGCCAATGGCTGCGGCCAAGTTATCTAGACCAACTGGCCCACCCATAAACTTTTCAATAATAGCCAATAAGTATTTGCGGTCCATGTAATCAAACCCTCGCTTGTCTACATCAACCATCTCAAGCGCAAGATTGGCTATCTGTGCACTTACTTTACCGTCACTCTTTACTTGTGCATAGTCGCGCACCCGGCGTAATAAGCGATTTGCAATACGGGGCGTACCACGAGACCGACGCGCCACTTCATCTGCGCCCTCAGGGCTTATACCTAAATCAAGGTAAAATGCTGAGCGAGATATAATAGTCGACAGATCCGATACTGAATAAAACTCCAATCGCTGTACAATACCAAAGCGGTCACGTAAAGGTGATGTAAGTGATCCTGCTCTAGTCGTTGCACCAATTAAGGTAAACGGCGGTAACTCTAACTTTATTGAGCGTGCAGCTGGCCCTTCGCCTATCATAATATCTAACTGATAGTCTTCCATTGCGGGATATAATATTTCTTCAACTTGTGGGCTCAGCCTGTGTATTTCATCAATAAATAACACGTCACCTTCTTCAAGGTTAGTCAATAAAGCCGCCAGATCTCCGGCTTTTTCAAGTACCGGGCCTGAAGTCGCTTTAATATTTACATCAAGTTCATTTGCCACAATATTTGCAAGGGTTGTTTTCCCTAACCCTGGAGGGCCAAAAATCAACAAGTGGTCCAGCGCCTCTTCCCGTGAACGAGCCGCTTCTATAAAGATGGCCATTTGCTTTTTTACATGATCTTGACCTGTATAATCAGCAAGTAATTTCGGTCGAATTGCCCTATCAACACTGTCTTCATTGCCTTGTACTTCAGGCTCAATTAATCTATCTGCTTCTATCATGCGTTATCACATCATTGACTTAAGAGCTTCTTTTATCAGTGTTTCCGTCCCCATATTAGGTTTTGACACTGCTTTAACCGCTTTTTGTGCTTGTGCTAGTTTATAGCCTAAAGCCAGTAATGCAGCAACTGCATCATCAGCTGGCGTATCCTGAACCGTTGGGTTTTCTTGTGGTGCAATCACCGCGCCATCACTAAACGGCGTTAGTAAATCATGACCAAAATTCTTGAGTCTGTCTTTCATCTCAAGTACCAAACGTTCCGCCGTTTTTTTACCGACACCAGGGATCTTCACCAACGTCGTGGCGTCTTCATTGTTAACACAGTGGATAAACTGCTCCGCTGACATTCCCGATAAAATAGCCAGCCCCAATTTTGGTCCAACGCCGTTGGCTTTTATTAACTCTCGAAACAAGGCGCGTTCTTTTTTATGATTAAAACCAAACAATAATTGCGCATCTTCTCTTACCACAAAGTGCGTATACACTGCAGTTTGCTCACCACAATTCGGTAATTCATAAAAACAGGTCATCGGCATCTGTACTTCATAACCAACGCCAGCGACATCAAGTAATATTTCTGGCGGCTGTTTTTCTAATAAAATTCCACTGAGTCTTCCAATCATCTATTTTTACCTCAATCTACGGCGTACAGTTTTTGTTGCACTACCAGCAAGACGAATTAAGCTTTGCTCAGAATGAGCATGGCAAATCGCAATAGCCAAAGCATCTGCGGCATCAGCTTGGGGGGTACCAGGCAACTTTAGGATACGCTTCACCATTTCTTGAACTTGTTCTTTTTTCGCGCCACCATTACCAACCACCGCTTGTTTAACTTGCCTTGCCGAATATTCATGTACCGCGATATCCAGCATGGCAGCGGCAACAATCGCCGCACCTCGGGCTTGACCAAGCTTTAAAGCGGAGTCTGGGTTATGGGCCATAAACACCTGTTCAATTGAAAAACTATCTGGTTGAAACTGCTCTACCAACTGTGTCACCCCCTGATAAATCATTTTTAAACGAGTCGGAAAATCAAACTCCCCTATTTTGATACAGCCACTGCCCAAATATTGAAATTTACTGCCTTGGTGCACGATAACGCCATAGCCTGTAAATCGAGAACCCGGGTCAATGCCCAAAATAGTCGCCAAAACATAATCCTAAATTGTTTTTTTGCATCATGCCAAAATACTGTATGAATTACCAGTTAAATACTATAGCAGGTATAAAAAAGACGACCATTTATAGTCGCCTTTTTCTTGCGTTATAGTCGCATATACGTATTACTCACCGTCTGATTGCACGACTTCTTTTTCAACTTTAGCCACTGCAATCGCTAACTCTTTTAAAGAGTCTGGGTTTACTAAACTTGGCGCATCAGTCAATAAACAAGATGCTTGGGTTGTTTTAGGGAATGCTATCACATCACGGATGTTATCAGTGCCACATAGCAACATTACCAAACGGTCTAAGCCAAATGCTAAGCCAGCATGTGGTGGTGTACCGTACTTAAGTGCATCTAATAAGAAGCCAAACTTATCTTGTTGCTCTTGCTCTTCTATGCCTAAAATTCTAAACGCTGCTTCTTGCATATCCGCAGTATGAATACGCACAGAGCCACCGCCCACTTCATACCCGTTGATGACCATATCATACGCATCAGAAATTGCTCTTGCTGGTGCTGACTCTAGCGCTTCAGCTGTAATACCTTTTGGTGCAGTAAACGGGTGATGAACCGCATGCAAAGTCCCTTCATCATCTTCTTCAAACATCGGGAAATCAACAACCCATAATGGTGCCCATTTGTTTAAATCCGTCAATTCTAGGTCTAGCCCTACTTTCAAACGAAGTGCACCCATAGCCTCATTAACCACATTACGCTTATCGGCACCAAATAACAGGATGTCGCCAGTTTGTGCGTTAGTGCGCTCTAACAAACCATTGATCACCTCTTCATTTAAGAATTTAGCGATAGGCGATTGAACCCCTTCAATACCTGCATCACGGTCATTCACTTTCATCCAAGCAAGACCTTTGGCACCATAAATACCCACAAATTTCGTGTATTCATCAATTTGCTTACGAGACAGTTTGGCGCCACCTGGAACCGTTAATACCGCTACACGACCTTTTTCATCGTTAGCAGGCGCAGCAAGTACTTTAAATTCAACGTCTTTAACTAAGTCAGCAACGTCTATCAGCTCCATTGGGTTACGTAAGTCTGGTTTATCAGAACCGAAACGGCGCATCGCTTCGCTGTAAGCCATTACCGGGAATGCACCTAGGTCAACGTTAAGTAGCTCTTGCCACATTTCTGTTACTAAACGCTCAGTCACCGCACGTACTTGATCTGAACTCATAAACGATGTTTCTAAATCGATTTGAGTAAATTCAGGCTGACGGTCAGCACGTAAATCTTCATCACGGAAACATTTCACAATTTGATAATAGCGGTCGAAACCTGACATCATCAGTAATTGTTTAAACAACTGTGGTGATTGTGGTAAAGCGTAAAAGCTACCTTTATGAACTCGGCTTGGTACTAAATAATCACGAGCACCTTCTGGCGTAGCTTTGGTAAGTACTGGCGTTTCTATATCAAGGAAATCATTACCATCTAAGAAACGACGAACAAAGCTACTCGCTTTTGCCCTTAGCTTAATGCGATCGCTCATTTCTAAACGGCGAAGATCTAAATAACGGTACTTTAAACGGCGCTCTTCAGAGTTTTGCTGATTAAAGTCCAGTGGCAATGGCTCTGAACGGTTAATAATATTTAAGCTAGTGCCTAATATTTCAACTTCACCGGTTGCCATATCTTTATTTACTTGGCTATCAGGGCGCGCTCGAACAGTACCTTTTACTTGTACGCAAAATTCTTGACGAAGTGTATTAGCAGTATCCATTAACCCTTCCACTTCTGGGTCAAATACTACCTGCACAAGTCCTTCACGGTCACGTAGGTCGATAAAAATTAAGCCGCCCAAATCACGACGCTTATTTATCCAGCCACATAACTCTACTACTTCGCCAACATGGCTTTTATTTAAGTTCCCACAATATATCGAGCGCATAATATTCCTGTTAGTCAGCTACACTAAAATGCAGCCAATAAGGTTAATTTGAAAAAATTACCGCCAATTATATAAAATTCCCCCTTAAAGTCATCCTTGATCGACATAAGTAAGCAAATTTCCCAACGATTAATGTGTTTTGATACAATTAATACACTTATTCGTTATTGGATCGCGCATTTTATGCTTTATATAGGTTGCCCTCAGTGGAGCTCAGCACATTGGAAAGGCCGGTTTTTCACCCGAGACTGCCAGCCAAAGTACATGCTCAGCCAGTACAGCCAAATTTTTAATTCTGTTGAAGGCAACACTAGCTTTTACGCCGATCCATCCCCTGAAACGATCTTAAAGTGGCAAAACAGTGTGCCTAAACACTTTAAATTTACGTTTAAGATCCCTAGACGGTTTTCTCATGATATGGCATTAAAGAATTGCCAAAGCGATTTACTAAAATGGTTAAAACTCTTTGAACCGTTGTTTGAAAATATTGGGCAAATTATGCTGCAACTACCCAAAAGCTGCAGTCCTGACTATCTTGACACTATTCGAGACTTCAGCCGCCTCCTGCCGCGTAACCTGCCCATTGGTATTGAAGTGCGCCATCTTGGTTTTTTTGACAAAGCGGACAATGAAACTAAATTCAATCAATTTTTAATCGCTCAAAACCACAACCGGATCATGATGGATACTCGACCGCTATTTAGTGAACTACCGCTTACGGAAGCGATTATCGACGCACAAAAAAAGAAACCGAAAGTACCTTTACATGTTATTTCAACAGCTCAAGCACCAATCATTCGATATGTTGGCTGCTCAGACTTACAAGCTAATAAGCAGCTATACCGCCCTTGGTTAAATAAAATTCGACATTGGTTAGATGAAGGTAAAACACCCTATTTGTTTTTTCATACCGCCGATAATTATGATGCGCCGTTGCTTGCGAAACAATTTATCGCAGATCTGGCACATCCAGCTGCAACTTTAGGTGAGTTCCCTGCAGACCTAGAACCAAGCCAAACTCACTTATTTTAACCGTAGGTGTATTTAAAAAAGAGGATCTTTGGGCTCTCAAGTGAACAAATTTAAGTTAAGAAGAAACTAGCGTTAAAAGCTTACACGCTTAAAATGATTGCACACGAGCAACTGAGTGAATATATTTGAGTCTATTGAATATGCGGAGCCCTTTATTCGGATCGCTAACCTCGACCGGGTTCGAAACGTTCGTACCGGGGCAATTGTGCATCTAAATTCTCCCAATCAGCTTTTGATGTAACAAAATTATGTGACATAGGCCTTTCAGCAATTGGAGTATCTAAAATCCCTAAGCGAAGTCGAACTTTTTGGGGATTTTCCCTGCTTGAACTATAGATAGGAGATGCACAATGGCGACAAAAATGGCGCTTGCGACCAGGCTTAAACTCAAAGTGTGTGATGTCTTCTCGCCCTTCCACTACTTTAAAAAAATCAGTCTCTACAAACCCATTCGTAGCGTACGCGGTACCTGTTGATTTACGGCACAAAGAACAATGGCAATGAATTATATCTGTGATCGGCCCACGAACTTCTACTTTTACGACCCCACACAAACAACTCGCTTTATACATACTTTTTCAAACTATTCGGATCCTTGTTGCGCATTAGCATATAATAACTATCACTTTTAGCCTAACGAGTTTTTTATGGATTTTAAGCACTACTTTCAGCATTATCCTGAAAACATACAACAGCAAGTGTCACAATTAATTAACTCTAATCAGTTGGCAACTTATTTTAAAAATAAATATCCGACCCCACATCAACTTAGATCTCAAAAACAGTTATTTGAATACACCAACGAATTTAAACAGCGTTACCTAAAGAATGCGCCAAAGTTATCTAACGTTGCCTATAAAAAGCAGAAGGATTTAGTTAAAAATGCGTTGGGTACGCATACCTTTAAAAGCCAGCAACATGGTGGAAAACTCAAAGCTAAACATGAAATTGCAATTGCAGACCAACTAAAATATGCACCAGAACCCTTACTTAAACTGTTAGTTGTGCATGAATTAGCCCACTTTAGAGAAAAAGACCATAACAAAGCATTTTACCAATTGTGCTGCCATATGGAACCTGAATACCATCAGCTAGAATTAGACTTACGCCTATTTTTGGTATTACAGCATCAAGAAATGAGTTTCTACGAGTAGTCATTTCTATTAGATGACTGAGTACTGATAAATAACCAAATAAAAGCGCTAATGGAGAATATTAACCACGTACACATCATAATGTGTTGCAATAGTGCGGAGGAAAATAAAGGTATCGGGAAAACGAAAAGCTGTCTTCACATCACATAAAGTTCAATACAACTTTTAGATGCTTTAACAGCTTTAAATATCATAGCGGCTTTAAATGCAATCGAGTTCTAATTGGTTATGCTAAATTAATATAAACGAATCAGCACACGATAGAGATCGCAGGTTTATAGACCTAACTCAGCCATAAAGTCATCATCGCTTACGTCAGTCGCTTCAGACGCAGCTGCTTTTTTTGCTTTATCATCACTGGCTTGATTAGCAATAATATCATCAGGATCAACAGCCTCAGCAATATCAAAATCATGCAGTTTAATGAACTCAGTTTTGTCCATGGCCAATTCTAAATAAAAAATATTTTGGTTCTGAGTTGTAAATGTCACACGACGAGCTTGAGGTCTGTCCATCGTTGTATCGACCGAAATTTGTACTTGTTTATTAATTGCCATCATCTTAGGTTGATTTTGTGTAATTGACGTATGCAATTGACTACGCACTTTACCAGTAAAGTCACCCACAATCTGGTTCATGAGCTCACCCATCACGTTAGAAACATCATCTGATAAATGGCTATGCGCTATTTCTTCTTCTGGCATCCCCATGTTACGCATATAGTCATGATAAATTTCCATTGCTGACTGCGCGGTAAAATTTGTCACTACTAACCCTGTAAACCCACCGTCAAACAACACAAAACAACCAATGTCTGGGCGCATACATGTTCGCGTGATTTTTTGAACCATTGCTGAGTACGCAATTTGATTGCCACTTGCGGAAGACAATACTTCAGTCACCGAGTTGCACAATGTGGATAGAATATCTTCTGTGCTAATTACTTTATTTCTCGCCATTTTTCATCTCTTTTATACTTCTTTTCATTAATAGTAGCCAAGCTACTGAAATTATCACTGACTATCCAGTATAAAATGTTAAAATAACCAGATTATTTAGAAAGAGAGACAAATTGTGACTGGCACAGACAGTATTTATGCCACTGAGCAGCAAATAAAAGATTTTAGCTTTGACGAAAACGTGGTCGAAGTATTTCCTGATATGATCCAACGCTCAGTACCTGGTTATGCAACCATTGTTAGCACTATGGGCAAGCTCGCGGGACAATACGCACAAAGCAATTCCAATTTATACGACTTAGGCTGCTCATTAGGCGCGGTCACGCTAAGTATGCGTCGTAACATCGAAAAACAAAACTGTGAGATCATCGCCGTTGATAATTCAAAAGCCATGGTCGAGCGCTGTCAATTGCATTTAAAAGGCTTTAAGTCCGACGTACCTGTCAACGTCGTTTTAGGTGATATCACTGAATTAGAGCTTAAAAATGCCAGCGTAGTCGCACTCAACTTTACCTTACAGTTTATTCCTCAAGAACAACGAGAAGACGTACTTAAACGCATATATAACAGCTTAAAACCGGGTGGCGTATTGTTGCTGAGTGAAAAAATTAAAGGTGAAAATGAGTTAACTGATAACCTACTTATCGACCTTCATCACGATTTTAAACGTCATAACGGCTACTCTGAATTAGAGATAAGCCAAAAACGCACCGCCATAGAGAATGTAATGCGACCGGATACCCTGTCTACCCATCTCGAACGACTAAACACTATTGGTTTCAGTCAAACTCAGGTTTGGTACCAATGCTTTAACTTTTGCTCACTTGTTGCCATCAAATAACGGAGTCATCATGAATTCTTGGTTTACCGACTTTTACGCAGCCATTGCCAAAACGTCTCTCAGTCATTGGCTAGAAACGCTGCCAGCACAACTGAGCCACTGGCAAAAAGAAGCACAGCACGGCGACTGGCCGAAGTGGGAAAAGGTTCTAAAAAATCTGCCTGAATCAAACTCTGAGCATATTAATATTACCGATAAAGTTGAGTTTGGGTTAGCTGAGGAGTTATCCGATGGGCACACTAAACAATTAACCCATTTACTAAAAAAGATGATGCCATGGCGAAAAGGCCCTTTTCATATTCATGGTATCCATATCGATACAGAATGGCGTAGCGACTGGAAGTGGGACCGATTAGTCGAACATATCTCTCCGTTAGACGGACGCAGTGTGCTTGATATTGGCTGTGGCTCAGGGTACCACCTGTGGCGTATGCGTGGTGCGGGTGCAAACTTCGTTGTTGGCATTGATCCTTCCGATCTATTTTTATCTCAATTTCAGGCGATCAAGCACTTTAACCCTGATCCAAACGTCCATTTATTACCACTGGGTGTTGAACAGCTACCGGCGCTCAAAAGTTTTGATACGGTATTCTCTATGGGCGTACTCTATCACCGTCGCTCGCCCATAGATTTTCTATCTCAATTAAAAGCGCAATTGCGCCCTGGCGGGGAGCTTATTTTAGAAACCTTGGTCATTGAAGGCGATGTGAACACTGTACTCGTGCCAACCGATCGCTATGCTAAAATGCGCAATGTGTGGTTTATTCCTAGTACCGCGGCACTGACCCTCTGGCTAGAACGTGTCGGCTTTAAAAACGTGAAAGTGGTCAATAATGATGTGACGTCACTTGATGAACAACGTCAAACACCTTGGATGGAAACTGAATCATTAGCGGATTTTTTAGATCCAAATGATAAAACGAAAACCATTGAAGGATACCCTGCGCCTCTTCGTGCAATACTGACTGCACAAGCATAACAGCTAAACTAAAATACGCGTAAACCTGCCTTCCTCGTATTTACCATCAATTTAAGTAAAAGGTTTTATATGCATTTATCAATCAGCGCATATAAAACCTCTCTCGACTGAACCCGCAGCTAAATCATCAATATACCGTTTCTCTATTTCATCATTAACTTACTGTTATTATGAGCAAACACTCTCTATTTGAAGACGAATCATGGCTTGCTGATGGGATCTGTCATATTTACGCTAGCCGCCCCTAACCAATTGTTGTAAAATACGCGCGTTTCTAAGCAATCCATATAGCAATTTTTTGAGGAAAACCCGTGAGCGATCAAAAACAGTCTCTTAGCTACAAAGACGCAGGCGTAGATATTGATGCCGGTAATGCATTAGTTGAGCGCATTAAAGGCGTAGTGAAAAAAACTCGTCGTCCAGAAGTAATGGGCGGGATCGGTGGTTTTGGCGCACTGTGCGAACTTCCTACTGGTTATAAAGAGCCTGTATTAGTCGCTGGTACTGACGGCGTAGGCACTAAGCTGCGTCTAGCGATTGACCTAAAAAAACATGACACAGTAGGCATCGACCTTGTTGCTATGTGTGTAAATGATTTGATTGTCCAAGGTGCTGAGCCCCTATTTTTCTTGGACTACTATGCAACTGGTAAACTCGATGTTGATACAGCCGCTGACGTCGTAACCGGTATTGGTAAAGGGTGTGAGTTATCAGGCTGTGCACTTATCGGTGGTGAAACTGCTGAAATGCCAGGAATGTACGAAGGTGAAGACTATGACATGGCTGGTTTCTGTACTGGTGTTGTTGAAAAATCTAAAATCATTGACGGAACTAAAGTAGCGGCTGGCAATCAATTAATCGCACTTGCCTCAAGTGGCCCTCACTCAAACGGATATTCTTTAATTCGTAAAGTACTAGAAGTCTCTGGTGCTGATACAAATGCTGAATTTGAAGGTAAAACATTAGGTGAACACCTACTTGAGCCTACCCGCATTTATGTTAAGTCAATTCTTGAATTGTTGAAAGACGTAGACGTTCATGCTCTTTCGCATATTACAGGTGGTGGCTTTTGGGAAAATATTCCACGCGTATTACCTGAGTCAGCAAAAGCAGTCGTTAAAGGCGATAGCTGGGAATGGCCAGCAATATTCAACTGGTTACAAGAAAACGGTAACATCAGCACGCACGAAATGTACCGTACATTTAACTGTGGCGTCGGCATGATCTTAGTTGTTCCTGCTGACAAACTAGCACAAAGCCTTGACGTACTTAATGCACAAGGTGAACAAGCATGGCACATTGGTGAAATTCAAGATGCAAATGCAGGCGAAGAGCAAGTCGAAATCGTTGCTGGTAAAAACTAATGACGCGATCTCGCTTAGTTGTATTGATATCTGGTAGTGGCTCAAATTTACAAGCCATTATAGATGCTTGCCAAAACAACGAAGTTAATGGCGAGATTTGCGCCGTGATCAGCAATAAAGCTGATGCATATGGATTGGTCAGAGCTCAAAATGCAGGAATAGAAACCGCTATTTTGAGCCATAAAGATTATCCATCTCGTGAAGACTATGATATTGAACTTGCCGCATTAATTGACTCATTTAATCCAGATTTAGTTGTATTAGCTGGATTTATGCGTATTCTAACCCCACGCTTAGTGCAAAAATTTAAGGGAAAAATGTTGAACATTCACCCTTCTTTGTTGCCTAAGTATCAAGGGCTGAATACCCATCAAAGAGCAATAGATGCAAAAGACGATGTTCATGGTGTAAGCGTACACTTTGTGACAGAAGAGCTAGACGGTGGTCCCGTTGTATTACAAGCCAAGGTACCTATCTTGGCAGATGATACAGCAGATACCCTCGCTAAGCGCATTCATGAACAAGAGCATGTTATCTATCCTCTGGTGGTCAAGTGGTTCAGCGAACACAGACTAACAATGGAAGCAGATTATGCCGTTTTTGATAACCAACCCCTTCCAGCTCAAGGCGCAGCGTACCCAGAATAAAAAAATTGGCGCTTGGCTTGTCGGGTTAAGCGCTTTCTTTTCTTTTTCATTATTTGCCAACACCCTCACCCCCTACCATGCAGAGTACCAAATACTTCGTAAAGGCTCTGTACAAGGCTCAGCCACTCGAGATCTTAGTAAAATAGATGAGAATACATACCAACTAAAATATCAAAGTGATATCAAGTGGATGATTTTCAATGACAAACGTATAGAAACATCCATGTTTACGTTTGATGATAATCGCGTACAACCTATTCATTACGATATGACTCGTAGCGGGACCGGCCCAGATAAAGAATACACAGTCAGCTTTGATCACACGAAAAAAACCATCAGTTCAAATAAAAAGGAATATCCTCTCGATATTGCTTGGCAAGCTGAACAGCAAGACGCTCAAACTTATCAAATACAACTACGCCGCGATATTAAAGCGGGTAAAACTAAGGTGAGCTATCCGATTGTAGATAAAAAAGGAAATCAACGTAATTACGACTTTGAAGTTGATGGCCACGAAACCATTACCCTACCTATCGGTAACGTAAAAACAGTCAGAGTCAGAAGGTTATATGATAATAACAAGCGTCAAGCCACAGTATGGCTCGCACCAGAATATAGCTACATGTTAGTGAAAATGTACAAAGGCAAAGAAGGGATAGAGCAATTTCAAGTACACATGACGAAATATGACGTAAAGTAACCTCAATCCGTGCCACAGATTAAAATCTGCGGCACGGTTTATGATGTAAAATTATGCACTAAGCCTAAATTTTTTCTCCAAGCTTAAATAATACAAATTCACCTGGTTCCATCTTTTGCCATTGCTCATCATTCGTTAACGGCCTTGTTGCAATAACACTGACAATATCATTTGGTGTAGTTTCTTCTTTAAAGTCCACCACCATATCAGCATCGATCAACGTGGCCTTACCAAAGGGCGCTCTGCGGGTAAGCCAGTGCAAATTGTTCGTACAATACGCCAGTACATACACCCCGTCAGTGAGCAACATATTGAAAACGCCTTTGTCTTTCAATGTTTCCGCTAATTTAGCTGCATATCGAAAAACCACCGCGATATTTGAAGGTTTTTTTGGGTATTTTTCTCTGATCTTATCTAAGAGCCAACAAAATGCAAGCTCACTATCTGTATTACCAACAGGGCGATAAAATTCAGGTTTTAAATCATTATAGTTAGACAGTTGCCCATTGTGCGCATAAGTGATCTCTTTTCCCCATAATTCACGAGTAAACGGGTGGGTATTTTCTAAACATACTCTGCCACGGTTACCTTGGCGAATATGACTAATGACCGAGACACTTTTTATAGGGTATGCTTTAACTAATTTAGCAATCTCTGACTGACAACTTGGCTCTGGGTCTTTAAACGTTCTACACCCCTTACCTTCGTAAAACGTGATCCCCCAGCCATCTTTATGAGGCCCTGTATTACCACCGCGCTCTAGTAACCCTGAAAAACTGAAACATATATCTGTTGGTACATTCGCAGACATACCCAATAACTCACACATTAATTAGAAACCTTTAAATTCAATAAGCCGACGGGATAAATACAAGAAAACCATATTTTGAGTGCTTAGCATCAGTACTTGCATTCATACTCAAATACTAACCCAGAACTCAATTATTATTGTTTCGTATGTAGGATACAAAGGCAAGTAAATTGATAGGCCTTGAAAGCCGATAAAGATCAATACCGAAGCTAACACCTCATGCTCTTTTAATAAGTGATTCATACCCTGTTCTTCTCTGATGAGGGCCACTTCAGTATATTCCATGCTTGACCATCTTCGACTCGAAAAAGATCCAATCTTAACTAAACTCATACAAGTCATAACGCTGTTAACGGTTTCTTAAATGAAAGAATGTAGTCGTTTTGTTAGTCTTTACACCCTAATTATTATTTGCGCGTCTTTTTACACTGTCGCGAAAATGCCTGATAATGATTTTAATGCCTTACGCATGCAGGTCAGCGCAGCGAACAAAAGCTCACCTTTAGCTGGCATTACTAAGGTAGATGAGTTATTGGCATTACATAGTGAGTCTCTTGCGCCATCACAGCACATTCGATTACTCTATTTAAAGTCTTGGTATCAAATCAATGCTGATCGAATAAAAGAAGCGATGGCAACCTTGGCAAAAACGCGTTTATTAGCCACAAAAATCAAAGAGCCAGGGATCCTATATAGCTACTACAGTATATCTGCTAGCGCATTCTCAAATGTGGAGCTTTATGAACTCGCACTAGAAAACAATTTGAAAGCATATGACATAGCCCCAGTACTAAATCGCCCTGAGTTTATCCATCAAACGGAGAATAACATTGGCCATATTTATTTAAAATTAGGTTTAATAGATGAAGCTGAAACTTATTTTAAACGTTTCTATGATTCAGCTGTAAAACTGAATCAGCCATCTCAACAAGCCACAGGGCTCAATAACTTAGGGGAAGCTGCCTTTTTAAAGGGAGACTTCAATAACGCACATTTACTACACCAAAAAGCATTAACGCTGCGACGTAAACATAATTATGAATATCACGAAGCCTGGTCACTCTATAATTTAGGCCGTGTTTATACAAAGCAAGCTCTTTATATAAAAGCAGAACACCACCTAAAACTAGCCATCGATAAATGGCATGAACAAAGTGCTTTTTCAAAAGCACTCCTACCAAAACTTGAATTAGCTAACGTACTTATACAACAAAAGCACTTTAATCAAGCACGTTTGTTAATAGATGAAATCATCGGGGCAGCTAAAACATTCCAACTATTTACGCCATTGCAAAAGGCACAACTACTTAAAAGCCAACTCGCACGTCAAATAGGAGAACTGAACGATGCAATCATAGCACTCGACGAATATAACTTAAGCGCAAAAAACTTTGCAAATAAACAAGCCTCAATAGGCCTAGCCTATATGATTTCACAAACCGAATTACATACCAAAGAAACCGCTTTGCAACAGTTAGAACAACAACATCAATTAACACTCACAACAGCAAAAGCACAGCGTCAAAGAACATGGATACTTCTTCTTAGTGCACTTATTATCATTCTTATTACATCCATATTTATCTACCGTTTAAATAAACGTAAACATCAATTGCAACAGTTAATAATACGCTTAGAAAACACCCAAGAGAAATTGATTGAGTCTGAAAAAATGCGTGCTATGACAACGCTCGTGTCTGGTATGGCTCATCAATTAAATACCCCCCTAGGTTTGGTGATCACTGCTAATTCCACATTGCAAGCTCAAATAAAAACATTAACTCATGAATTTTCTGAGCATAAGCTCACACAAAGCAGAATGGCTGAATTTATTGGCGGTTCAACAGAGCTATTATCACTGGCCCAAAATAACACTGAAAAAGCCGCAGACCTTATCCAGCGATTCAAAATGATGTCAGCCAAACTGCAGGTCAGCGAGCTTACAAGCTTCGAACTAATCCCTTTTTTAAGAAACACCGCTCTTGAGTTAACCACATCGCAAACCCCGTCAATTATATGTAATATAACTGGCTCTGATATAACAATCACCAATTACAAATCTGTTTTGTTAAAGGTAATGGCGCAATTTATAGAAAACTCTATTAAGCATGGCTTTACAACAGCTTCAGCACCCACTATTCAAATTCAAGTCACTAATGCATTAGATCACTTCGTCACAATCCATTACAAAGACAATGGCATTGGTATAACAAATACAAACCGTAAACAAGTGTTTGACCCCTTTTATACAACTCGCTTAGGTGAAGGTAGTCTTGGACTTGGCCTTAATATTATTTATAACTCAGTTGTACATATTATGCGTGGGCATGTCACATGTATTGAAGACTCGAACGGTGCCTACTTTGTTGTCAATATCCCTATTGATGTACAAACTGCAAGTTCCCACGACTCAGAAGACTCTGCTCAATTGTAATAAAATACGGCGTTGTTTCCTAAATAATTGAACTTCTTTGGTTTGATGCGTTCAGATCATTAAATGCCTTAACCCATGATGCAAAATGAAGAAGAAAATTAGGAATTGGTCACAGTACAATCGTGCTTTAGTTCAACGCGGTAACATCAATATTTGGCTAAGTGAGAATACCATCTCAAAGTGGCAAAATACCGAAAAACACGGAGGCCGCGGTCGTTCAAATCGCAATAATAACGCTATGACACCTACCCATTAATAATGTTGATATACAATGCCTCTGTAAAACCAACCCCAACTTAATGACAAGTTATCCACTTTTTCTGTGGATAACCACAGCATAAAAAAACGCAGCCTAAGGCTGCGCGTTTCTATATTTTACGGGTAAAAGCTATCTGGTTCATTACAAACCAAATACCACCTTTTCACTTTTTAGCATACGACTACTCAGCCAGCTAAATAAACCAAACAATGCCAATGTAACAAGCGTTGATATAAACAATTGCGGCCAAGGTAATGCGTTGCCTTTAATAAATTCAATCATGGCATGTTGCTGCGCTGCAATTGGCAACCACTGCACGTATTCTGTTGCAATATCATAGGTCGTCACCATGCTGAGTCCCATAGGCACAAATAGCACCATAGTGACGTAGGTTTGCGCCTCTTTAAATGACTTAGCCATAAAAGACACAAATACTTGTAAACTGGCTGACATTAACGCAATTGGCAAACCAATCACCATACATAACAGCATAAAGTCAAAGCCGATATTGACACTAAAACCAAGCTGCTGCCAAGGTACCAAAGCATACGCAAATTTTGACACCACCAAAATAATTGCAAGACCAAGCATTGAAAAAGCAGCAATGGCAGCTGACTTTGCTAAAACCACCTGCATACTGCTAAGCGGGTGACTTAACAGTAACGCCAATGAATTGCGCTCTCGTTCGCCAGCACTTGTATCAATTGCCAAATTCATCGCGGCATAAAATAAAGTAAGCACAATAGACAAGGTTGCAATACCTAAAAACATACCCCCTTTCGACTCGGGTGTTGCTTGATCATGTACTTGTACATTCACCGCTTGCATTACTGTAGGGTCAATGCCTCGTGTAAGTAACCGAAGGCTGGCTACTTCGCTGTTATACCTCATAATCGCACGTTCTAGCTCAGTAATTGATTTTCGTAACTTGTCGTCGGACTTATCAGCAATTATTGTGACCTGCGCACTACGCCCTTCGCGCATTTTGTCTTGATAATCTGCACTGATTTCTAAGGTAATGGCTTTTACATCGTCATCAGTACTGTGGATGATCTCTTTACTCTCTAAATATTGTACCAATGCGGGCGCAGCATCTGCATTTTTAATGGTAATTTTTAGCTCATCTGGAGACGCAAACTGCTTGAGCATAATTGAAAATAATACACACATGATTATTGGTGAACCAATTGCGTAATATAAACCAGCCATCACTGAGCGCTTGTCTCGGCCTGCATCAAGTACTTCTTTTTTAAACAATACAGTCAGTAACTTCATTATGCTGCTATTCCTTCATCACTGCCGATCAACTCAATAAATGCTTCTTCCAATGTTGCTTTGCCTGTGCGCTCACACAGTAACGCTGGTGACCCCTCCGCCACAACTTTGCCCTTTGCCATAACCACTACATGATCGCACAACGCGGCGACTTCTTGCATTACATGGCTTGAGAACAACACACAATGCCCTTGCTCTTTCAGCAACAGCAATAGGTCTCGTAATATACGCGTACTCATCACATCGAGCCCGCGCGTCGGTTCATCTAAAATAACATTGGTTGGCTTGTGTACGATTGCTTGAGCCAGAGCCGTTTTCATATGCTGGCCTTGTGAAAAACCTTGGCAACGCCTGTCTGCTATATCATCCATCTGCAACTTAGATAATACATCTGCAGTCGCTGTCTTTGCATCCGTAGCGCTCATCCCACTCAATTGGGCAAAAAACTCAATATACTCACGCGGTGTTAAACGTTCATATAAACCACATGGATCAGGAAATAAGCCTAATTGTTGCTTTGCTTGCATAGGGTCTTTTGCGACGTCAATGCCATCAATCTCGGTGTTGCCGCTGTCAGCCTTAAGTAAACCAAACACAGTGCGTAAGCAAGTTGTTTTACCCGCACCATTTGGCCCAAGCAACCCAGTAATTTTCCCATTTTGCGCACTAAAATTAAGACCGTTAAGCGCATTTACGTCACCGATTTTTTTCGTTAAGTTATTTACCGATATCATAAGTCGCCACCTAGTTCTACTGAACTAATCTTTGTTTTTTGAGTTGAAACTGTGCCATTAAGATTCATAAAAAACTGTTTACGATTATCTTTTTCCAAGCAACTGACATCCAACTCCTGCACACTCTTTTTATCTATGAATTGACCAACTAACTTGGCTGCACAAGTTTGCGATACCACACCATGTGTTGCCGAAGGTGCAATCAAGTGTGTGGCATTTTTCATATTAACCATCGCCATCTCAGCCCACTCTGGCGGCGTCGCTGGATCAACACCACCTGATAACAACAAGGTCGGCGTTGTGGTATTAAGTGGCTGATAAAAGCGGCTATCAACTGGTTTCACTTGCCAAATGGGGCAACTAATATCAAGAGACTCAATCATCAATTTACCAAAATAACTTTGCATATCTTTTTCACGAGATGTTGCCGTTAAAAAAGGCCAGTCTTCACCGCACACGATGGCACTGTGCATGCCCATCGCCATACTATCAACCATGTCTGATGAAGATAATAATCCCACTAACGGTGAATAATTACCTGCAAGCGCTTCGCTAATCGTTAAAGGGATCAATGCACGAGTATGATGACTATACAGTGCCATCCTTATGGCAGAAAAAAACTTTAATTGCGTAACGACCAGTTCAGTTTTCTGATGAGTTCGAGGGTGCCTTACGTCAATCGTAACAGGAGAACGGTCTAACCTATCAAGTAAATTCACGAGTTGTTCGGACAATTTAGGATACTGCTTTTCACATTGCACGTCTGTGGTACAACGTTTAAGCAACGCATCGAGTGACATATCTATGGCATGACCAATTGCCGACAAACCCTGTTGCATTGGTGCAACGCCATCCAACGTACTGGTTAGCACCGAATCTGGAAATTGACGAGTATACTCTTGCGCTATACGCGTACCATAAGACACACCGTATAAATGTAACCCGGTATAACCCAAAGCTTTGCGAACTGCTTCAAAATCTTTTGCTGCAACAGGTGTGGTAAAGTGACTCAAATCAACCTTTATCTCAGATTTACAACGCTGAGTGTCTTCTGTAGCAAGGGTATTCATGTCAATCAATGCATCATTGAACGCAAACAGTGTCACCAAATCATCAGACTGACACTGTAATTTCAATGATTTGCCCGTCCCCCGTTGATCGACCAGTAAAATGTCACGGTTTTCACGAGCATATCGTAAGTTACGGTTAAATATTGCAGCTAGCTCAACCGCAGACTGCCCTGGGCCACCAGCAAAGCCTAATATAGCTTCTGTCGGGTGACTTTTTTTAATGGCTGGAATGACAGCAAAATGAATCTCTATTTCGCCTTCATTCGTTTCATACGATAACGGCTGTTTTATACTGCCACACAATAACCTGTCTGGCAGGTTTTCTATGTAACAGGGCGTTAAATCAATTTGAGAATTCGACTCAGTATCAGCTAAAACATGCTTATTTATGCCAAGTGACACTGTCAGTATTGTCAGATACAAGAGTCCTAACTTCATTTTTTTTATAAAGTGCATCAATCATTTTTCCTATTCGCATTTAGCGATAATAATGTCAACAACATCGCGTACGTTCCATATATAGACACGAAACGAGTTTACTTAGCACATCTTGTGATGTCAATTATACGTACTAAAGCCCTTTCCTATCATAACTTTTATTCGCAGTGAGTACTAACATAACCAAAACAGACTGTGTTGAGCATCGCACACTACGAATTACAAAAAGACAAAAGCCGGGCAAGCCCGGCTTTTCATCAAACACAATACAGTGTTACTTTTTCTTTTTCTTCGTTACTTTCTGCTCAATAACCCACTTACCTTTGTCAAGGGTTGCTTTCCAACCAGTTGCTTTACCTTCAACTTCAGTCATAACGTATTGGGTTTTAGTTTTGCGTGAATATCGAATTACCGCTAAATTACCATCATCGTCTTGATCTGGTGCATCGGCCAAATAGTAAAACTTAGGCGATATGCGGTCTCTAAAGCGCTTTAACTCTGCAACTTTAGGCGCACGAGTTTCCCGCGATTTAGGGAAGGTATGCGCTGCTAAAAAGATCCCTGATGCACCATCTCGTAATACAAAATAGGCTTCTGATTTTTCGCATTCCAGTTCAGGCAAGTGAACAGGATCTTCTTTCGGAGGCGCTGGCTCACCACTTTTCAGCAGTTTACGGGTATTCTTACAATCTTCATTCGTACAACCAAAGTACTTACCAAAGCGGCCAGATTTTAACTGCATTTCTGATTCACATTTATCACATTCGATAACCGGGCCGTCATATCCTTTAATTTTAAAGGTACCCTGTTCGACAACCACGCCATCACATGCAGGGTTGTTACCACACACATGGATCTTACGTGTTTCATCAATAAGATATGAATCCATCGCTGTTTCACAAACCGGACAACGCTTCATCTGCATTAATGTTTCAGTTTCAATATCTTCTACATCAGCGGCAACCGCTTCATCACCCGACACCAAATTCATGGTTGTTGTGCAACGCTCTTTAGGTGGCAGGTTATACCCTGTACATCCTAGGAATACACCAGTTGACGCAGTACGAATACCCATTTTTCTGCCGCATGTCGGGCAGTCAATATCGGTTTCAACCATGACATTTTGACGCATGCCACCTTCAGCTTCTTCTCCACCAGCGGTTGTTAACTGCTGAGAGAAATTGGCGTAAAACTTATCTAAAACTTGAGTCCAAACACGCTCACCTTCTGCGATGTCATCTAAACGACCTTCCATTTTAGCGGTAAAGTCAAAGTTCATTAAGTCGTTGAAGTTTTCAACTAAGCGATCAGTAACAATCTCACCCATTTTCTCAGCAAAGAAGCGACGGTTTTCAACGCGCACATACCCACGGTCTTGAATTGTCGAAATAATCGCTGCATAGGTAGATGGGCGGCCAATACCACGCTTTTCTAACTCTTTAACTAAGCTTGCTTCACTAAAACGTGCTGGTGGCTTAGTGAAGTGTTGCTTAGGATCTAACGCGACTAATTGAATGTCATCACCGACAGCAACAGCTGGCAGAGATTGATCTTCTTCATTTTTCTTGCGTATCGACGGCTGTACCGCAGTCCAACCATCAAATCGCATTACACGCCCCTTGGCTTTCAGGGTATAGTCGCCCGCAGCCACAGACATGGTGGTTAAGTCATATTCAGCAGGTGTCATTTGACACGCTACAAACTGTCGCCATATTAGCTCATACAACTTCTTGGCATCAGCATCTACCCCTTCCACATGACCAGACAATACCGTTACGCTTGATGGACGAATAGCTTCGTGCGCTTCTTGCGCATTATCTTTGGCACTGTACTTTATTGGGTTTTTAGGTAAATACTTATCACCGAACTGCTCTGTAACATACTCACGACACATCGCAACGGCATCATTTGATAAGTTCGTTGAGTCTGTTCGCATATACGTAATATAACCCGCTTCGTACAAACGCTGCGCGAGCATCATGGTTTTCTTTACGCCATAGCCTAAACGCGTACTGGCTGCTTGTTGCATTGTTGAAGTGATAAAAGGCGCACTGGGCTTACTTTTACTTGGTTTTTCTTCAACTTTAACAACTTTATAGTCGCTTTTTTCAAGTACCGTTACTGCTGCCGTGGTTTGCTGTTCATTGACGGGCTTAAATGCACTGCCTTGAAACTTAGTTACTTCCAAGCGAATTGGTTGTGCACTGGCCGTTACGTCAGCGTGAATATCCCAAAACTCTTCTGGAATAAATGCTTTTATTTCACGTTCACGTTCTACTAGCAAACGCACAGCAACTGATTGTACGCGCCCTGCAGATAATCCACGAGCAACTTTTTGCCATAGTAAAGGCGATACCATAAAGCCCACTACACGGTCTAAAAAGCGGCGAGCCTGCTGAGCATATACCATGTCAGTATTTAGCTGCCCCGGCGCCTCAAAGGCTTGCTGAATGGCGTTTTTGGTGATCTCGTTAAATACCACGCGCTTATACTTTTCAGGTTCGCCACCGATGATCTGCTCGAGGTGCCATGCAATGGCTTCCCCTTCTCTATCCAAATCGGTTGCGAGATAGATGTGGTCAGCACCGTCAGCAAGTTTTTGTAATTCTTGTACTACCTTTTCTTTACCTGGCAGTACTTCATAATGTGGCTCCCAGCCTTGTTCTGGGTCAATCCCCATACGCGCAACAAGATTCGCATAATCTTTGTTTTTCTTGTATATGGCTTTTTCTTCTGGCGCCATTTTGCGTACTTCAGCAGGGGTTTTAGTGGCAACACCTTTGGTTTTACCTGCACCTGACGTCGGCAGGTCCCGCACATGGCCGACACTAGACTTTACAATAAAGTCCTTACCTAAATATTTATTAATTGTTTTAGCCTTTGCGGGAGACTCTACAATTACTAACGATTTGCCCATAGCTGCCTATTCTTGACCGTTCTTGTCTACGTTTTTGCCCATCACGGGCGATTAATATTTATAGGTATATCTACAAACACCTATTGTTACAAGCTTTAAATACAATCTTTTAGCTGATCACTGATTAATTACACAACTTTTGGTGCTATTTCACTCAAAAACTATAAACCCTAAATTAAGCTGCGCAATATAAAGGAATAGATACAAAAATGCCAACCCGGAGGTTGGCATTTCCGCTCATTTCACGTTACCTATCATCTAAAACAGTAATCGACCTTGTAATTTTTGTTTCCGCATCACCATTTTTTATCAAGAACTCAATTGACAACGCACCCGTGGTTTTTTTATTCCCCTCTTCCTCACGTGCAATGGCCACTCTTGAATACGTCGGTTGATCCGAATTTGTATTGGGGATAGTTTCACTATGCTCAATTATTGTTAACTCGCCATTGGTCGCTGAAAGCGTTACCTCAGTGCCGGCAGGCAATGGATTACCAAACACATCTGAATAATAAATGTAAAGCTCTATTGCTGTAACTCCCTCATCAACATTACTTGTGCTCCCATCAGCATTGGTTATCTCAATAGTCGATTGAGATAAATTAATAGCACTGCCAGACCGAGAATCACCAATGTCACAAAAACCGTTATGACCTGAGGGGGCTTCACCTGCAGATTCTATATTCAGTTTATTTGTTCCTGCATAGTCACCAGCCGTAAACGCTTGGCTGCTACAGTCAGCAGGCGTATGTATTTGGTATGATGCTAACCCGGCCGTATCTTGTTTTGGTACTGAAAATCTTACATAAGGTGTGTCGCCCGACATTACTAACTCAAACCGGCGTCTTACTTCGATTAACTCACGGGTACACTCATTGGCTACTTCTGCAGCTTCAGAGCACAATAAGCCGTTATATTTACCATCTGCATTGTCAAAGCTACCATTGCTATTTAAATCTCGCCAATCATCATCATGTCCACCGTTATCAGTGCCTGTTGGGGAGCAAGGCCCAGTTGTATTATTGGTATTACAATCAGCTTTATCAAATGTACCATTCTCATTGGTATCTAAGAATGCTTCACTTAAATCAAACTCTTGGCGATACTCACCTATATCAAATAGTCCATTTCTTCGAGTAACACCCGCACTTGACTCTTCATCTCTAAAACTTTCTTGACCTTTCGCCACCGCTAAAATACTGACACGACCGCCCATAACAACCCCATTTGAGTTATTTTTGGCTCGCAGCATACCATTCACACAGGGAGCTGCAGCACCGAAATATGGGTCGCAATTGACCTGATTGGTTTTTGGGTTTGTACTCCCTACCCGATTTCCCCATTTAGGATCAGAAAACGGTCTGTCACCTTGACTACGCCATTGCACCGTACAACTGGCGTTATCAGTCACACATTCAAGTGTATTCGTCCCATCAATGCTGCCAATCACGCCCGCTTCGGCAATAACGGTTGCGGTTACCCCATCAGCATTAAACTGATTAAACTGATCACCAAAAAAAACCGTGATATTTGAAACAATACCATTATAGTTCAATGAATTGGTATTAAACACATCTGGTGAAGCACTGAAGGAATCTTGATCGGTGACACCGGAGCTCAGGCTAATTTGTGACGAGACACTCAATATCTGCTTGGAAATATCGTATAGTTGTAACGTCCCAGCTGGGCATATTTCGCTCGTAGGCGTATTTGCACACAAAGCAACATCCTCTTCCCAACACGAGTAATCATCGTTTGGATCAGAAATGGCTAACGCATCTAGATCGGCTTGATCAATATAACACGCAGTAACCACTAACGGACCCGGTACAACCCCAGATTTAACACTGGTTTGCACCACCCCATCATTGTCAGTGTTACTCTGACGTTGGGTGAGCTCTGCTAAGCCTTGATTATCTGATAGTTTAAAATCCACGCGAGCACGTGGTACAGGTAAAGTATCTTCGTCTAACAACGTAAACTTCACGATAGACTGAGTTGGAATGCCACCTTCACCAGGCGGCAGTGCAATAAATGTTTCAGAAACACTTTCAAATTTGATTGACTGAACTGGCGATGATAATACCGGTATCACCGTTCGAGCACTAAAGTTTTTACCGCCAGTTTGCACGTTCACCGTGACGTCATCATCACCTTCACAGCCTTTTGCACGATACGTCGCACTCGCCACACCATTGGATGTTTTTACTATGCTATCTAGTTCAGATAAATCTGCACTTTTACACGTCGACGAAAATTCAAC
This sequence comes from Pseudoalteromonas aurantia, assembly GCF_005886875.1. Classification (GTDB taxonomy): domain Bacteria; phylum Pseudomonadota; class Gammaproteobacteria; order Enterobacterales; family Alteromonadaceae; genus Pseudoalteromonas; species Pseudoalteromonas aurantia_A. The sequence continues at coordinate 121,984 of NZ_PNBY01000036.1, read as the reverse complement.
ATCGGTTGGCACAGTATAAAGATCGCCATCTAAATCGCGTAAGGTGACACTAATAACCGTACTACCGCCTGCTTTTAACGGCACTACTTCATTATTTACAATTGATAGCCCGTTATCGACGCTCAATGTCAGATCCGCAATGCCCACCGCAAAATTAACCAGTTCTTGCACGTTACCCGCTTGAGATGAGGAAATAGTCAATGTACCAGCACCACCTTCTGTGCCTGGTTGCAACTTCAACAATGCAACACCAAAACTATCGGTCAGTGCTTTTCCTGAACTCGGTAGCAATGTGCCTAGATCAGTCGTTACCTCAACGAGTCCATTTGCGACACCATCACCTGTTTGCGCATTGGTAAGACGAACATAAACATCCGCTAAATCACTCGATGAAATTGAGTTGACGACTCGACAACCAGATGCCGTACTTAAAGGGTCAAGTAATGTGTCATTTCTATTGGCATCCCAATTTGCATTACAATCCACAAGCAATTTCACATCGAGTAAAAACCCGCTTGTATCAGTAGCACCACTGTCTCCTGAGGAGAAAAACACGTCTGATTTGCTGATACTTTCGTTGCTGCTGGAGTCTTGATAAGTGGCTGTAATCCTCCCCGCACCTTTTGATTGCCCACTGCCGAGCTCTAATCGAGCAATACCGCTTTCGTCCGTTATCGCACGTTCAGTGCCATTTTTAATTTCACCGGTAAACTCTGTAGCAAAAGAGACAATAACACGAGGAAGTGCCACGCCGTCTTTTTTCAATGTTGCAGTGATAAAACCGGAATTATCTTGTGTCAGCGGGTTAGACTCTGTAAACGTGTTACCGCTTTTGTCGAGTACGGATACTAGCAGAGTGACATCACCCGATACTCCGGTATCGGTGCCACCCCCTCCACTTGAATTGAAGTCAAAAGTCGCTGTGATGATTTCATCGCCCACAGTATAAGCAGCGCTTAGACGACCAGCTCCTTCATTGGCTGTAGCACTGAGCAATATATCAGCTTGGCCTACGGCATTTGTCAACACAGTGCCTGAGCTAGGGTTTAAAGACGCAAATTGATCACTGGTGAACGTAATGCGAGCATTACTTTGTGCTATCCCCTCTTTACTGAGTAACGCCCTCACCTTTAATGGCTTCTCAGCAGAGACGAAACTGCTTGTCTCATTTGTATCACTGTCTAGCCCTGTTAATGTCAGCGTATACTCAGAGGTTGTTCCACCATCTGAATTATCGTTTTTCTCAATGGAGCCACCGCCACCGCATGCGGTAAGCCACAAACCAAGCATGACAATGCTAAATAAGCGCATTAGAGGCATTGAACTCTCTCCCTAGCTAAGATTTAAGTTAGAATTTTTTATCATATTACCTTAGAAAGGTTGAAAAAATCACAGTTTTTTATTAAAAAATTGTCGATTTTTTTTGGTCTTGTGCGGTCAGCCTGTTAGGCTATGCTGATTTTCGATTACTTTAGTAACATAGTTATGCAATTAAATAAAAAAACGAGCCTAACCACTCGGATCATGTTTGGCATGGTCGCGGGAGTTGTTATAGGCCTGCTACTCCAAGCTTTGCTAGCTGGACAGAGCGAAGTTTATATTCCTCTTGGCCTTTTTGATTTCCCTGTAAAAAGTGTTTTTGTTGATGGTTTTTTCCACATTGGTGGGCAAATATTCATTGCCAGCTTAAAAATGCTTGTTGTTCCTTTGGTATTTATCTCTCTGGTTTGCGGTACATGTAGCTTAAGCGACCCAAAAAAACTCGGTCGCTTAGGCGGCAAGTCTATTGGCTTATACTTACTCACAACTGCGGTTGCGATCACAGTTGCCATTAGTCTGGCTTTATTAGTCAATCCTGGTGTGGGCTACGATGTGCCAACTAATGCAAGCTTTGATGCCAAACAGGCACCGACACTTGTGCAAGTCATTATCAATATGTTCCCCACGAACCCCATTAGCGCAATGGCAAACGGTAACATGCTGCAAGTTATCGTGTTTGCATTGTTATTTGGTATCGCAATGGCACTCAGCGGTGAGGCTGGCAAACGCATTGCAACTATTTTTGAAGACTTAAATACTGTTATTTTAAAATTAGTGACCTTACTGATGAACTTAGCACCCTATGGCGTGTTCTGTTTAATGGCAAAGTTATTTACGAGTATTGAAATGGGCTTAATCATTGGCCTTGCCAAATACTTTTTCGTGGTTGTGGCAGCACTACTTATTCACGCGTTAATTAATTATTCAATCCTATTAAAAACACTCACGGGGTTGAGCCCAATTAAGTTCTTGCGCAAGATGAAAGATGCCTGCTTATTTGCATTTAGCACCTCAAGTTCAAGTGCAACAATGCCTGTAACCCTTGAAACTGCCACTAAAAAGCTAGGTGCTCATAACTCCGTTGCCTCTTTTACAGTCCCTTTAGGTGCAACTATAAACATGGATGGCACTGCAATTATGCAAGGTGTCGCGACAGTGTTTATTGCTCAAGTATTCGCGGTAGATTTAACCATTAGTGATTATCTCATGGTCATTTTAACAGCCACCTTGGCCTCAGTCGGCACAGCCGGTGTGCCGGGTGTTGGCTTAATAATGCTTGCAATGGTACTTAACCAAGTCGGCCTGCCAGTTGAAGGGATCGCAATTATTATGGGCGTAGATAGATTGCTCGATATGACCCGTACCGCAGTAAACGTAACTGGCGATTGTATGGTGACGTGTGTTGTTGCTAAATCTGAAAAAGCGTTTGATGTTGAGGTATTTAACGACCCAAATACAGCAAAAACACTCGAAGAGAATAAATCTGCATCTTAAGTGCTTAATGACTTAAAACAAAAAAACCAACATGAATACTTATGTTGGTTTTTTTGTGCCTAACAAGAAGCGTATTAAAAGTGCAGTTCTTCAATTAACAACGCTAATTTATGCCTATGTATTTATGCACTTGCACTGATAACCGCCAATTCTTTTTCATACATGTGTCAATGGCCAGCTTAGTCGCCTTCGCTTTTTGACTGATCGGTTGTAAATACACTAATTTTGGCGTGACGCCTGTTTCTGTAAATAAAGCTTCTAGTTCATCAACATGTTTTTGCATTGCAACAGGGTGCTTAATTTCATCAGCACGCTTCATTGCCGACGTTAATACCTTATATCCACCGCGCATATTTATTTTTGGTGACACTGTTACCCATGTTTCTGTGGGGACTTTAATTTCAAATGTACCACTGGTTTCAATCTGTGTTGAAAAGCCCGCTTCATGTAACAGCTCACACAGTGGCACCAAATCATACATACATGGCTCACCACCTGTAATAACGACATGCTTGGCCAAATACTCTTTGTCTTGGAATAAAGTAACAATTTGCTCTGAAGTAGCTTCAGTCCACAGTTCAGAATCTGCTTTTTTCTCAACCGTTTTATCAAGCGACACTAGATACTCTGTATTAAGATCCCACGTCTGTTTGGTGTCGCACCATGAACAACCCACTGGGCAACCCTGTAAACGTAAAAAGATCGATGGCACGCCAGTAAAGCTCGCTTCACCTTGAATAGTTTCAAAAACTTCGTTGATTTTGTACAAAACAGCTCCGATACAACTTTCCAAACTCAAAAAATTACCGCGGAAAATTGTTATTTTTTCAGCGGCCGTGTAGTATATCGCGCCCTGAAGTAAACCTCTATCAAAATCGAGGCAAAAGCATTATGAGTGAAAAAGTTGTTGTTATTTATTCTGGTGGTATGGATTCCTATACCGTATTGAACAAAGCGATCCGTTCGGGACACGATGTATATGCTTTGTCATTTAACTACGGCCAGCGTCATGTCAAAGAGCTAGAAGTGGCAGCACAAGTGTGTGAACGTCTTAACATCACTCATAAAATTGTTGATATATCAGCGATTAATCAACTGATTGGCGGCTCGTCACTCACTGATGATATTGACGTTCCTGAAGGGCATTACGAAGAAGAAAGTATGAAGAGCACTATCGTACCAAATCGTAACATGATTTTAATTTCTCTCGCCGTTGGTTATGCCGTCTCAATAAAAGCAAGTAAAGTATTTTACGGTGCGCATTCAGGTGATCATGCTATTTACCCAGACTGCCGTCCTGAATTTGTGAAAAAAATGGATGACGTATGCCGTATTGCTAACTACGATGCGGTAGAAATTGTCAGTCCCTATTTGAATAATACAAAAATTGACATTTTAACAGACGGCTTAGAAATGGGCCTAGATTATAGCCAAACCTGGACTTGTTATAATGGCAGACAACATGCGTGCGGCAAGTGCGGCGCTTGCCAAGAGCGTTTAGAAGCCTTCGCATTAAACAAAGCCACAGATCCTATTTCGTACGAGTAACGTCTTTGAGGATCATAGGAAGGTACTTTACCTTCCTATTTCAGCCCCTGTCAGACTATAACTTGCTAATGTCTTTCGAAACTTGATAACCATCGTCTGTGACCAACTTTTCAAGCACGACAATACGCTCTTTTAATGCTGATATCTCAGTCTTCAATGACTCAACATCCTGATCACCTTTGGTACTGCGTTTTTTTAATTCTAATTTAGTAATGTATATCTCTCTAATAGCGCCAAACCCTACAGATACTAGCACGATTAAAAAAATCATGGTTGTGCCACTCATACGTCTCTCCATTTGCGTTTTAATCAACAATAACAAATATGAATCACATTTCGAAGTGACAAACGTCAGAACGTCACTGAACTTAAAATTATATAAACACGTAATAATAAACCAGTGTTTAGACTGCTTGTTTTGCTGAACTTAAAAACTTGAGTAATTCTGACGATGGCAAGGGTCTGCAGATAAAATACCCTTGTGCTTGATCGCAACCCATTCTCTGTAACTTATCTAAATGTTCTGCTTGCTCGACGCCCTCAGCAATCAAACAAAGGCCTAAGTTTTTACCAACATCAATAATACTTTGTACAATCGCCTCCGCTTTTGGCTCACTCAATAAAGCCGCAACAAATTGTCTGTCTATTTTTAAATAATACATATCAAGTACCTGCAAATATGCGAGTGAAGAGTAGCCCGTACCAAAATCGTCGATCGCCACTTTAATACCTAGTTTTTTTAGCTGCCTGAGCGTCGCTTTAACATTCGCTAAATTACTGATCAATGCACTTTCTGTTAACTCTAATTCCAATAAAGATGGGTTAAACTTATAACGACTAAGTAAGCGCTCTAACTTCTCATAGAAATTATCAACGCTGATGTCTTTACCCGAAATATTGATCGCAATGGATAAGCCCTTCAAATGCACTAATCCATTCCACTGGCTTAATGTGTCGCACGCCATCTCTAACACGCACTCGGTGATTTTACCTATTAAACCTTTATCCTCGGCAATTGGAATAAATTCGTCAGGAAAAATCATCCGGCCATTATTTGGCCATCGAATAAGTGCTTCCAAAGATTCAACTTGCCCTGATCTAATATTTATTTTTGGCTGAAAGTACAATTCAAACTGTTTCAATGTGATCGCTTGTTGTAACTTTCCCTCAATGTAAATGGCTTTTTGAACTCGTTGCTCTAGCGCTGAGTCGAACAACTTATATTGATTTTTACCCTGCTTTTTAGCTTGATACATAGCGATATCTGCTTTACCAAGGATTTCAGACACCTCTTTGCCATGGGCGGGGTAACTTGCTACACCTACACTTAAAGAGAGTTGATAGCAATTTCCTTTAATTTTTATCGGATCTATAAACGCATTTAAAATAGGCTCTAGCTCCTCACGTATTGAAGGTAAGCTATCTAGCATTAAAACAACCAGAAACTCATCTCCGCCCAGCCTTGCTAAACGGTTTGGCTGCTGCACACGCCTTTCGAGGCGCTTAGCACAAATTTTTAGTGCATCATCACCAGCAAGGTGACCTAAGCTATCGTTTATTTTCTTAAAATCATCTAAATCAATTAACACTAAGGCAAATGGCTTTACCACGTCACTTTGAAGCATTCTATTCACGGTTGCAATAATATTAAACCGATTGGCTAACCCTGTCAGAGAGTCGCAATTTGCTTGTTTGGAGAGTAATGCTTTTTGGGCTTTTAAATCCGTAATATCTCGGCAACACCATACTCGCCCAACGTACTCTCCGTGGATCAATTCAGGCACGCTATAATACTCGTAATATCGACCATGTATTGTTTCAAAAATACCTGTTAACTGCGCTTCTTTTGAGTCAAACATGTCTTGGATCTGCTCTATAAACACATCAGGCGCGGTGAGTAAGGACAAAATAGAATGTAGCACTTGCGTGGCATCAAGAGTCAAAGCAGTATGTTCATTACAGCCGAGAAAGGTGCAACCGCTTTGGTTTATATGTGTAATTTTTCCACAAATATTAAACTCAACCACCACTTCTGGGCTAGCATCTAATATTGCTTTTTGACGGGTAACAGATAACTCTAAGCTCCGTTGGTATTTATCAATATCAGCAAGCTTAGTACGTAACTGGCGATTATTTTCAGTCAGCTCTTTGCTCGTCAAGTTTAAACTATGCTCTAACATCCACCGGTCTTCATCAGCATGCACAAACGCGTCTGATAATAAACGTATAAAGTGTTCGTATTGCACCGAGTCAATACCAAAAAAGCCACTTTTCTTAAGTAATTGAGCTAATAAATGATGCATATTATTCTGAGACAAGTGTTACTGTCATCGTTTGGTTGTGTAAAAGGCAAGGCCCACCATGATCGTCTGGAGCCAACTCTCCATATGAATAAAAGCCCATACACTTAAACCCAGAAGCTAATTTTGTTATGAGCGCTTCTATCTCCTCCTCGACTCTCGGCCCCAAAACAAGCTTTCTACCGACGCAACTAATTAATAAAGCAACGCCTGAATCGCCATGTGCACTTTCTAATGACTTCATAAGCGCAGCCCCAGCCCCATCCGCGAGCCGATCAAAGTTAGCTTTCATTAATTGTGCATAGCCTTGATGTGGCATATCGCCAGCAAATACCATGCTATTGTCCTCATAATCAATATCTAATATCGTGCTTATCATCGTGAGGCCTGTTTCAGGATGTGTGACCTGAAGTGGAAACCTCAGCGCTGATGCTGGTAAATCATTGGCATATGGACCTAAATACTGCTTGTACAAGGTGATCGCAGGTTCTCCATCTAGCGCATACAGACAATTTCCTTTAGCTTGAGTGATCTCTCGTTTTGGTCCAAACGGATCCCATCCGCCAACACATGCATAGCTTACTTTCAGCGTTTCTGAGTAAAAAGCACATAAGATCACAGCGCCTTCCTCTAAAACATGCCCATCGCTAATTACCAGTAACCATTTGAGATCGGGTTTTTGCAACGCTGAGGCTGCAAACTCACAAAACTCACTCATTGCTGTCTCTTGCAATGCATCACTATAAATAGCGACTCGAGTATTGCTGAATGAAAAAGCGGTAATAACCATTGCGTCATCAAACAGCTGATCTGCAGTTATATCACCTGCGCTACTGCAGCCTACTATTTTGGCATTCGGAAAATAATCCTTCAAACGCTTAAGCTCGTTGCAGTTTCGTTCATCTAAACTAAAAAACACAGTCACAAGCTGAACCCGTTCATTTAATACGGGTTCCTTAATCTACTGGCTTTTGTGATAAATGTATTGCTCTGTTTCCATCTCGACAAGTCACTCGCAATCGTAATGTTTTAAACTTAGCAGAGGATTACCAATTGCGACAATTTTTACCTAATTAAACAAAGAACTATTGCTTAATTATCGAGCTCCAATAAAAATTCACTCGGATTCGCTTTTGGTTTAATAAGGTACACTTGGCGTTTAGCACGCGTTAAGGCGACATAAAATAATCGCCGCTCTTCAGCATGGGGGAAATGCCCTTGTTCAGGCAATAAAGCATTTAATAACGTACCTTCCCCTTCTTGAGCAGGCACCCCTCCTGCACCTGCATGCAAGCCTAATAAAATACTGTAATCAGCTTCTTTACCTTTTGAGCCATGAAATGTCATAGTTCCTAACTCTAAACGTTCAAACTGTTGCTGTAACATAGATAAGTGCGATTTATCAGGTAACAACTTATGGTATCGCGCTAATATTAATACGCTACATCCCTTACCTGCTCTGGCATTTAATTGGCTTAACGCGATGAGCAATGACTGCTGGTCGTCGGAACCTTCAACATATACCAGCGGAGCGATATCATCAGTGCTATGGGCCGATATTCGTTTCATTATTTGACTAGGATTGGCACAAATAAAGCGGCTAGACACGTCTAATAACGCTTGATGATAGCGAAATGTTGTGTCTAGTTGTGTTACGGTCCCTTTGCCAAAGAAGTTTGTGAAATCCGTTGTATAAGAAATATCTGCGCCACTAAACCTGTAGATAGATTGCCAATCATCTCCAACACAGAACAAATGATGTCGCTCGGACTGTGTTATTAATGCTTTCAATAATTTGGCGCGTATGGGGGATATATCCTGAAACTCATCCACTAAAAAGTGTGTCCAGGGAGATATAAACCTTTTTTCTTGTACATACTTAATTGACTTGAGAACCATATCTTCAAAATCAATCGCCTTTTCATTACTCAAATAAAGGCTATACTCCGCCAAAATAGGTCTAATACACAGTAGTGCGTCACTAAAGTGTGTTTCTACTCTCGACAAACTATTCATCGCCCTAGCACATTTTAAGTGTGCTAACGCGCCTGTAATGGTTTTTAACAAACGACCGCCTTTAGAGCCTTCTAGGTATTGACGAATGCTCTGTAAATCCTTGCCTGAACACTCAGCATAACGCGTAAAGCTGAGCTGATATTGCTCTTCTTGGCAAAGGAGTAATATCGTTTCTTTCACAAACGTACGTTTCTCAACTTCATTCTGAGCAAGGGTTGAAATCTTTGGTGCCTTCCCCTCTACGCTCTCAATGATCTTTAAGCCTAATTTATGAAACGTCATGCACTTTGGAAATGTAGGGTATTGACTTGCTCTTTGCACCATTTCACGCGCGGCCTCATTACCATACGCTAACATCAGTATATGCTTAGCATATGCTTGGCGGGTGTGCGCCAAGTATTGCGCTTTTGCTATCATCACACTTGTTTTTCCCGTACCTGCACCTGCAAGTAATAACTGCCGCTCGTCTTGTATTACACAAGCCCGCCTCTGTGCAGCAGTGAGTGGTAACTTCTCTACCGTGTCAAAAAATGCTTCATGTTCTCGAAGTTTATAGCTTACATAACTTTCTTGGAATTCAGCTATATCACTGCTACTCCATTGCGTAAACTCCTTTAAAGTAGCAATGGCTTGAACTAATTCAGCACTGATCTCACAGCGTATATCCCAAGATAGCCATTTGTCGCAATACGGGATCAGAGCAGACATAAGCATGCTCATAAGACCATGTGATAAATACCTTTCTTTAAGTAATCTTTCTAGTTTGAGTATGCGCTCCATTAACGCTTTTTGATGATGCAAGACCCATAGCTTTTGCAGTCTCAAAGTGAACTCTAACTTATTTTCCACTTTAATAGGCTGTGATAGCTGGCCGTGAGTATGTGAAATAGTTAAATAACTAAAAACAACTTTACGATCAAGTTTAGGAGGCTGATTTATTTGTTTCCAAAGCAGTAACTCAGGCTTGCCATGACGGTTATGCAACACGATACCATCATCATGAATACCTATACTGAGGTATGGGGCTGTATATTTAAAAATAAGTGGCGTGATAAATAACAAGAGGAGTAACACTTAAATAGAGGTATTCATAGCATAATTGAAGTAAAGGCGATCACAAAGTAAAAACAGCAACATAAGTGTGTTTTAACATACTATTAAAAGATAAAAAACCCGGCTGACTTTCATCAACCGGGTTCTTATTATTTGGTGCGGATGGGGGGACTTGAACCCCCACGCCCGAAAGCACTACCCCCTCAAGGTAGCGTGTCTACCAATTCCACCACATCCGCTTTTTACAGTCATTTGATTAACTGAGGCGCTAACCGACTGGGTAACTAAAGGTTACCAATCTTTTATTAATTTGGTACGTCTGACGTGTTGTTGTCAGTTGACGCTGGTACATCTGACGCTGCAGGCACTGAAACTGACTCAGCTGGTGCTTCTAGATTTTCCCACTCGTCTGTTTGTTTAATTTGACCTGCTGTCAAGTTACCCAAAACAATACTTAAAACAAAGAATACAGTCGCTAAAACTGTCGTTGTTTTAGTCATAAAATTACCGGCACCTGATGATCCGAATACAGTCGCTGATGCACCTGCCCCGAATGAAGATCCCATGTCTGCACCTTTACCTTGCTGTATTAACACCATACCGATAAGTGCTAGTGCAACAATTAAATAAATAACCAATAATATTTCGTACATGCTATACGTTTCCTAATGCACTGTTGCAAATGCTCACAAATGCATCTGCTTTCAGACTAGCGCCGCCGATAAGACCGCCATCTATATCTGGTTGTGTAAATAAGCTTTTACTGTTTTTATCATTAACACTGCCACCATAAAGAATTTGCAGTGATTGTGCGACAGGCTCGCTTTGTGTGCTAAGCATGTCACGAATAAATTTGTGTACAGACTGTGCTTGCTCAGGAGTCGCCGTTTTACCGGTTCCGATTGCCCAAACGGGCTCGTATGCTAGCACAGAATTTGAGAGCGCTGCTATACCTAATTTAGATATTACCGCATTTATTTGTTCAGCTACTACTTTTTCTGTTGCGCCTAACTCTCTTTGCTTTTCTGTTTCACCTACACAGAGTACCGGTATTAACCCTTTTTCTTGTGCTTTGGCAAATTTATCAGCAACAATTTCGCTTGTTTCGCCGAAAATTGCACGTCTTTCTGAATGACCTACCAGCGTATAATTTGCACCAAGTTGTTTTGCTAACTTAGCTTCTATTTCCCCTGTAAAGGCACCGGAATCAAATTCAGAAATAGTTTGAGTGCCAACATTAACACCGGACTCGACAGCCTTACACAATAAAAGAGCAGGAGGAAAAATAATAACGTCAACTTGCTCATTTTTATATTTACTTATTGCTGTACTGATCTCTGATACTAGTTCTATTGAACCGTTCATTTTCCAGTTTCCAGCAACTATTGGCTTACGCTGCGCCATTCGATACTCCGCATTTAAAGCGGGTGAGATACTAACTCGACTCACCCAAAGTTACAAGATAAAAAATAAAAAAATTGATTAATTGCTCACAGTTTCAACAACTTCAGCAATTTTTTGAGAAAAATCGAGGACCTGCTTCTCTTGCTCAGCTTCGACCATGACTCTAATGACAGGTTCAGTGCCTGACTTTCTTAATAACACACGACCTTTACCCGCCAATTCAGCTTCAACCGCATTTACAACTGCAATCACTTCAGGTGAAGTTGTTGGGTCTACTGAGACAGAATACCTAACATTGATCATATTCATTGGGTATTTTACAAACCCTTGTCCTAAATCTTGTAGCGTTTTATTTTGTGAGACCATCGCTGCAAGCACTTGTAAGCTCGATATAATTCCATCACCTGTGCTGATGAGATCTAAGCTCAAGACATGACCAGAACTTTCACCACCGATTTTCCAATCATTCTGCGCTAAAAGCTCCATAACGTAACGGTCACCTACTTTGCTTCGAGCAAACTCAATGCCTTTTGCCTTTAATGCATTTTCTAACCCCATGTTAGACATGACAGTACCTACAACACCGCCACCTAGCGTACCTTGTTCAAACGCTTGGCTGGCAATAATGTAAACTATATCATCACCATCAAAAACTCTGCCATTATGATCAACCATCATCACTCGGTCACCGTCACCATCGTAGGCAATACCCATGTCAGCATCATGCTCAAGTACTTTACGTTTTAAACTGTCTACATGAGTTGCACCACAGTTAAGGTTGATGTTTACCCCGTTTGGTTCACAGGCATGACAAATCACCGTCGCACCTAACTCACGCATCACAGCTGGCGCAATATGGTACGTCGCACCATTTGCGCAGTCTAAAACAATTTTTAGCCCTTCTAATGACAGTTCATTAGGAAACTGGCCTTTACAAAACTCAATGTAGCGTCCATCTGCGTTGTCTAGCCTGTGCGCCTTGCCGAGTTGCTCTGATGGCACACACGTCATTTTATCATCAAGCATTGCTTCTATTTCAAGCTCCACTGAATCAGCAAGCTTTAGGCCATTACCACTAAAAAACTTTATGCCATTGTCATGGTATGGGTTATGAGACGCACTTATCACAATACCAGCTTCAGCACGAAAAGTTTGTGTTAAATAAGCCACAGCCGGTGTCGGCATTGGCCCTAGTAAAACCACATCAATACCGGCGGCAATTAAACCAGCTTCTAATGAAGTTTCTAATAAATAGCCGGAAATACGTGTATCTTTTCCGATAATGACTTTCTTAGTACCTGACTTTGACAATACTTTTCCCGCAGCCCAACCAAGTTTTAATGCAAACTCTGGTGTTATCGGGTACTCACCTACTAAACCTCGAACACCGTCGGTACCGAAATATTTTCTTGTTGTCATAAAGTTACTCCATTTCTAGCTGCCTGCCATACATTTAACACGTCAGCTGTTTCCTGAACATCATGGACTCTAATAATATGTGCGCCCTTCTGCGCGCACAGTAACGCGCCAGCTAAACTCGCCGCTAAGCGTTTATCAGTGTCCCGATTCAATAATTGACCAAACATTGATTTGCGCGATAACCCTGCCAATAAAGGTAGCTCAAACGTAGCAAACTGCTCAAACTCCCCCAGTAGACTCAAGTTATGCGCCAGATTTTTACCAAAGCCAAACCCAGGATCAATAATTAACCTATCGCGCTTTATTCCCGCTTGTTCACAAGCTTCAATACGCTCATTAAAAAACAGCTTCACCTGAGGTATCAAATTTGTATAGCTTGGATTTGCTTGCATCGTTCTGGGCTGTCCTTGCATATGCATTAAGCAAACGGGTACATCGTCAAATTGTGCAGCCATTTCCAACGCATTAGGCTCTTGTAAAGCGCGTACGTCGTTAATGATATCGGCACCAGCGTTTATTGCCGCTTCCATGACTTGTGCCTTGCTCGTATCGATAGAAATCACACAATCAGACCTCGCTCGAATTGCTGAGATCACGGGGAGCACTCTTTGTAGTTCAACTTCACAAGTGACATCAGGTGCCCCTGGACGTGTAGACTCACCACCAATATCTAAAATAGTTGCACCTTGTTTTAGAATTGTCATGGCTTGTTTTACAGCATGCTCGCTATTGAAATAATTCCCGCCATCAGAAAATGAATCTGGTGTGACATTGATAATTCCCATTACTTGCGGAACATTGAGGTCCAAAGTGCGACCCCGAGGTAAACTTAACGTAGTCATGGTGTACCCTAGCTTAATAATATTCTATAGTGAGGAGCTTTTTAGTTTTAATTCTCAATCCAGTTTTTGGCTTTCGTTTGGATATTAAAAAGCCCCGATATTCGGGGCTTTAATAAGAGGACAGTATTTTAACCGTTATTCTGGACTATCATCAAGCTCTGAACTTGATTGAGATTCAGAAGTCGACTTTTTTTCTGTGTCATTTGCATCATCATCTGATTTTGATGCTTTAGCTTTTGGCTTAATATCATGCGCATCACGAGGTGGTCTCACTTCAACACGTGCCATCAAATCATCAATTTGAGGTGCATCAATTGTCTCATACTTCATAAGTGCGTCTTTCATACTATGCAATACATCCATATTGTCTTTCAATATTTGTTCTGCACGGTCATAATTGCGGGTTACAAAGCCTTTGATCTCTGAGTCAATTAATTTAGCTGTCTCATCTGACATGCCCGACATACGCTGAGAGCCGCCACCCATGTACATTTCATTCTGATCTTCCATGTACATTTGTGGGCCTAACTTGTTGCTTAAACCCCACTGAGTAACCATCTTTTTAGCAATATCTGTCGCACGTTCGATGTCGTTACTTGCACCTGTCGTCACTTTATCGTCACCATAAATTAGTGCTTCAGCAATACGACCACCATATAAACTAGACAACATCGATTCTAAATGTTCTTTAGAATGGCTAACTCTGTCTTGCTCAGGTAAGTACATAGTTACACCTAACGCTCGACCCCGAGGAATAATCGACACTTTGTAAACAGGATCATGTTCAGGAACCAAACGACCAACAATCGCGTGTCCAGCCTCATGATAAGCGGTCATTTCTTTCTCGTGCTCGCTCATAACCATAGACTTGCGCTCGGCGCCCATCATTATCTTGTCTTTTGCGGCATCGAATTCAGCCATACTTACTTTGCGCTTATTACCACGTGCAGCAAATAGTGCAGCTTCATTCACAAGGTTCGCCAAGTCAGCACCCGAAAATCCAGGTGTACCACGTGCAATTACTGACGATTCAACATTATCATCAAGCGGTACTTTTCTCATATGAACATTCAATATTTGCTCACGACCACGAATATCAGGCAAACCAACAACAACTTGACGGTCAAAGCGACCTGGGCGTAATAAAGCTGGGTCAAGGACATCTGGTCGGTTAGTTGCAGCAATAACAATAATACCTTCATTGCCCTCAAAACCATCCATCTCTACAAGCATCTGATTGAGTGTTTGCTCACGTTCATCATGCCCCCCCCCCATACCCGCGCCACGCTTGCGGCCTACGGCATCTATTTCATCAATAAAGATGATACACGGTGCTGCTTTTTTAGCTTGCTCAAACATGTCACGTACACGTGATGCACCCACACCAACAAACATTTCAACAAAATCTGAACCTGATATTGTGAAAAATGGTACTTTGGCTTCACCAGCAACCGCTTTTGCTAAAAGTGTTTTACCCGTTCCCGGAGGACCGACCATCAGAACACCTTTAGGAATACTACCACCGAGCTTTTGAAACTTTGACGGGTCGCGTAAAAAGTCAACCAATTCAGTTACATCTTCTTTCGCTTCATCACAACCAGCGACATCAGCAAAAGTCGTTTTAACTTGATCTTCACTCATAAGGCGCGCTTTGCTCTTACCGAAAGACATTGCACCTTTACCGCCACCGCCTTGCATTTGGCGCATGAAGAATATCCACACACCAATTAATAGCAGCATTGGGAACCAAGAAATGAAAATATTAGCCAAGAAAGATTGCTCTTCTGGTTTAACACCTTTCACATTCACATCGTTTTTTAGCAGATCGTTAATTAAATCTGCGTCATGCATTGGGATTATTGTTTGAAAACGCTCACCATTGCCCTTTACGCCGGTAATAGTACCTGAGTAACGGTCAACGTTAACATCTCGAATTGCGCCACTGCGCACTTCTTTCACAAACTGTGTGTAACTTGTTTGACGATCAATTTGATCGCCGCCATTGAAGCTCTGAAACACGGTCATTAGCACAACTGCAATAACCAACCAGAGTATTAAATTCTTTGCCATATCGCTCAAGGGGTTAACCTCTTGTATTCAAAATTGTTTAAATTCAACTTAATGCCGTCCAACTGTACTACAGTTTGTAACCTGTCGCCACTATATATACTTCTCTCGAACGAGGTCTAGACGCTTTTGGCTTGCGGATCTTTACCACGTTAAAACATTTACGTACTTCTTGAACAAAGTGATCAAAGCTTTCACCTTGGAACACTTTTACAGCAAATGCGCCATTTTTCCGCAGTACCTGATGACACATATCTAATGCAAGTTCGACTAAATACATGCTTCCAGCCTGATCTGTCGACATGTTACCACTCATATTAGGTGCCATGTCAGAAAATACGACATCAACATTTTTACCGCCAATGCGATTTAGTAAAGCATCTAATACAGCCTCTTCACGAAAGTCGCCTTGTAAAAAGTCAACACCAGGCAAAGAGTCCATCGGTAAAATGTCACACGCAATAACTTGACCTTTTGCGCCAACTTGCTCTGCAAGGTATTGAGACCAACTACCAGGAGCAGCACCAAGATCGACAACACTCATACCAGGTTTTATCAATTTGTCCCGCTGCTGTATCTCTTCTAACTTAAATACAGCCCGTGAACGAAACCCTCGTTTTTGTGCTTCTTGAACATATGGATCATCAACATGTTCTTTTAACCAGCGCTGGGAACTCGCTGAGTGTTTTTTATTTGTCATTATTCGCTGCAACTCATTAGTAATATTGTCTAGATGGCGGTAGAATATCAATAATTCAAGCCTATATTTAGTAAATTGTACCAATATGACCTTATCAAATAAACAAAAGCAGTACTTAAAAGGATTAGCACACTCATTAAAACCCGTTGTTTTGCTCGGAGCAAACGGCTTAACGGAAGGTGTGGTGATGGAAATCGACCATTCATTGACCATCCATGAACTTATCAAGGTAAAAGTGCCGACTAATGATCGCGAAACAAAGCAGCTAATTTTTGATGCGATTATTAGAGAAACTAAAGCCTACAAAGTACAGAGCATTGGCCATGTGGTCGTACTATATCGCCAAAGTGAAGAGAAAAAGATTCAATTACCTCGTACGTAATTGATTCTTCTGAAAGCTCAGTGCCACCAGAGGCTATGCCTCTGGTGCGTTCTGAGCAAACTGTAGCGCGCTATTAATAAAATCAGTTGTTAAAGCGTTTATCACTCCACTTTCTGCGTTCAATAATAAACTAAAGCCCATGTTAATTGCAGGGATCACCACAACATCGGTTCTATAGCCTTGCACCCAGCCACTGTGATAATACAATGTCGTCCCTTTATATTCATAAATGCGCCAACCCAACCCATAATATGCTTGTGTCACGTGCTCACGCCAAATACGGCGTCGCAACTCACGTTTTGTACGCGTATAAGGTCTGCTTTGTATTGTGAGCGCCTCCAATGACATCACACTGGGATAATAGCCTAATTGTAACTTTAACCATTGCACCATATCTGCTGCACTTGCGTTTACTCCCGCAGCTGGTGCAACTTTATAATAATTCGCTTTGAGTTTTGCCGTATGCCAACGTTTTCTTCCCAAAACATGTGGTAGAGCATAGTTTGTATCTCGAGTCATATTCGCTAACCCGACTCCACCATCATTCATATTAAGTGGCGTAAAAACAAACTCTTTAAGCCATTGCTCATAAGGCATACCTGTCGCTTTCAAGATAACGTCTGCAATGATGCTAAACATCACATTCTGATATCCATAGCATTGACCCGGTCGACATATTTTTTCAACCAATATCAAACGTTCAACAATATCTTGATAAGGCATACGAGATTCAATTAAATTATCGTATGCATTGGGGACCAAGCCACTCGAGTGACTTAATAAATGATAGAGTTTTAAATGCTTATATTCTGAATCGGCAAAAGCGGGCAAGTAATCACTAACATAATCATCCAGTAGCAATTTGTTCTCACTGGCTAGCTTCGCACTCAAAGAACCTGCAAAGGTTTTGGATACTGATGCCAATCTAAAACGAGTATGGGCATCTACCGCCCTACCTTTTCGCACTTTTGTTATGCCATATCCTTTCGCATAATCACCTAATTCGCCATGAACAATGCTTAATGCTGCTCCAGGAATGGATTTTTCTTTGAGTTTGCGCTCGACTTGCTTAGAATAGCTGTTCAAAAATTGGTTCCACTGAACTTTTGCAGAGTCTATAGCAAAAGAGTGAGCAGTGAATAGCCAAAATACGACTGAAACTAAAAACTTCATATTGATTCATTTTAATTTTCTTGAGTGAAGTGTACACGAAGTTAGACTCTGTTTGTAAAGGCTAAATAATTTTTTAACGCGATTGAGGTATTTAGATGCGGTTACTGTTTTGTATTATTATTTTAAGTTTGACTTTTGGTTGCGTATCGACCAAAAAGCTAGCACCGAAACTTGATATTCCTGCAAAACCTCTTTTAACAAAAGAAGTTTATCAGCTTAGTTACAGTACTGAACTTGATTCAGCACGTATAAAGTCTGTGCAGCTGCCTGCACATCCTATTAAAAAAAATAATACAGTGCGTATTATGACTGACAAAGTCAGCATGACGGATACGCTTAAAGCTCAGTTAATCCAGTCACTTAATACCATAGGCTTGAAAATTGTCACATCAAGTAAAGCTGATTACGTATTAACGGTACACCAATTAGACTTGGAATTTGGCCCAGATAAAATATACACACTTAATCAACCTAAAAACCCCCACCCATTTTTTACGCGCTTAGCACAGCAAGTACCCAGTTATCAATGTGCTAACATCATTGCTTCAGTCAGTATGCGCCTAACACACCAAGCCTCATCAGACGTAGTGTGGTTCGCAAAATCATCTATCGATAGCGCTAGCTTTCAAGGGATCCCACTACAGCTTAATTACACGCAAAGTCAAAGCATCTCGAACGAACATGCCGTTATCTCTTTCATCGTCAAGCATAACACCGATGCCGCTAGACAAGCTCGCTTTAACAACCCAATCACCATACCTAGTTATGATGTAAAAACGAGTGTAAGTCAGCCAACAAAAATTGCCGGTGCGTGCACTGAAACTGAAGTCAGCGCTTTAAGCAGCGCAATGCAAACTTCATTGACTAATTTACTAATTGAAAAAATTAACCTTCAATAGCTTACAATTTTTTACAGCAAAAAGTCCTCTCTCCCTTTAAAATGGCCAGTGACAGATAACGATTACTGGCCTCGCTTAACGTGTTACATAGCTACTTCGTACTTACCCTAGAATATTAAATATTCCTTCTATTAAAAATATAGATATACGGTCTAAATATTCAATATCGGTGTACATCAAGTACCCAGAATAGCTTAACAAACAACAGCATTGGCGCTACACTTAATTATAAACAAGACCAGCCTATTAACTAGCCATAATTGGCGTAGGAGACAATTTTAATGGACAATTACGGTACAATTCTACTCGTCGAAGATGATGTATCCCTAGCGCAGTGGGTCGCCGATTATCTAAATAACCAAGGTTACACTACCCATGTGTGTGAGCGAGGTGATAAAGTTGTTTCTATGGTTAAATCTACGAACCCAGATATTGTGTTGTTAGATGTTATGCTTCCAGGACAAGATGGCATTAGTGTATGTAGGGAATTAAGACAATTTTATCACCAACCAATTATCATGCTCACAGCCAGAGATGAAGAGATGGACGAAGTCATCGGCCTTGAAGTCGGTGCAAGCGATTATGTTATAAAGCCTGTTAGACCTCGGGCGTTGCTCGCTCGTATCAAAGCAATGTTACGCACAACACAAGATAATAAACCCGCAGAAGTTAACACTAATATTATCCAAGTTGGTAATTTAAGTATTGACACGCAAGCTCGCAAAGTGCTCCTTCACAGCCATGAAGTCAATATCTCAAGCGCTGAATACTTACTGTTGAACTTTCTTGCTTCTAATGCGGGTGAAGTCGTCTCAAGAGATGCCGTTTTTAAGGCGACAAAAGGCCGTGAATATGATGGACTAGATCGCAGTGTTGATGTGCTTATTTCTGCCTTACGTAAAAAGTTCAATGATGACCCACAACAGCCCGAGAAAATTAAAACGATATGGGGTAAAGGCTATTTGATGGTGCCCAGTGCCTGGTAGTTATATTTCGTGAAGAAACTTTATCTATATTTGCTTACCAGCGCAATTATCTCGATTGTTGTACTGAGCTTACTTATTGACGCGTTTAGCCAGCAGACAGCCCCCACTGTTGATAGCTTCAGCTGGGAAAGCACATTAACCAATGGCTTTGCTCAGCAAGTTGCTCGGCAACCCATCGACCAAAGAGCCGATTTTACGCAGCGTTTAAGCCGTGATTTCAACATCACACTGACTTATAGAAAAGGCGACACACTAGCACTGCCTCTCGAACTCAAAACGAAAATGATAACCGAAGGGCAGCTGCTCCTTGAAGAAGAACAAGGATTAAACTTATTAAAAACAAACGATGCATTATTACCCGATTATTTAGAGCTAAAAGTTGAGAAACCCGCCAGAGAACAAAATAGTGATATTGCGCTCACGTTTATCTTTTATGCTGGGATCTGTGCTTTTATGTGGTTTATCCTTGCCCCCTTAGCAAAAAGGCTATCCGTATTAACCGAGGCCGCAAAACGTTTTGCTAGCGGTGATATGAGCGCTCGTATCGAAGTCAATCACTTTACTTACATTAAAGATGTAGAGCTCACTTTTAATAGCATGGCCAACCAAATCGACAAACTACTTGCTGAAAATAAACTCATGGCTTCGAGCCTCTCACACGATATTCGAACCCCTGTGGCGTGTTTAAGGTTTGGGTTAGATGCAGCAATGGAAGAACCAGACATGCAGCAAGTCAAATCCATTTTATCCCGAATGGAAAGTGACTTAGATCAAATGGAAAATATGTTGTCTAGCTATTTATCATTTGCCACCTTAGAACAAAAGGCGCACTTGCTTAATTTCGAATCAACTCACGTAACCCCTTACATAGTTGCGCTTATCGAGCAGGTGCAACCTAAAATTAGCAAAGCCGAGTTGATCAGCAGTTACGAAGTTGACCCTGAGTTATTTCTCACCGCAGATCTTCACTGGATGGCCCGTGCAGTGACCAATTTATTAAGTAATGCCTGCAAATTCGCATCCCATAATATCTTTGTCAAAGTACATGAGCTGGATCAGTACATCGTCATTGATGTTGAAGACGATGGGCCAGGTATTGCCCCAAACAATTGGCATAAAGTATTTAGCCCTTTTTTTCAGGAACAAAATCACCGAAACCGCGACGAGAAAGGATATGGTCTTGGGCTTGCAATTGTTGCGAAAGTAGTCGATTGGCATCACGGCAAAGTCTCCGTGTCACAATCCGACACGTTAGGAGGTGCCAAATTCACATTAAGTATACCGTGTAAAGCTACAAGGGCACTGTAAAAATACACAAACGGTTCATATTAATAAGCGAATTAAGTTATTAATAATCATAAATTTAATATTAAGTAAACGCATAGTTTTACGCATCATAAAGCTTACAGGTTCAAAGTGAGTACAATTTTGTCCTAGATCATGTTAATTAGAGTGTAATTAGCACTTTTTATTTAGGATTAATTACAGTAGATTGTGGTCGCCGTTATAAAAATAGAGAAGTATAAATAATATGAGCAGTGTTCGCGGAGAGTTCAGTTCTCGCTTTGGTTTCATTATGGCCGCAGCAGGGTCTGCAGTTGGTTTAGGTAATATATGGGGCTTTCCAACCCAAACCGCCAGTAATGGTGGCGCTGCATTCGTGCTAGTGTATTTAATTTTAGCATTTTGCTTAGCTTATCCCGCATTGATGGCAGAGCTTGTAATAGGACGATATGGACAAGCTAACGCCGTTTCATCGTTACAAAAACTCTCCTCCAAACCGACCCATAAACGCTTTGCTTTTTTCGTTGGGTTTGGGGGAATTGTCTGTGCAGGTTTAATCTTAAGCTTTTATGCAATTGTTGCAGGTTGGATGTTTAGCGCCACCATTGAGCCTGTTACCAAGCTCGTCGGTATGCCTGGTATGACACATTGGTTAAGTACCCAATCTTTAGGCCGAGACCTTTTCTTTACTTCGTTATTTATCATTTTAACTATCGCGATTATTAGTAAAGGGGTCGAGAATGGTATTGAGAAGTGGTCTAAACGTTTAATGCCTGCTTTGTTAAGCATTTTGTTTTTACTCATTGTCTATGTTCTCACTCAAGACGGCGCAAGTAAGGGGCTAAAAGCATATCTGATCCCAGATTTTTCATCTTTGCTCAACCCAGACTTGCTCGTGAGTGCCTTAGGCCAAGCATTTTTCTCGTTGTCTTTGGGGACTAGCGTGATGATCATTTATGGTTCTTATATCAGTAAAAAAGAGAACTTAGTTTCTTTGGGCGCATATGTCACACTCATCGATGTTTTAATTGCGTTCGTCGCCGGGTTATTGATCATACCTGCAATGTACGTAGCGCAAGCTCAAGGTGTTGACATATTTGCCGCAGATGGCAGCTTACTATCAGAAGATACGTTAGTATTCCAAGTGCTACCTGCTCTGTTTAACGGTATGGGTGAAGTTGGTTTGTTCGTCGGTTTTGCCTTCTTTGCCTTAATGAGTATTGCAGCCCTGACCTCTTCTATTTCAATGCTAGAAGCGCCGGTATCGTATGCTGTAGAGAAATTCGCACTAAAACGTATCCAAGCCACATGGATCATTGGTGCACTTATCACCCTTGTGAGCTTTACCATCATATTTAACTTCAATACACTATTTGGCCTAGTTATCAGTCTGACCACACAATTTGGGCAACCACTGCTTGGTATGCTTTGCTGTATCTTTGTAGGTTGGTTATGGAACAGAGGGACACTGCTAAAAGAAATTGAATCAGGTAGACCTGACATTGCTGCAACTTGGTTTTGGAAGATTTGGCCATGGTACATTAAATTCGTCTGTCCAATTGCCATTGCCCTGGTATTTATACACTCATTATAGAAGTCACTTATCACTACGGTTATGGAAGGTGCGTTATAGCACCTTTTATACTATTTTCTCTCAGGGATTAGAATCATATCCTGATGCTCAATGCCGTCCTCTAAGTAAGGATCTCCAATGGATTTGAAGCCCTGTTCAGCATAAAATTTCAGAAGGTACGTCTGCGCACTCAGCTTGATTTCACTGCAAGATCCGTAGTTTATTGCCACTGCAATGCTCTTTTCCATTAACGTCGCTGCTAATCCTTTCCCACGGTACCGCTCACTAACTAAAACCCTGCCAATTGCAATACACTCAGGCGTTTGAACGTATACACGCGCATAAGCTGCGATACAGCCATCCACAGAGGCATATACATGATGAGTATCAAACGCACGATCAAACTCATCAAGTTCAGGGTATGGACACGCCTGCTCTACAACAAAAACATCAACCCGTGCCTTCATAATGGTAAATAATGTTGGAACATCCAACTCTAAAAACTTCTTACACTGCCATTGCATCATTAACACCTCATATAAAAAAGCCCAGCATGGCTGGGCTTAATCGCATATAACTCTTCTTTACTAAGTAAATAGTCGCTCTAGTTGATCACAAAGTGCCGATAAGTTCACTTGACCGTGTTCAATTGTTAAGTCCACATATCCATCTCTTCGAAATGTTCTATCGAGTTCAATTAAAACATGGGTTTTATGTGCCTCGGGTACGAAAGACAACTCTATTTCCTGTATTCCAAAAATGGATTGACTATTAGGTCGATATTCAAGTTCTTGATAACACCCCGAAAAGGATTGGAAATCCGTGGCTTTCAAATAGCCTTGCTCAACATCAGCTTTAACCAATGTAAACCCTAACTTCTCCATCGCAGCCATACAGGTTTTAACCGCCTCATTTGGATAAATATGTAAAGTGTCTTTATCCGATGGATCAAGCGCAAGGTCAATATCCAACCCTGTTTCAATCCAAACAAAACTATAATTATAGCCTGCGTTAATTTCTGTGATCGGGGTTTCTGAATGTAAACGTGCTTCAAAAGGGATGACTTTTTGCTCGCCTGGACCGATACTAAAGCGCTCTCCCACACTCCACTTTTCCAAAATATGATTGGTAAAGTATTCACCATTTTCACCATCATGTTTAATACGTGTCATCAAGGCGAGTTCCAGACCTGTCACCTCTTGTACAACATCACCACCATTTACAATAACCTGCGCCTGAAACTTCTGCCCAGGTTGTAAATGCTCGGTCTCTAAAACAGTATCGACTTTCGCAGCACCGATACCTACTGATGCAAGGATTTTTTTAAACATTAAGTCTCCTGTTCGAGATTGCTCCTTTTCTTGCATCTTAACCATAAAAAATAGAGTTTGTCAGTGAAAATTTATAACATAAATCAGAATATCGTATTCATACTCGGCTTTATGCTGCTAATTTATGGCCTCATCTATAAGTTTTTAATTTATAAATCAGCAGGTTTTGATACACTTTAAGCACAAAATATCCCTAATTGGTTGCCAAATGGAATTACTGTTTTTTGCCATCGCTTTTGTCTGTGGTTTCTCAGTGTATCAACTTAAACTCCCGCCACTTATCGGCTTTTTAATGGCAGGGTTTATCTTAAACCTACTTGGTCATCAAACAACAGAGTTACTCACTTCTCTGGCCGATTTAGGCGTTACGCTGTTATTATTTTCAATTGGCTTGAAGCTAAAGGTTTCAAACTTAATCAAACCGCAAGTGTGGGCACCTGCTACTTTGCATATTGTGGTATGCACAGCATTTTTCACGAGCCTTTTAATGCTTCTCGGCTACATTTCTCTGCCGTTATTTACAGAATTATCCTTAACCAGTGCCATGTTAGTTGGCTTTGCTTTTAGTTTCTCAAGTACCGTATTTGCCGTTAAAGTACTAGAAGAACGCGGTGAAATGGCAACACTACACGGAAAAATATCAATTGGTATTTTAGTTATGCAAGATATTTTTGCAGTGGCGTTCTTAGCCATCAGCACCGGTAAAATACCAAATATGTGGGCACTCGTATTACTTGTCAGCTTGTTCGCACTTAAACCCGTGATGTTTTGGGTTTTAAACCGCTCGAAGCACGGTGAACTGCTTCCCTTGTTCGGGTTCTTCTTTGCACTGGTGATTGGTTACCATGCTTTTGAATATGCAGGCCTTAAAGGCGATCTTGGCGCACTCATTATTGGTATGATGTTCGCTCCTCACAAAAAAGCCAGTGAGCTCTCAAAGTCTTTGCTCAATCTCAAAGATATCATGCTAGTCGGATTTTTCTTAAACATTGGACTTAATGCCAATATTTCAACCAATGCGTTTTTAATCGCGTTATTGCTGGTCATTGTCTTGCCAATCAAAGTTTCGCTGTACTATACCTTCACTAATTTATTTGGACTACGTGCACGTACATCACTGCTCAGTGCGTTTACCCTCTCAAACTATAGTGAGTTTGGTTTGATTGTGTGTGCAGTGGCAGCCTCCAGCGGCGCAATTACTTCTGATTGGTTAGCCGTAGTAGCAATAGCCGTCTCTCTGACCTTTGTTATAGCGTCACCACTGAATAAAAGAGCCAACGAACTATTTGTAAAGCTAGAGCCTTTTTTACTTAAATTCGAAAGCTGTAAACGGTTAGAAGAAGAGCTGCCGGTGAATTTGACCGACACCCAAATTGTTATATTCGGCATGGGTCGAATTGGGACTGGTGCATACGAAACGATTGAGGCATCTAACGCTGGTATTATTGCGGGAATAGATATTAAACCAGAGGTAGTCGAACGCCATGTTAAGCGAGGCCGAAGGGTCTTACTCGCCGATGCGACCGACCCAGACTTCTGGCAGCGGGTTAATCACTCAAATGTTGAAATGGTCATGCTCGCTATGCCAAAACATATGCAGAACATCTATGCATTAGAGCAGCTCAATGCTTCAGGGTTCAGCGGGCAAGTCACCGCCATAGCAAATTACCCAGATCAACAAAAAGAATTAGAGGAAATGGGGGTAGATTATACCTATAACTTCTATTTAGAAGCCGGAAGTGGTTTCGCCGAACACGTTAAACAAAAATTATTTTCTTAGAGCAATCACTGAATTATCAGTATCATTAAAGGTACTGATAATTATTTTTATCTCCTCATCAATACCTTACTTCTAGACGTCTAGATTATAGATACAAACTGTAAACAAACACTCCTTCTTGCGATTTACAAAACTTTACATCTAAGTTAGTAATCACAGCCTAAAACAGAGTACACTGGCTTTATTCGAAAATACGTAAGTATCTATTTTTAACACAAAAATTTTGAAGTATCGGAGTATGCATGGAAAACTCCCATCGTGTTAATCCAATCTAATGAGGGTAAAAATGCTTAAAACAAAACCAGTAAATCAATTCTCTGCTGTTGTTGATGACGTCAAAGCCGCGCCCTTCTCGGATTTACAAAGTCGCTTAGATGAGCTTCAAGACAACGGAATGACAGCGTTGACAATACGAGGTATTCTATTTCATAAGATGCTAGACCTGCACTCGGTCCCTGCCGATCATGCACTTCGTGAGCAAGAAATCCCAGAGCGTCTTGATGACCCTGCAATAATAGCCAATTTAAATGAGCTTGGCTTTTTCAGAAAACAACGCAGTTTGATGCACTAATCAAAATTATGGGAGCCTACATACTCCCTTTATAGGCTGGCCATGCCCGTCGCCAGCCTATCTTTCTCTAATAACGTATACTACTCACATTATAAATTTTCTAAAAAGTCCTCATCAAAATCCGTTTCTTCCTCTTCCATTGGTGGATTACCATCGTAAAGCTCATATAATTGCCTTTGAAAGTAAATATCTTTCATAAACACATAGGGATCGATTGACTCTCTCAGTAAGCTCTCTTGCGCCATCAATGACGCTCGCGCTTCAACAGCACGCAAAGCGAATAAAACCAGGGTCTGAGGTGTTGATAAAGCAATCTCTGGAAGTACTAAATTATCAACAAGGTCTCCCGCCACATTTCTAACAGTGGAAGGGCCCATGGCTGGCAACATAACGTATGCACCGTCACCTAGACCCCATACTCCTAACGTTTGTCCAAAGTCTTCATCTTGATGTTTTAAGCCGAAACTACTGGCCACATCAAATATCCCTAATACGCCCACCGTTGAATTGATCAAAAACCTGGCAACATTGACGCCCATATCTCCATGCTTACCTTGTAGCCCCGCATTAACAGCATCAATCGGCGCTGCTATATTGGTCGTAAAATTAACAATGCCAGCCCTAACTGGCGCTGGGGTAACCGCTAGGTAACCGACCGCAGCAGGGCGTATAATATACGCGTCCAATACGTCCATATTAAAGTCATACATAGGACGATTAAAAGACTGTAATGGATCTCGTTCATCTTTTTTCTCTTCAGGTACTGTTGCACAGCCCGAAAGAACTGTCAGCGCTAATAACACGCTATAAATAGGTTTAAACATTTAGCTTCCTGTGCTGGTTATTACACGGCTTATTTCTACCGTATGGTTCTGTGCTGAGCCAGTTAATGTAATTGGCTCTGATTGCCCTTCAAGTTCCCCATTACTGATCGTAACTGAATTGTCTAAAGAGATACGTGCAGTTATGACAATTTGCTCAAAATTAGATAACTTTAAGTTTGGCATCATTGCCATACTATCATCCAGAGTGACCATTAAAGGCAAGTTAAAATCTGTAAGTTTTTCTACAGCAAGTGGCATTCTCGGGCCATCTACTGCCTTTGCAAATACAAATAACGTGGCATTTTCAGGCACTGATTTAATTAAATTATCAGCTAGCGTAACGGTAACAGCTAAGCTAGGACCAGTCATTTCTGCTGTGGCCTGCTGTTTTTCATCGACTAATTGCCCATCTATTTCTGCAATACGCTGAGAAATCATACTGTAACGCGGGTCTGAATCCGTCATTGTCGAAAGTAATACTTCAAAAGCAGTCTTAGCCTCAACCCAGTCTTTACGTTCATACGCAATTAATGCCAATAAGGAGATTGCATCGATATTGCTGGGCTCTGACCGTAAAACTTTTGATAACATGTTAGCAGCCTGATTCATACCCGTTTCGGAGCCTTCAACCAATAAGACTTGGCTATAATTAACCAATATATTGTTATTATCAGGGTTCATCTGCAAAGCTTTATCAAACGCCTGCTTCGCCATCGTGTAATCATTTAAAGACATCGCAACACGGCCAAGTAACATCCAGGCTACTGCATCATCGCCGCTGTTTGCGAGTTTAGTCCTCAGACCAAGAGCAAATGCTTGCAACTCATTCTGGCTTAAAGGCTCTCCTTGCTGCATCACCGCGCGCTCTCCATATTCAGGTAGCTTGTCGATTGCCCCATACCAGTTTTCAATTTGTGTCTGACTTCCCGTAAAACTATAGAAAACCCCACTTACAGCGAGTGTAAATGCAACACCTGTTAAAGCGAAAATGCGGTTATTACCCCGACTGTTCAATTGTTTTTCTGGTGATAACTCATGATGCAAGCGCTGCTTTAATTCCAATATGGATTCGTCGTGAACCGTTTGTTCTATTCGCTGACTCTTTAAATCTTGATTTAACTCTTCCAACCGTTGATGATAAATATCGATGCGTTCGGCATTGGCATCATGATCCAGCGTCAATATCGACTCTTTACGTAAAAACGGCACAACGACAAATAATAGTGCAGGCACAGTGAGTAAGGTGAACATCGCCCACATTGTCATCATCTCATTCATTATTGTTGCTCCTTACGTTGGTATTGAGCAATTAACTTCGCCAGTTTTTTCTCATCATCTGTGCTCCAATTCTGCTTTCTAGACGCTTTTTTTTGTCGAAATACGATAAATCCAAAACCGATGATAACGATCAAAATAGGCAGCACCCATAAAATAATCGTGGCGGGTGTCACTGGCGGTTGATAATGAACAAAGTAACCATAGCGGTCGATCATATAATCAATCACTTCTTGCTTGCTTTTTCCATCGTGAACCAAGGTAACTACTTTGTCTCTTAAATCTTTGGCTACAATCGCATCAGAATCTGCAATGTTTTGATTCTGGCATTTAGGACAGCGCAGTTCATGGGTCAGCTCTTTAAATGTTGCCGCTCTCTCTGGTGTTGAGAATTCGTATTTATCTTCTGCTGAATATACGGCCAGGCTCATCGCCATCGCCATCGCCAA
Organism: Pseudoalteromonas aurantia; assembly: GCF_005886875.1. Taxonomy (GTDB): domain Bacteria; phylum Pseudomonadota; class Gammaproteobacteria; order Enterobacterales; family Alteromonadaceae; genus Pseudoalteromonas; species Pseudoalteromonas aurantia_A. Next base: position 93,294 of record NZ_PNBY01000036.1, on the reverse strand, counting down.
CATCATCAATACAGCGTTCATTGTGATAACTCCTGGATCACCGGGGCAAACTTAGCTCGCCATACTCTGGGGTTTATATCTCCCGTATGGTGCAACAATATTTTACCTTCTTTATCTACTAAAAAAGTTTCTGGTGCACCTGACACCCCTAAGTCAAGTGCCAATGTTCGCTCTAAATCTAAAATATTAAACTGGTACGGACTTCCCGCCCTCTTGAGCATTGTTTTTACTTCTGTGCGAAGTGCGTCAATGTCAAAGTGATCACCAAAATCAGGGTCATAAGCTTGCTCATAATATAAACCTATGATGCGGACCCCCTGCTCGCGCAACTGCTCTAAATAGCCTAATTCAGCAATACAAGTTGGACACCAAGTACCCCATACATTTAATAAATAAACGTCACCAAGCAAATCTGTATTTGTCCATAGTTTACCTTCATCCATTAAGTCGGGCAGCACAAAGCTCGGCATTGTTTGACCAATTCGCCCTGTTTGTAACTCACGCGGATTTCCAAAAAGGCCTTGGTACAAAAAGACACAGAGAAACATAAAAATTAAAAACGGAATAATCGCTAAGAACTTCTTATTCATGCTGTTACCCCATCCATTTTTTTGTTGTGAGTACGCTTTCTATAGCGCCTATCTGCAACGACCAAAAAGCCAGCAAATGAAATTAATAAGCCGCCTAACCACATCCAACGTACATAAGGCTTGTGATAGATACGCAGTGACCAATACCCATTGCTAAGCTGCTCACCAAGTGCCAAATACAAGTCGCGGAAAAAGCCATCATCAATGGCTGCTTCCGTCATAAACTGCATGCCAACATCATAAAGGCGCTTTTCTGCATAAAGCTCAGTGACTTTTTTCTCTCCTTTTAATACGGTAACCACCCCCGCATGACCACTGTAATTCGGCCCGCGGATCTCTTTAACGCCTTCAAAACGATATTGATACTCGTTAAGCAGTGCAATATCTCCAGGTTTTACACTGACAGAACGCTCCACTGAATAAGCTGATGTTAATGTAACACCTGCAATCACAAAGGCGATGCCTACATGGCCTAATATCATTGCCCAATAACTTAAGCTTTGGCGCTTAAAACCGTGTAATAATTGCTTTTCTACAGATACTTTTTCAAAAATATCTAACAAGGCACCTAACGTGATCCAAACAGCCAACGCTGTAGCAACGAACGTTAATGCCGATACCGTATCGTAACTACCATACAACCACACAGCAGTTAGTAATAAAGAACTGGCAGCTAACCCCACGACTTTTTTGACCAAAGGCGACGGCTTATTTTGTTTCCACCTTAAAAATGGTGCGATTCCTAATAACAATGCAAACGGCACAATCAATATCGCAAACATTTGATTGAAGAAAGGTACACCAATCGAAATCGATCCTAATCCTAATTCTTTGTGGATCATCGGTAACAAGGTGCCAAGGAGCACAATTAACGTGGCGACCACTAAAAAGATATTATTTGCCCATAATGTAACTTCTCTTGAGAGCAACTTATAACGCCCCTCACTTTTAACCTCAGACACGCGCATGGCATATAAAGCCAAACTCCCGCCAACAACAACAAGTAAAAAGCTCAGAATAAATAATCCTCTGTCAGGATCAGTTGCAAACGCATGAACCGAAACAATAATACCGGAACGTACAATAAAGGTCCCCAGCAGACACAAACTAAAAGCCGTGATCGCAAGTAACACTGTCCAAGACTTAAAAATGCCGCGCTTTTCGGTACTTGCCAATGAATGCAGCAACGCCGTTGCAACTAACCACGGCATTAATGAAGCATTTTCTACAGGATCCCAAAACCACCAACCTCCCCAACCAAGCTCAGAGTATGCCCACCAACTTCCAATGGTTATCCCAAGGGTTAAAAAGCCCCATGCAACCATTGTCCAAGGCCGTGACCACTTAGCCCAAGTATTGTCTAATTTTCCAGTTAATAGCGCAGCAATGGCAAAAGCAAATGATACCGATAACCCAACATACCCCATGTAAAGCAATGGAGGGTGTATGATCATACCTGGATCTTGTAACAAAGGATTAAGGTCGCGACCCTCAACAGGGTAATAAGGAAGTAAACGCTCAAACGGGCTGGACATCCACAGGGTGTATAACATAAAACCCACCCCCAGGAAGCCTAAAACACCTAATACACGTGCTCGTAATACCCAAGGTAATGAGTTCGACATCATCGCAACGAGTGCCGTCCAGCTTGATTGCATGACTAGCCACAATAAAATGGCTCCTTCATGACCCCCCCATGTGGAGGTAACTTTGTAGTACCAAGGTAAACTGGTACTTGAATGATGCGCAACATATGCAACGGTGAAATCATCCATAAGCGTTATGTAAATCAAAATTGCGAAAGACACCAACACAAATAAGCATTGACCTACCGCCAATGATGGCGCTGCACGCATTAGTCTTAGATTCCCAGTGTAAGCGCCCCACATAGGAAAAATACACAGCAAAAGACTCAGAGCCATTGCAAGCACTAACGAGAAATAACCAATCTCAGGGATCATACTAGTTCTCGCTATTTAAATTATAAGTTGGCTTAACATGTTTAATGCCTTTAACTGCTTCAGCAACTTCAGAGGGCATGTATTCTTCATCATGTTTAGCAAGTACTTCAAATGCCTCGATAACATTAGGTTCAATCAAAGTGCCCTGCGCCACAATACCTTGCCCTTCACGAAATAAGTCAGGCAAAATACCATGATACTTGATAGTAACAAGCGGGCCAGTATCGACTAATTTGAATGTTACATCTAAATTGGTTTCATCTCGAACCACAGATCCAGGCACAACCATACCGCCAATTCTTAATTTTTGACCCACGAAAGGCTTTTCTTTCCCCTCACCTTTACCTTCAATTAACTCGCTTGGTGTATAAAATAGATTTATATTTTCTTGCAATGCGTATAAAGTTAAGCCGATTGCCGATCCCACACCAAAGATAATAGCTAAAACTGCAAGCATGCGCTTTTTACGTCTAGGGTTCATACTGCTTGCTCCTGATGTGCTTTCTTAATTCTCGCTTCACGCTCTATTTGTAATTTAACCTGCTGTTTGAGGTGTTTTCCATCATGTAAAGCGCTTAACAACACCGATAACAATACAAAAGCACAACTACAGTACGATAACCAAACATAAAAACCATATCCGCCCATCGCTATAAAATCACTAAATGACTCAAATTGCATACTTAACCTCGACTTACTAAATTACGCACCCACGGGCGATGCTTTTCTCGTTGTAAGATCTCATTTTTCAACCGAATTAACGTCACCACCCCAACAAAGCCAGCAAACGCAGCAATATTAACGAACAGCGGCCATAGCATTGACGGATCTATGGCTGAAGTATCAAACTTGGTGATCGTTGCCCCTTGATGCAATGTATTCCACCACTCAACAGAGAAATGAATAATCGGGAGATTAATGACTCCCACAATTGACAAAATACAGGCAGCTCTTCCGGCTGATTTTTTATCTTCAAACGCATGGTAAAGAGATAAAACCCCTAAATATAAAAATAATAATATTAACTCTGATGTTAGTCGTGCATCCCACACCCACCATGCGCCCCACATAGGTTTACCCCAAGCAGCGCCAGTCACTAATGCGATTACGGTCATCGCTGCCCCGACAGGCGCTATGGCAACCACTGCTAACTCAGCATTTCTGAGTTGCCATACCAACGCGACGATGGCAGCAATAGCCATCGATGAGTAAGCCCCCATAGATAAAATTGCAGAGGGGACATGAATAAAAATTATACGGTAGCTATCTTTTTGTTGATAATCTGCCGGCGCATAGGCGAGCCCCCAGACCCAACCTACAACCAAAGACACAACGGTAAACACGGTAAAATAAGGCAGTAGCGTATTACACAATTGGTACGCACGCTCTGCTTTTGCATAGGGATGTAACCATTTCCACATGTTAACTTACACTCACTTTTAAAGCTGACGATATTGCTAAAGGGGCCATAACAGCTGCTACCGCTAACATAGCCCCCAGGATCGCGAGTTGTCCACCATACGCCAATGACATACTACTCGTGTCGATGGCAGACGTCGCAAAAATTAATACAGGTATATACAAAGGTAGTACTAAAAGACTCATTAATATGCCGCCTTTTTGCAGCCCAACGGTTAGTGCTGCACCAATTGCGCCAATAAAGCTCAGCAATGGCGTGCCAATTAACAAAGTTAGCAATGTTGCAGTCAACAGTTGAGTATCTAAATTCATAAGTAATGCAAAAACAGGAACCATTAATACCATTGGCAACCCTGTTATTGTCCAATGTGCTAACACCTTAGCGAGGACGGTTAACGGTAAAGGGTATGCAGATGCAATTAACTGCTCTAACGACCCATCATTAAAATCATCCCGAAACACTTTATCTAAACCAAGCATGGTCGATAACAAAGCCGCCACCCAAATAATCCCTGGCGCCATGCGCGCTAATAAAGCCGGTTCAGGGCCTATGGCTAGTGGGAATAAGGTAATAACGATAAGGAAAAACAATAGCGGGTTAACAATTTCTGCTCGTTGTCGAAATGCCAAAGTTAAGTCTTTAGAATATACTGCATAAAAAAGTTGCAAGTAGGAATGTGATGCGTTCATTAATGTCGGTACTCCAAAACCACTTTTTTCAGAGCAGAAAAATGTGCAGTTAAATCTTGGTGAGTTGTTAGTAAAATAGCCCCACCACGGCTCAACTGCTGAGCAAACTGTTGCTGCAACATCACAACGCCCCTTTTATCAAGCGCCGTAAACGGTTCATCTAAAATCCACACCTTAGCGTTATTCATCCAAAGTCTTGCTAATGCAACCCGTCGCTGCTGACCCGCTGATAGTGTTCGGACAGGGACATCTTCCAGACCAACTAAACCCAATTTCGCCAAAATGTCATAAATATTTGTGGCACGCTCATAACCATGTACATCTAACCAATAACATACATTTTCATAAGCCGTCAGCTGACCATTAACGCCTGTTTTATGGCCAATAAATAAAAGTTCAGCAGCGAAGTCGTCATAACATTGTGTGATTGAATGACCTTGAAAAATGACTTCCCCTTCATCGGCATTCGCGAATCCAGCAATAATGCGCAACAAAGATGTTTTACCAGCACCATTTGGGCCCTCAACTTGCATAATTTGACCTGCGTCTAAAGCAAAGCTTAAAGACTCGAATAAACAACGCTCTTGTTTGACACAAGTGACAGATTTAATCTCTAGCAAATTGATGATTCTCACTACTCAAAATTGGGCGTTAGTCTACCATAATGGTATGGTAATACGAATAATCCAACACAAACGATTACTGAAAATTTGATTTAGAATAATGAATAAGCAGCCAATATCTATCCAACCTTCGAGTACATCTGACACTCGCGCAGCTTTAAGCGATGCTGGTACAAAAAGCGAGCTTAATCTCTCGACACAAACGTTTACTGCGAGAAATATTGTCATCAAGCCTAATAGCCTTCAGATGGAAGTTGAACTTAATGGGAGATGGCAACCACTGCGCTTAGCAATAAATAATGGCAACACAGTCCCCATTCGAATTGAAGAAGCACTCATTACAATACACAATAATGGGCAAAGTTTAACCCTTAAAACGCCCGAGCAAAATGTGCAAATCAAAGCGGCCAACGCGTTATTATCATTACTCACATTATTAAAAAACCAGCACCCAAGTACCAATATTCAACATCATGTGAGTGTAACCGAAAAACCTCATCCACAATTACACTTCAATAAATTAGGCATGTCACTGTCAATTAATCCAGTACTTGCACAAGTACTTAAAAACGAGAGTAAACTTGTTGCCGGTATTCAAGCCGACGCGCATAAAATATCATTCACATTATTTAATCAATTTGAAGACAAATTATTGGCTGGTACTATTAGCAAACACAAAGTCATTGATAGCTTATCAGCACAAAAACAGATGCCGCTGATGTTAGTCGACAAACAAAGTGTGCAAATTAAATTTACTGAGTCACAACAGCCATTAAAACTATCGGACGCACTAGTCAATGCCCAACCGAGCAAAGCGGGCAATAAATGGTTTCCTGTAGAAATATCCAAGCAAACGCAGGGGGTCAAGTTATCTCAGGTACCACAATCTCATTTACTGGCTCTGTCTCACCCCGTTAAACGTCAATTTTCTGATGTTACAACACAACCAACAACCACGATCCAAAACGTCGATTCAGTTCGCCTTGAAACAACTTTAAACTATACTAAACCTTTATTAAATATCAGCTTAGATGATATCAAGCTCGCTGTAAAAACGGCACTTATCAAATGGGCTACGCTGCCTTTTAGTGGCCCGAACAATCCAAAATTGACGTCCGCAACACCAAAAAGTACAGCCACCTTTACGCCTCAATTAATTAACCAGGTTGGCCGCCCCATGGTGCTTCAATCCGCTCAACACCCGGCACAACCTCCCATTGTTCAACTTCTGTCGCAACTGACACAAGTCTTACAAGACCCTATATTAGCTAAATCATCACTCTCTGATAAAGAGGTCGGTCAAACCAACCCTACGTTACTGAAAGTACTAACGTCTCCGTTAATCGCAGTACAAGAAACAAACCTATCCGCCAATACACCACGTCAAAAACCTCTCTCAGAGGCACCATACGTGCCAAAACGGCCAATAGAACGCTTGTTGTTAAGTACCTTATTAGCCGTCAAACCAAGTAATCAATCAAACACGGCTGTTAATTCTGATATTTCTCCAAAAATAGAGGCTCTGTTCAATTATAGAAACAGTAACTCGATAGATTTAACAAGGTTAGTCAACAACGCATTCTCAAGAATGATAAGCGAAGAGAACACCAATTCCGAAAAGGTCTTACAAGAATTACAACCACAATTAGGACAACTCTTAAGCTCACAGCCAAAAACAACTATAAAGGCAACAGCTGCAAACTTTACACAAGCACTCGACAAGCTCCTCGTAACACTAATTGCTGCGCCAAAAGCGGTGCAAGGTTATAGTGAAGATGCAAAGCTAGAACGCTTACATACTTTACTCAAAACACTGACGCCCGAATTCAAAAGTGTACAACCTAAGCAAATGCTGCAAAACTTACCACTACTACAATCACAGTTAGTAGATGACTTAATACAGGTAAACAACGCAAGTCACGTGAACTTGCCAGCAAATCCAAATGCAGCTAAGTTTGATTCCGATACACAGCTATTACTCAGCTTATTTTTACCCATGAAACTCCCCTCCGAGTGTAAGCAAACTGAATTACAAATTGGACAATATAAAAGAAAAGCCAAAGAAAATATGCCCGAGAAAACAGTTTGGTTTATTCGCTTAAACTTTGACTATGCTAATCAAGGAAAAATCAGTGCACACGCTGAGCTCATGGATAAATCACTTGATATACAATTACTAGCGAGTACAGTACAGGCACGTCAACTTGCCGCGCCCCACATTGATGGGCTACGGCGAAAACTCAGCGAGCACGGTTTACAAGTTAGCGAAATTGCCCTGTCGGAAAACGCTGAGCAAGTCGAGTTATTCTTTAATAGTCACTCGATTGTCAATATTCAAATATAAAACGGGAACTAATATGGAACAAAAAACGGCCATAGGCCTATTATATGAAGCCGGAAAATCACCACACGTTGCCTGTAAAGGGTTTGGTGAACTCGCCGACGAGATAATTGCGATCGCTGAAGAGAAAGGTATTATGTTACATCAAGATGCAAGCCTAGCTAACACGCTCAGTAAGCTAGATCTTAATCAGGAGATCCCTCCTGAGCTCTATTATGTCATTGCTGAATTAATTGCTTTTTCGTATGTTTTAAGGGGGAAATTTCCCCCTGGATGGAACGGATTTAATAGCAAACTTGATATTAAAGCCTAATCATGACGATTTGTTATGCAAAGACATGAGCAGCTCGGCTTCTGCACGAGGCAATTCACATTCACGCATGATCTCTTCAATGTCAGCACCCAGCTCTACCATTTTTACAGCACGTGAATAGATTTTAGCATCTGGATCATCATACTTTTGAGCAGCTTGCTGCTGTGCGATATCTTTGGCGTAATTCTCACATGCAACCAGTCGTTGACCTATACTCAGTAAACCAGACCTAAGCTCAGCAATTTCACTACGTAAAATAGCAGTTTGGTTTTCGCTCTGTTGCAAGTGTTGGCGTAACACCTTGTGTTTTTGTTCATTCTGTTGATTTTTTTTGGTAAGCACAAAAATAAACCCCAAGCAGACTAGCGACAGCATACTTGAGGTTATTGAGACAAACAGTAAAACCAAATTATTATTTACTACTTCCACTATTTATATATGGCTCACTTCATCCCACTCATCATCATTGAGCAGTTTATTAAGGTCAACCAAGATCAACAACTCACCTTCACGGTTCGATACACCTTGGATAAATTTAGCACTTTCTTCAGTTCCAATGTTTGGCGCACTATCAATCTCTGAACTACGCAAGTATACCACTTCCGCAACACTGTCGACCAAAATACCGATAACTTGCTTTTCAGCCTCAATAATTACAATACGCGAATTATCAGTAACCTCAGCACTCATTAGTCCAAAGCGCGCTCTAGTGTCAATAACGGTAACAACATTACCACGCAGATTAATAATGCCCAGTACATAGCTTGGTGCGCCTGGTACGGGTGCAATTTCAGTGTAACGTAACACTTCTTGTACTTGCATTACATTAATGCCATACGTTTCATCTTCAAGCTTATACGTTACCCATTGAAGAACTTCATCGTTACTATCAGCATTCTTGTCTGCAGAAAGTAGTCTATCTTGGCTCATGGTTTTACTCCATAAAGATCTTAGTTACTGCTCTCGACTATCGAGGCCTTGCTCAAGCAAGCGGTTCAAATTATCGACGTCTATTAAGGCGCACATTTTCTTCTTAATAACTCCCGCCAACCATGGTCGTTTACCGTCGCTTGTACGCCATTTTACATCATCTGGTTGCAAGGTTATATTATTAACTAGGCTCTCTGCCAATAAGCCCCATGGACTATCGCCCAGAGTTATCAAATACTGATAATCTAAACGCTCCTCAAGCTCTGCTGTAAACTTTTCGGGCATAACCCACCGTGCAGTGTCTACAACATTTAACTTTTCTTCTCGATTTAACATCACCCCTTTAAACCATTTGGGCTTACCAAACAACTGGTTTATTTCACCTAACTGGTGAATTCCGCCTAATGATTTTAACGGAACTGCAAGTGTTAACCCTGCAACTTCAAAAAATAGCGCCTGAAATTCATCTTCACCATACGCTTCTCGTGCACTAACGGATTGATTTACCGTTTCTGTTGCTTCTTTGATAATAGTATTATTTTCTGTTATCTCAAGATTTTTTGCTTGTAGCTCAACGATATCTTGAGGTTTCTCTTCAACATCTATCGTCTCAGAAACATCTACAATACGCGTTTCGACCTCTAATTCAGGTGATACCGCTTCGGCTTCAACAATATCTGTAACTACTTCATCAACACTTTGTACTTGCTCTAATAATTTAGCAACAGGTGCCAACTCTTCCTCTTGAAAAGACTCCTCAGTCAACAAAGCACCTAAATACTGCTTCATTACTTTTTCATTAGCAAACAAATGCTTACTCATTAACACCTCTATTTAGCCTGTTGCAAATGCTCTAATAATGCTTGGTATGCAAACACCCCGCGAGACTTAGGACAAAATTCTACAGGTACCTTCTGCGCAAGGCTAGCATCTCGAAACTTAGTATCCACTGGAATAACACCAGGCCAAACATAGTCTTTATAGTTTGCAAGTAATGACTTATATGCCTCTAACGATGCTTTTGTTCTTTTATCGTACATGGTCGGAACTATCGTATATTGATAATCTTTAGACTGCGAACTTTGCATCAATTCCATCGTTCGCATCATACGGTCAAGCCCTTTCAATGCCAAAAACTCTGTTTGCACAGGGATTAAAATACGTTCACTGGCTGCTAAGGCATTCACCATTAAAACCCCTAACACAGGTGGGCAATCTAAAATTGCATAATCATAGTGTTCGCTAATTTTCGCTAACGTTTTTTTCAGGACAAGACCCATACCAGTCCTGTTTCCCATACTTCTATCAAGTGTCGCAATAGCCATCGTTGCTGGCAAAATATCTAAATTATCAATTGTTGATGGACATAAGGCCTGTAAAATTTCTTCGCTTTGCATTGCTGCACCACGAGCAAAAATATCATAAACACTCACTTCTAACTCTTCGGAATCAATACCAAAATAGTAAGTTAATGAAGCATGAGGATCAGTGTCAATAAGTAACACCCGCTTTCCTTGCAACGCTAATATGCCACCTAAGCTCACAGCAGTGGTTGTTTTCCCTACTCCACCTTTTTGATTTGCGACTGTCCAGATCTTCACTATTTATGTCTATTCCTAAACGCGATGTCTATTCATTATGAATCTATCATCTAAACCTTTATTAGGGTACTCAAAAATATCGACTAACAGCCAACTTCTTTTGTAACACGTGTCGCTACATCCTGAAGTGCTAAACTTTCAGTCGATAAACCGGCGTTTGCAACCGCTTGGGGCATTCCATAAACAACACAGGTTTTTTCGTCCTGCGCCCAGATAGTCGCGCCAGCCTGTTTTAGCATTCTCGCACCATCTCGTCCATCAGCTCCCATACCGGTTAACACAACCGCCAGCACATCGCCTTGATACGCTTTCGCTGCACTTGCAAAGGTGATATCAACACTCGGTTTGTAGGTGATCCGAGGGCTATCGTCTTCAAAAACTTTTAGCGTTTTTGATCCACCACGTGCCTCAACCATCATCTGTTGTCCACCTGGAGCTAAATAAGCGACACCAGGCGTCAATCTGTCCCCATTTTTTGCTTCTTGTACTTTTATTTTACACAAGCTGTCTAGCCTACCAGCAAAAGCAGGTGTAAACGCAGCAGGCATATGTTGGATAAGTAAAATGGGGTGAGGAAAGTTAGCTGGAAGTTGTGTCAAAATAGTCTGTAATGCAACTGGGCCCCCTGTAGAAGTCCCAATAGCAACCAACTGATAACGTTTTCCTGATGCTTTTACACTTGCTGCACTAGAGCTTGAAACCGGCGCTGCAGTTCGGTTAAAGCTGCGATCCGGTTGTGGGACTGTTGGCTTTATTTGCCGTGTATTAAGACGACTCGTAGTATCACTCACTGGAGCGCGTGTTGAAGTCATAGAGAGTGCCATACGCGGCATTCTTCTACGACCAATCTCTTTTACTTTTGTTTGTAACGACTTAATCGCCTCTTCGCTATTTCGAGCGATATCTTCAAACTTTTTAGGTAAGAAATCCACAGCCCCAGCATCTAATGCATCTAATGTCGCCCCCGCTCCTTCTCTTGTTAGAGATGAAAACATTAAGATTGGCGTCGGGTTAGCCTGCATGATTTTTTTTACAGCACTGATCCCGTCCATCACAGGCATTTCAACATCCATAGTGATAACATCAGGCCGTAATTTTGCTGCTTTTTCGACAGCATCTTGGCCATTTACTGCAAAGTCAATGACTTTTATATCGCTATCTTTTTCTAAAATTTCACTGACTCGACGACGAAAAAAGCTCGAGTCATCAACTACTAATACTTTAACTGCCATTGGCACGCTCATTTTTTATGCGGATCTGAAAAGTGGTGCCCAAGCACCACTTCAATCAATTTAACTATAATTTACCCAATTGGGCTATTGCCCAGCATAATACTTCAACATATTTGGCACATCTAAGATTAAGGCAATCCCGCCATCAGAAGTAATTGTTGCCCCCGCCATTCCTGGCGTACCTTGTAGTAGTTGGTCTAAAGGTTTTATAACAACCTCCTCTTGACCAATTAAAGAGTCAACAACAAAGCCAACTTGTTGAGTTCCTATTTGAACAATAACAACATGGCCTTCTGCTTTTCTTGTCGTTGTATCGGCACCTTTTACTAACCAATGCTCTAAGTAAAACAATGGAATGGCTTTTTGACGAACAATAATAGTCAGCTGCCCATCAACGATATTTGTCTTGGTTAAATCTAAATGGAAGATTTCACTCACGCCAGCTAATGGTAATGCGAACGTTTGCTCGCCAACCACCACCATTAACGTCGGCAATATGGCCAAAGTTAGCGGTACTTTAATTTCTAAAATGGTACCAACACCTAATTCAGACTGTATATTTACAGAACCATTTAGCTGAGTAATTTTCGTCTTTACAACATCCATTCCAACGCCACGACCTGAAATATCTGATATTTCTTCTTTAGTCGAAAAACCCGGTGCAAAAATTAAGTTATACGATTCGGTGTCAGATAAGCGGCTCGCTTGATCTGAATCTATGACCCCTTTACCAATGGCTATTTTCTTTAGCTTCTCAGGATCCATCCCAGCACCATCATCTCTGATGGTCAATAAGATATGATCCCCTTCCTGAGAAGCGGAAAGTGTGACAGTACCCGTTCTTGGTTTATTACCGGCTTCACGCACATCGGGCATTTCAATACCATGGTCAACGGAATTTCTCACTAAGTGGACAAGTGGATCTGCAAGAGCTTCAACCAAGTTTTTATCTAAATCTGTCTCTTCACCTTCTAAAATCAAGTTAATGTCTTTTTTCAGGCTTCGTGCTAAATCTCGAACTACGCGTGGAAAGCGACCAAATACTTTCTTAATTGGCTGCATCCGGGTTTTCATTACCGCACCTTGTAGATCAGCAGTAACCACATCCAAATTCGATATCGCCTTACCCATAGTTTCACTATTGGTATTATTTGCAAGGCTAACAAGCCTGTTACGAACAAGTACCAATTCGCCAACCATATTCATGATTTGATCTAAACGTTTAGTATCTACACGAACTGTTGTTTCAGCCTGAGCGGCGGCAGGCTTCTTAGCAGCAGGCGCTTTTACTGGCGACGCTTCCGCTTTTTTAGGCGCAGGTTTGGCTGCAGGCTTCGGGGCTGGAGCTGGTTTAGGGGCTGGGGCTGGAGTAGCTGCTTTCGGTTGCTCAGGTTTTGGCGCTGGTGCACTTGGTTTAACAGGAACCTCAGCCTCTTTAGAACTAGGTGCACCACCTTTACCATGTAGCTCATCTAACAATGCTTCAAAATCATCGTCATTTATTTCATCATCATCTACGGCACTTGCACTTGGTGAAGCGGATGCTGGTGGAGCTGATTGTTCTGCCTCTATATTACCGAAACTACCAACGCCATGTAATTCGTCAAGTAAACTGTCAAATTCATCATCACTTATATCACCATCACTACTGGCAGCAGGCGTTGAGGTTGCGGTAACTGTAGGGCCTTGTCCTGAACCATGTAACTCATCTAATAAGTTTTCAAACTCATCTTCTGATATTTCATCAATACCGCTTTCTGTAGTAGCCGACGCAGCTGGTGTTACATCTGCATCAAACAACACATCATCTGCAGGCGCTGGCACTTCAACGGGCTCAGGTTCAGGAGTCGTTACGGGCGCTTCATCTTCTGATTCAGGGCGACTTAATTGGTGTAATATTTCTAGTAGTTGTGGATCAGCCGGTTCTGGTTTTTCGCGATTTTGAATATGACTAAACATTTCATTAATGGTATCTAGTGACTGTAAAATCACATCCATTAGCTCTGAGCTAACACTGCGCTGACCTTGCCTAAGCACATCAAACACGTTTTCAGCACCATGACATGCGTCAACCAGTTCGGTCATGCTTAAAAAACCAGCACCACCTTTTACTGTATGAAAGCCACGAAAAATTGCGTTCAATAACTCTTTATCTTCAGGATTATTTTCTAGCTCGACTAATTGCTCAGACAGCAGCTCTAAAATTTCCCCAGCTTCAACAAGAAAGTCTTGTAAGATATCTTCATCGACTTCAAAGCTCATGTACATACTCTCCTATTAGAAGCCTAAACTAGACAATAAATCATCGACTTCATCCTGCCCAGACACTACATCATCACGCATTTCAGCGTCTAATATAGGACCTTCTGGACCAGAAATCGCATTTATATCTATTTCAGTTGTTTGAACAGCTGCATCATCTGTAACAAGGTTACTTTCTTGATTTGGCTGATCATCAGTTGTACCAAAAACGGTAAGCATATGGATAAGGTTATCTTCAACTTCCCTGACAAGTTCAATAACACGGCGAATAACTTGGCCGGTTAAATCTTGATAATCTTGTGCCATTAGCACGTTAGTCATCAGGCTCTGTAGCTCATCCGTTCGAGTTTGAGAGCCCTGCATAAAGCGGTCTAGATCATGACATAAAGTCTTAAACTCACCAAGCTGAATATCTCGGTTCATAAGACGGTCCCAAGTAGGCTTTATTTGTGATATGTCATCACCCAATTGTTGCGCCAAAGGCAAACTAGCCTCTATCGCATCCATTGTTTTATTCGCCGCATTTTCCGTCATTTCCATGACGTAGTTTAAACGTTGTTTAGCATCGGGAATGGCTTCAGTCGTCAAATCAGAAAGACGAGTGTCGAGTTCAAAACTTTTTAAAGATTCATGCAACTGTCGGGTTAATTTCCCAACCTCCGCGAACAACTCAGACTGTTCTTTATTGGCAGCATCCAGAATAAGCTGGTCTGCTTTGTCTTGCTCACCTTGCTCCAAGTACACAACAAGTTGCTTCGCTTGTTCAAGGGTGATTTGAGGCACAGAAGGCGTTGACATAAGCCTCTCCTTCTTATTATTAACCTAAACGTTCAAACACTTTTTCTAACTTAGTTTTCAGTGTTCCTGCAGTAAATGGCTTAACGATGTATCCATTCACACCAGCTTGCGCCGCAGCAACAATCTGCTCTTTCTTAGCTTCAGCAGTTACCATAAGAACTGGGATATGCTTCAGGCCGTCATCTGCACGGATTGCACGCAAGAGATCGATGCCTTGCATCCCCGGCATGTTCCAGTCGGTTACCACAAAATCAAACTCTTGATTTTGCAGCATAGGAAGCGCAGTACTTCCATCATCAGCTTCCTGTACATTTGTAAAGCCCAAGTCCCTAAGTAAGTTTTTGATTATTCTCCTCATTGTAGAAAAATCATCAACCACGAGAATTTTCATGTTTTTATCCAAAACATCCTCCAGTGAGGTTTCAACCTATTATTTTTACTCTAATTGACCCAGTCATTGATTTTAGCTTTGAGCTTTATCATTGCCTGCCCATGTATTTGGCTAACACGAGATTCGCTTACATCAAGTATCTGGCCGATTTCTTTTAAATTCATCTCATCGTTGTAATACAGAGACAATACTAACCCATCTCTTTCCGGCAGGGATTGTATCGCTGAAAGCAACGATTCGTTAAAACGTTCATTTTTAACGTTATTAAAGGGTTTGTCTAGCGATAAATCATGGTTTGCAGGAGTTATAACGTCTTCATCGACGCCTAAGTCCTCTATACCGATAATCTTACTCGCATTTACATCATGTAGAATATGATGGTACTCATCTAGCGTAATATCAAGTTTTTCAGCGATTTCAGTGTCTTTTGGTTCTCGCCCAAGCTCAGATTCGAGAAAAGATATCGCTTCAGCCACCGTTCTGCTATTTTTATGAACAGACCTCGGTGCCCAATCACCACGGCGGATCTCATCAAGCATAGCGCCTCGGATCCGAATTCCGGCAAATGTTTCAAAACTCGCACCTTTGCTGGCATCAAAGTTCTTTGATGCTTCGATAAGGCCAATCATACCAGATTGAATTAAATCATCTAATTGGATATTTGCAGGCAAACGTGCCAGCAAATGACACGCCACCTTTTTAACAAGTGATGCATGGCGCTCTACCACCATGCTCAAGTGTTCTGTCGTTTGATACCCCATCGCTTTACCCACCGATGATGCCATAATTACCCATTGACAAGTTGTTCAATAAAAAACTCTAAATGACCTGATGGCTGATGTGGTATAGGCCATTTGACGGCCTTGCTTGCCAAACCACGAAATGCAACCGCAGCTGGAGATTTTGGAAATAGTTCAACAATTGTTTTTTGACGACGCGAAGATTTTCGCATATTTTCGTCATAAGGGACCGTTGCAACTAACTCAAGTGCCACATCTAAGAATCTGTCCGTCACTTTTGACAGTTTAGCAAACAATTCTTGCCCTTCTCTTAAACTTCGCACCATATTGGCAACTATTTTAAATTTGTAAACGCCGTGCTCTCTGCTCAACACTTTGATTAGTGCATAGGCATCAGTTATTGATGTAGGTTCATCACATACAACCACCATCACATCTTGGGCCGCTCTAGAAAAGCTCAGAACCATATCTGAAATACCCGCAGCGGTATCTACAATGAGTATATCAAACTCGGTATTTAGCTCACTAAAAGCACGAATTAGTCCAGCATGTTCAGCCGGAGTTAGCTCAACCATATTTTGCGAGCCGGATGTAGCAGGCACAATTTTAATGCCTGCTGGCCCTTCAACCAGAATCTCATCTAACTCACACTCGCCCGAAAGCACATGTGATAAATTCTTTTCAACACGCAAACCTAACATAACGTCACAATTTGCTAAGCCTAAATCGGCATCTAAAACCAGTACTCTACTGCCTTGTTGGCCTAGCGCTATAGCTGTGTTCAACGACACATTGGTTTTCCCAACACCCCCCTTACCTCCGGTAACGGCAATGACTTTTACACCATGGTTATTATTTTGATTCATCCTACGCAGGCCACTTGCTTGATCTAAAACTGTGTTAATCATACATTCCTACTGTCTGAGACGCCACTGCTTCACGCCTTGAATGTTGTGCTTTTATTCTCTTTAAATACAATTGCTCAGCTTTTTTGACTAACTTTTGAGCATTTGCCACTCGAATGTCTTCAGGCACTCGTTGACCATTGGTAAGATACCCTATTGGCAAGCGATTTTGAATCGCAATACTAATAATCTCACCTAAACTTAGACATTCATCAAGTTTTGTGAAAATACAACCACTTAAATTCACTTTTTGGAAATGACGCACTGACTCTTGCAATACATGCATCTGAGACGTGGCACTCAACACTAAATAACTTCTAATATCTACACGTGCGCTGCGCATTAACGTATTTAATTGCTCTGTTAAACGCAAATCTCTTTGACTCATGCCCGCAGTATCTATTAATACTAGACGCTTATTACGTAAATGATATAAAACTTCCGCTAATTCATTAGCATCTTTTACCTGCTTTACTGGACAACCAATAATACGGCCATACGTCGCAAGTTGTTCATACGCCCCAATTCTATATGTATCCGTTGTAATTAAAGCAACTTTATCAGCGCCATATTTCTGAGCCCCTAACGCTGCGAGCTTCGCTACCGTCGTCGTTTTCCCTACACCTGTAGGTCCAACTAGCGCATAAACACCACCTTGACGTAAAATATCATTGTTAGTTGTGTGCATCTGGTTGACCACCATGCTCAATAACGCATTCCACGCCTCTTTTCGAGAAACATCATCAGGTATAAAGCATGCCATTTGCTCAGCGACTTCAGCATCGATCCCCATACCTTGGAGTCGGTCAGTTAAGCAGGCTCTTGTTGGATCTCTACGCGCCATATCTTGCTGCATTAAACCTGAAACCTGATGTTCTAATAATTGACGAATTGCATTCATCTCTTCACGCATAGATGTCATTTCATCAGGTTTAGCTGCAGTATTTGCTTTCGTCATGTCGTCGCCAAAGCCAGAGTCCAGTTCATCGCAGAACTGCCAATCTGAACTATCAGAGTGTATTCTCGCTGAAATATCATTTTGACGGGGTTGTGCTTGCTTTTGCGGCGAATGTCTAGCGTAATTTTGCGGCTCAACGCGAGACTGATTAGGCACATATTGCTCATATTTATTTGCTGGTTTATTAAATACTTGTTCTGTATCAATTCCTGATTGAGAAAACATAGAAGCAAGCTCGGGGGAACGAGGACGGGGGGCTTGGCGTTCCAATAACGCTTGTAAACTATCAGCCACCTGTGCTTGTGGCTCAGGGCGAGCGCGTTGAGGCTCAGGCCGCACGATTCTTGATGCTTGTGATTGCGGTTTTATAGCGGCCGTAGGGGCTTGCGGTGACGCTTCTGGTTGTTTAACCACCTCTCGGTCATTATCCACAGCTGCAACTATCTCAACACCATCTGCCAATTTTTTATTTGACATGATCACTGCATCAACGCCAAGTTCTTCTTTGACTTCTTTTAATGCTGTACGCATATCTTTAGCAAAAAAACGTTTAATTTTCATGTTACAACCCCTTGAGTCCTATTATTGTCCAACTGAGCTCACAATCTTGATTTGTCTTTCATCTGGTACTTCCTGATATGACATCACTCGAAGTCCAGGTATTGTATGTTTCACAAATCTTGAGAGCACACTTCTCAACATACCTGAGGTTAATAAAATTGACGGGTCACCTAACATTTCTTGCGTTTGATGCGCTTCTCTTAACGATTCTTGAAGCCGCTCCGCAAGGCCTGGTTCAATACCCGCCCCTTCATCACCTGCGTTCTGAAGTGACTGATGCAACATCTGTTCCAACTCAGGCGCCAATGTTATGACAGGGATTTCTTCAGCCCCCCCAACTGCGTCTTGAATAATCAGTCGGCGCAGTGCTATCCTCACTGCGGCCGTTAATACATCTGGGTCTTGGCTTCTAGGACCATACTCAACTAGGGTCTGTACAATTGAACGCATGTCGCGAATTGCTACGCCTTCATTAAGTAAATTTTGCAGGACTTTTACGATAGTTGTTAAAGGCAAAATATCTGGTACTAGTCCTTCGACTAATCTAGGGTGGGTTTTTGCTAATATATCCAACAAGTTTTGAACCTCTTCATGACCTAGTAATAAAGACGCATTATTTGTCAGTAATTGGCTAATGTGGGTCGCAACGACTGTCGCAGCATCTACTACAGTGTAACCTAATGAGTGGGCTTCATCTTTTTGATCTGGTTTTATCCAAACAGCTTCTAAGCCAAATGCAGGGTCAGTTGTGGCAACACCATTGATAGGTCCAAATACTTGGCCTGGGTTAATTGCTAACTCATCACCGTGCTTTAATTCGCCATCCCCAGAACCGACTCCCATTAAAGTAATATTATAAGCATTAGGATCCAGCTCTAAGTTATCTCTAATATGAACTGGTGGTACCAAGAAACCGAGCTCTTGCGACAGCTTTTTACGAACACCTTTAATACGACTCAGTAACTCACCTCCTTGCGCTTGGTCTACTAATGGAATTAAACGGTAGCCCACTTCTAAGCCAATAACATCAACAGGTTGTACATCATCCCAGCCTAACTCTTTTTGGTCTTGTTTACGTGCCGCAACATCACCACCTTTAGTCTCTTCCGCCTTTTTCTCTTCTTCAGCTTTGGTTTTTTGTGTTTGTGTATAATATGCAAGGTACCCCAACAGTGCACCTAGACTTAAAAAAGCGACATGTGGCATCCCTGGTACCAACCCCATCACAATTAAAATAGCCGCTGCGATAAAAAGTGACTTTTCGTTTCCTAGCTGAGATTTAAATTGGTCCCCCATATTGTGGGATTCATTTTGTCTGGTTACAACAATCGCCGTACCAATGGAAAGCAACAATGAGGGAAGCTGGGCGACTAAGCCATCACCAATTGTTAATAAAGTATAGACCTCCATCGCTCGACCAAAAGAAAGATCATGCTGGATCATCCCGACAAAAAGACCACCTATAATATTAATCGCTAAGATCACAATACCCGCTATTGCATCACCTTTAACAAACTTACTCGCACCATCCATAGAGCCATAAAAGTCAGCTTCCCGGGTTACTTCATCTCGCCTTGCACGAGCTTCATCCGCACTAATAAACCCCGCATTCAAGTCAGCATCAATGGCCATTTGTTTTCCTGGCATGGCATCTAGAGTAAAACGAGCTGACACTTCAGATATACGCCCAGCTCCCTTTGTAATTACCACAAAATTAATAATAATAAGAATTAAAAATACAACTAAGCCCACAGCATAATTTCCACCGATGACCACCGATCCGAATGCTTCTATTACCTTACCGGCTGCGTCCCCACCGTTATGACCTTCTAACAACACTACACGTGTGCTTGCGACATTGAGTGCGAGTCGCATGATCGTGGCAATCAATAAAACAGCAGGGAACATGCCAAATTCAAGTGGCTTCATTGTGTACACAGTCACAAGTAAAACGACGAGCGCTAATGCTATATTGAAGGAAAAAAGAATATCTAGTAAGAATGGGGGTAGAGGTAATATTACCATGCCCAGTGCAGCCAATACCATTAGAGGGGTTCCTACGCCTTTGGCGTAGTCTTTTTTATCTCTGTTGATTTGCTGTAAAAACGCTTTAAAATCCATTACTTACTGACTACAAAAATTTGACACTAATTAGTTAAAGCAAGTTACGCGCCATATCGTGGAGACTCACAATATGGACGTTCTTAGAATAATCGTCACTTTTTGATAAATGTGCTGTTCATGGCCTCATCACATGGATCAGACACAAAGAGGTGGTTTTAGTGTTTTAATTCGTTAGGAATAGGCAAGTCATCACTCAAACCGATGGGGCGCTTGCCTCGACCTTTTTGAAAACGCTTTAATTGAAAAACATACGCTAAGACTTGTGCGACCGCAGTAAATAGTTGATCAGGTATTTGATGTCCCACTTCTGTTGTGTGATATAAAGAGCGCGTTAAAACCGGAGATTCAACAATAGGTACCTCATTACCTATGGCGACTTTTCTAATTTGCATAGCGAGTTCATCTACCCCTTTAGCAATTACGATTGGCGCACCCGCCTTTTCTGTATCGTATTTTAACGCAACTGAATAGTGTGTCGGGTTAGTCACAATCACATCAGCATCGGGGACATCTTGCATCATTCTGCGCTGCGACATCTCTCGCTGTGTCCGCCTTATACGCGCTTTTATTTGCGGATCACCTTCAGAGTTCTTATATTCATCTTTTACTTCTTGAAGCGTCATTTTAAGCTGTTTATGATGATTATAGCTTTGGTAAGGGGCGTCAATTGCAGAAATAATAATAAGCGTGCAGCTCAACGCTAAAAACATCCACGCTAAAATCTCCAACGCATGAACAATACTACTTGGTACTTGCTCAACACTAAGGTGAAGTATCTCATAAAAGAACGTGTTGATGAGAAATATGGCAAAGCCAGCTACAAGTACAAATTTCAACAGAGCCTTAATTAGTTCAATACCCGCTTGAGGCCCAAGCATTCGCTTAATTCCCTTCGCTGGTGACATTTTACTTGCTTTGGGAGCAGCCGCTTGCCAACTAAAATTAAAACCGCCTAATAACGTATTACCTATAAAAGCAGCGATAACAATTATAAAAACAAACATCGACATCGGAAAGATTAATTCAGAGAACATTTCCCCCCAAATTGAGAACATCTTTGTTGTGTCATATGTTTCGTTCCGATTGAGCGTTAATGCACGGCCCATAATGTTGTATAGACCCTTACCAATCGCAGGCCCATACATCAAAAGTGAAATAGCCGAAAAAATCAGAACAAAAGTCGTCCCTAATTCTTTCGAGCGAGCTACTTGACCTTTTTTTCGCGACTCCTCAATTTTTTTCCCTGTGGGCTCTTCTGTTTTTTCTTGACCGGAATCTTCTGCCATACACTACACCGAGCACCCAATTAAGTTACACATTAATTCAACAGTTTTCAGCCACTGAAACTCATATTGCACAATAAAATTTCCCAGAGTAGCCCATATAATTGTCAAACCCGCTACTAGAGTAAACGCAAAGCCAACGGCAAATATATTCATTTGAGGCGAAGCTCGAGTCATAATACCAAAGGAGATATTAATCACTAGCATAGCTGTTAGGGGGGCCAACGACAAAGCTAAAGCAGTCGTAAACATCCATCCGCCCCAGTTTACTATCTGCCAATAATTATCAACAACTAACCATTGGCCATTAATCGGCAATGTTTCAAAACTAAACACCACCATCTGCAACATCATCAAATGGCCATTAAATACAAAAAATAAAAAGGTCGCTAAAATAAGATAAAATTGACCAACGGCTGGCACACTCAAACCGTTTGCAGGGTCGACGACAGAGGCAAAACCAAGACCTGTTTGCATTGCTAATATTTGCCCTGCAATAATGAATGTATTAAGTAACAATAAAGATGCGAAGCCAATCGCAATACCAATGATCATTTGCTGGATCACGACAAAAATCATAGACAATGAAAATAGCTCGGTAAATTGAGCAGGTGGTAGTACTGGTACCACAGCAAAGGTAACGGTCACTGAAAGCCCAAGCTTTATCCTAGTTGGCACTGTTTGGGCTCCCAATCCTGCCATGACCATAATCATCGAGCTTATTCGTACTAGAGGTAATAAAAAATCGCTCAACCATTGGATGATAATTGCAAACGGGAACTCCATATTAACCTGCAATTTCAGGGATCATGAGTACTAAGCCTTTAAAGAAATCCATTAACTCTTGTGTTAACCAATGTCCACCAACTATCAAAGCTAATATCGTAATAATTAGTCGAGGTAAAAAGCTTAACGTCTGTTCATTGATTGACGTCGCAGCTTGAAACACTGCGACGACTAAGCCAATTGTTAACCCCGGAAGTACAATTGCCGCAACAAGTTTAATCACTAAGAATAATGCATCACTTAATATATCAACAAATACTTCAGGTTCCATATCAAGTCCCTAAACCAAAGCTACGTGCGAGGGTCCCCATCACCAGCCCCCAACCATCAACAAGGACAAAAAGCATAATTTTAAACGGAAGAGAAACAATCATAGGCGACAGCATCATCATACCCATTGCCATCAAGACACTGGCAACCACTAAATCAACTATCAAAAACGGGATAAAAAACATAAAACCAATAATAAACGCCGTTTGTAATTCACTGGTCACAAATGCAGGAATAATGACCATAAAAGGCGTGTCTTCTGGCGCATTTAGCTTGTCGTAACCGGCTATTTTTGCAAATGTTTCCAAATCTTTAATTCGAGTCTGCGACAGCATAAATGTTTTAATCGGTTCTTTTGCTACGTTTAGTGCCTCAATCGATGTCATCTTCTCATTCAAATAAGGTTGTACTGCATCATCGTTTATTTGCCCAAAAATAGGCGCCATAATAAAAAACGTTAAAAACAGAGACATACCCAATAAGATTTGATTGGAGGGAGACTGCTGAAGTCCAATAGCTTGTCGCAAAATAGCCAACACAATAATAATTCGCGTAAATGACGTCATCATAATCACAGCGGCTGGTATGAAACTCATCGCTGTCATTATTGCCAATACTTGCAATGTTACAGAGTACTCTTGAGAACCATCTGGATTTGTCGTAATACTCAAGGCATCAATACCTTCGGCTGCAACATGTGGTGAGATCATCAGCATAAGCGCAATAAAGAATAATCTAATCATCAGAAGTGTTCTTATTATTTTTATGGTTCATTGTTAAAAAGCGGCTTAGCTCTTTGGCAAAAGCTGGGGCAGTTTGTACTTCTAAGGGAGTATCTAACTGATGTAAGTAATTGATATTTTGTGGAGTTACACCTAGGAGCAATTGTTTACCGTCAATTTCTACAACAAGCAAACGCTCTTTCGTACCCAGTGGCAAACTTCTCACAACTTTAAAGTCTCTATTATTCCCAATATTTGGATTCAGCTTTTTTAAAAAAAAACCTAAACCAATGATCAACAATACAACCATAAGTAAGGACAAGGCCACTGATACGAGTTCAGAGCTTAGACCTACGGTCTGTGTGGAAGAAAGAGCCACACAGGGGAATAATAAAAGTAAGAGTAGCAGTCTGTTCATCGTAGCTTTTTAATACGTTCTACTTGACTGATCACGTCTGTTAAACGAATACCAAATTTATCATTTACCACAACGACTTCACCATGTGCAATCAAAGTGCCATTTACCAATACATCCAACGGCTCTCCCGCGACACGATCCAATTCAACCACAGATCCTTGGTTGAGCTGCAATAAATTTCTGATATTTATCTTTGAACGACCCACTTCCATAGAAATGGTAACGGGAATATCTAAAATGGTATCAAGTTTTCGAGTTTCATCAGCCGATAAACTACCGGATGCATCTGTTAGTTCATCAAGTTCAGCTACTTCAGGTTCTTCGCCTTGAGCGCTATCATCAGCTTCAGCTAACGCGGCAGCCCACTCATCCATTGTATCTTGATCATCACTCATACTATTTAAACCTTATTAAATCAATGATCACCAGTCGAGGTCTACGCCATCAGACAAGTGTAAATCTTCTTCTAACTCAGCCAGTTCTGCATCCGAGTCCAATTTTTTACCGCCTTTGGTAAATACATGTAGCTCAGATTTAACAGACTCTGGACGCTTAATTTTTTCGCTAATTTGCAAAGCAATATTGTCACGAGAGCGACCCATTTTTGCACGGTATGTTGGCAACTCTTCAACAAAAACAGTAATGTGTTCAGGCATTTCAACCGGAATAACATCACCCGTTTTTAGCTCCATAATTTGCTCTAGCGATAAGTCTACTTCAAGTAATTGAGTTGATAGCTCAACCTCAACATCCATAATTTCATCACGCAATGCTTTACTCCAGCGTAAGTCCGTATCTTCTGTATCAGATTGCACACCGGCATCTAATAATTCACGAATAGGCTCTAGCATTGAGTAAGGCAAAGAAATATGAAAATCGCCGCCACCGCCATCAAGCTCGATATGAAAAGAGCTTATAACAACGACCTCAGTGGGGCTTACAATGTTAGCCATTGCAGGGTTTACTTCTGAATCTAAATATTCGAAAGAGACATCCATTACGGGCGCCCACGCCTCTTTGTAGTCTTCAAATATAATCTTCAAGAGCATTTGAACAATACGGCGTTCTGTTGGAGTAAATTCTCGACCTTCTATTTTTGCATGATAGCGCCCATCTCCACCAAAGAAGTTGTCTACTAGAATAAAGACTAAACGCGCTTCCATGGTAATAAGACCAGTGCCTTTTAACGGACGAAAACGCACCATATTCAAACTAGTTGGTACAAATAAAGTATGGATATATTCGCCAAACTTCAGCATTTGAACACCGTTAATCGACACTTCAGCTGTTCGACGCATCATATTAAACAAGCTGATCCGCATATGGCGCGCAAAGCGTTCATTAACAATCTCAAGCGTCGGCATGCGACCACGCACAATCCGATCTTGTGATGAAAAGTCATATTGTAGAGCGTTAGAGGGCTCTCCGTCCTCACCATCGACTACTTCTTCTTCTTCAACTTCATCAACGCCATGTAATAGCGCATCAATTTCGTCTTGAGATAATAAATCACTCACCGTAAACCCTCACTACTGCATTACAAAGCCAGTAAACAAAACCCGTTCAACGACTTTGCTACCCTCGACACCTTCCATTGCCGCTTGTACTTTATCCAATGCGGTTAATCTAAGCGTTTCTTTGCCTGCGCTAGTGCTCAACTCATCTGCGGTGGTTGTAGAAAATACACTTAAAAGTGTTCCCTCAATTAAAGGAATATGCTTCTTTGCAATTTCCTCATTACCATCTCCTCTGACTAAGAGCTGTACCTTAATTTGTACAATCCTATCTCGACTTGCACCCGGTACGTTAAAAACAAATGGCCTTGGCATTGCAACGTAAAGTGCACTGCCTGTTTCAGCGGTCGCTCCACCAGAAGCTGGGGTCTCCACCATTGCCGTTTCTTCTTCCAGTGTTTCAACAGGCTCGTCCGACCCTGACATCAGAAAAAACCCAGCTACACCGCCCAAAATTACAACAACTGCTGCAATGATAATGATGAGCTTTTTCTTCCCACCACCCGCTTCTTCTATCTCTAAATCTGTTTCTTCTGCCATACCAATCCTTAAAAGTGATGCAAAATCACTAGGTTTCTATTTATATCATAGCAGCTGTTACGCATAGTAATCTATTCCTGATCCTTCATCTGATCTGCTAGTGACCAATTGTGGGCTATTTTGCGCTTCGTCATTGTGATTAGCAAGCTTTGAATGCCCTTGTTGTTGATTGTTATCACTTTGTTCCTGTTCAGCACTTGAGTTTTCTTGCTGTATATTACTTTCACCCAATTCAATGCCTTGCTCAGCTAGCATTTCTTTCAGTTTAGGCATAGATTGCTCAAGCACCTCTTTTGCTTGCTGATTTTGCACCACAAAGTTAACCTGAGCTTGTTCCGCATCACTCCTAATGCGGATCTGCATACTACCAAGCTCTGGTGGGTCTAATCGTATTTCCGCCTGCTTGTTGTTTAAGTTCAGCATCATAGATACTTTTTCTTGTAGTACTTTAGCTGCATCATTACGTGCCATGTTTATCGCTTGCTGAACCTCAGGATCTGCCATGACCTTACCCGAGAGCATACTTTGTTGATTTTGATTCACTTGCTGACTTTGCACTGAATCTAACATTTGAATTGTCGTGTTAAAGTCACTCAAGCCGGTATTACTCTGAACTTGGGTCGAATGCATTTGTGAATTAGTAGGCTGCATTACAGCTTTGAATAATTGTTCAACCTGAGTACTGACCGGCGCTTTATTCGTGGCTACATCTGATTTGTATATCAACTCATCAACTATTTGTTGGTCTTTAAGGTTTTGTTCTTGCAGTGCCTTTACTTCATAACTACGAGCAGACTCATCGCCCACTTTTACTGCGTTCAAGGGGGACTGTGCTACATCCGTTTTTTTTGCGACAGGCTTAGTCTCACCTTGGCGCTGCTCTACTGTCACTTCAGATGGCAGCTCAGCTTCGTCCTTAAGCATCGTTTTATCAAGCTTCTCATTGTCTAAGTTTTTCATCGCTTGTAATGTCAATTCAGCTTGCTTTCTGCCTTCGCTCGATAACTTACCGCTTTCAATGGCATCACGAAGTAACGATTCTAGGGCTTTTTTATCTGTGCCACTTAATTGTGGGTAGCCAAGTTCATCAGTCAGAGTCGACTCAGCCTGCTGTAACAGTGCTATGGGCTTTGTATCAGAGGAAGGTGGGGTAATACGCGCTTCTATGCCATTGAGTAGTCCCTTTTTACCAGCAGTTTGTTCATTCGGGCTGGCCTTATTTACACTCACATTATCAACATCAATTTTGTGCTCATCTTTACGATTTAACACATCAATTGTTACACCGCCTTGATGTTTAGGCTGCTCATCAATGGAACCCTTTTGGATTTGATCTTTATTTACCAAAAGCGAACCTAAATTCGTGCGTCCATCAGATTTATTTGTCATGTCTTTTATTTGGACTGCCTCGGCCCCTACACTTGCTTTTTCAGAAGCGTTAACTACTTTTGGATCAACAACACCTTGTTTACTCGCAAAGACTTCCATTATTTTCTTTTCGTCTTTGCCCGAGACAACCGTTTGCTCTTTTGCTACCAATTCACGATTCAAATTTTTAACTGCACCCGTTTCAAGGGAAGGCATGCTTTGCTGGGCTTGCCCCTGTTTCGCTTTTTCTATTGCCTGAGCGACTTGCGACAACTGAGATGTCGAAGCGGGACTTTCTTCATCGCTATGACTTTGTATAGAAGTGCTTTGTTGTTGCGCGGCATTTATCTGTGCTAAGAAGTCTGTATTATCTCCTTCATTAGCCGACATTGATTTCACTTGCTCAAATTCAACATCGCCAGAGCGTGAGGCCTCATCCGCTGAATGATTCTGACTATGTACTTCACTGTCATAGGCACCCTCATGCTTGTCTCTATGTTGACAAGCTATATGCTCTTCATATTTACTTAGCTCCTGAGCAAACTCCTCATCAGCTTCTGACGATTTTTGTTCTTCACTAATGAGCCGTTCAGAATATTCTGCGTTGAGTAAGGCCAAATCTGATTTCACATTGAGCATATAATCACCTGTACTTGGACGGCAAGAGAAGGCCGCACATTGAATAACTTATTTTATCAAAGCAATTAACACGCCAATTTAGCTCGCTTTTCGACGCATAAATTGATTTGTTGCAAATTCATCTAACATAACTTGTTCAGCTTTATTTATACGCGCTTGCTTTTCCAATGCACGCTTATTCATAAGCATTTCGATCGCTTTGGCTTTAACTTGCTGAGCAAGCCAAATTTTCTTACGCTGTTCTACAACTTGCTGTGCCGTCATCACAGTAGAAGCCTGTTGTTTTATAGCCTCTTCAATTTTTTTTATGAACGCCTGATACTGATTAAAACCACTCGTTTGTAAGCCATTCTGTGCTTTTAAGTGTAACTGCTGTGTATACTCTAACCGAAAATCATTAAGGCCTTTAAGCTTTTGCTGATTCGCTGATAGGTGCTGTTGCGCTTGCACATAATTTACTTTCAAATTTTCTTCTTTTTCACTTTCCAATTTGTAAAGTAGCGCTAATTTATCTGATGCCATTAGCCTTGCCCCAATAATTGTGCGAGCCCCTGTAAACACTCATCGTAATTTAATACATCTTTCATGCCTTGCTGTAAAAAAGCATTCACTGTTGGCATCATATTTATTGCCTGATCTAACATTTGATCACTGCCTTGCTGATAAGCCCCTAACGTGATCATGTCTTTGTT
The DNA here is from genome assembly GCF_005886875.1 of Pseudoalteromonas aurantia. GTDB lineage: Bacteria > Pseudomonadota > Gammaproteobacteria > Enterobacterales > Alteromonadaceae > Pseudoalteromonas > Pseudoalteromonas aurantia_A. Next base: position 64,623 of record NZ_PNBY01000036.1, on the reverse strand, counting down.
CTGCTGATACATAGAATAGACCTGTTTTAATACCCTTGCTTGTTGCATATGGCTTTCTGACACAACCTGTGGCATGACACGACTAATTGACTTCTCAATGTCTATCGCGGGGTAATGTCCACTATCAGCAAGTTCTCGTGATAGCACAATATGACCATCTAAAATAGCGCGTGCCGCGTCAGCGATAGGGTCTTGCATATCGTCACCCTCACTCAATACGGTAAAAAATGCGGTGATCGATCCTTGCCCTTCTCCCCCATTACCCGCTCTTTCAACCAACGCAGGTAATTTAGCAAAAACCGAGGGGGGATAACCCTTAGTGGCTGGTGGTTCTCCAACCGCAAGCGCAATCTCTCTTTGCGCCATGGCATAGCGAGTAACCGAGTCAAGTAATAACAATACACTTAAGCCTTGATCTCGGAAGTACTCTGCAATTGTTATCGCACTTTCACACCCCTTTAAGCGCATTAAAGGCGATGCATCTGCAGGCGCAGCGACCACCACTGAACGCTTTCGCCCTTCAGCACCTAAGATTTCATCAATAAATTCTTTTACTTCTCGACCACGCTCGCCAACCAAACCAACAACAATAACATCAGCTTCACTGCCGCGCGTCATCATTCCTAATAAAACAGATTTCCCCACACCACTACCAGCAAATAGCCCCATTCTCTGGCCTTGTCCAACGGTAATGATTGAGTTGATTGCTCTAACACCAACATCCATTGGCTCTTTTATCGGTCGTCTAGCAAGGGGATTAATTGGCTCTTGAGCAAACTTTAACGTCTCTTGTGCATCGATATTACCTAGGCCATCCAACGGTCGCCCAAGGCCATCGACTACACGACCTAAAAGACCCATTCCGACTGGTAAGCCTGTTTCATTTAATTGTGGAATAACACGCGCACCGGGCAATACACCCGAAATATGGTCATTGGGCATGAGATATAACATGTCATTATTGAAACCAATCACCTCAGCATCAACAAACCCTCTAATGGTCTCGATTTTACATTGACTGCCTACCGGGGCTATCAAGCCTTTAGCTTCTAATGTGAGCCCAACAACCCGTGTTAAGCTACCTGCAACGGGTACTGAGAATTGTGGAATGTGATTTTTATAACGTGCTATTCGTTCTGCGAAAGGACTACTTAGACTCATAAATGGATTCAATGATCATCACTAGATACCACTATTATGCAAGAATTTATCCAATATTTCTTTTATCCGTGTTTTTAACGTCATATCAATAGATGACTGTGTCGTTTTAACTTCACAGCCCCCTCTATCTAAGGTTGGTTCCGCCATTAATTGCCATTGCTGCTTTTCAAGCTCTTCTTCACCATACGCTGTTTTGACGATTTCTATATCTTCCGGATTTAAGTGAATTTTTACGGTTTGCTCGGCAATGGGTAATGCGTCCATGGCTTTTTTCAAAGCCAATAAGATGAGCTCAGGCTTAGTCGTCACCTCTTGGAAAATCACGGCCTCCGCCAATAAATTGGCGAGGTAAACGAGCTGCTTTTCACATGCCTCATCAACTTGCCTCAATGGTGCATTTAAATCATTTACCAGTTGGGATAGCACCTGTAATTTATCTTCAATGAGAGGTTTGGCATCATCTAACCCTTGTTGCTTGCCAATGTCTACGCCTTCTTTATAACCCGCTTCTTTTCCTTCACTAACGCCTTTGTCAAAGCCATCAATGTAACCTTGCTCATGGCCTTGCTTGATCCCTTCTTCATACGCATCCTGACGAATTTGCTCAAGCTCTTCCATTGTCAGTGTTGGAAATTCAGGCTCTTGTGCTTCTGGCTCTACATTCTTTTTGTCATCAGGCTTTTGAAATATGTCTTCTAGAGGCTGTCCAAAAGCCGTTGACCGACCTGCGTATTTCTTTGGATCATCAGAGACATCTGGGATTGGCCAATTTTTTAATAATTCGTCTAATGCTTCGCCTTCGATTGGTCGTCCTTTGTAGAACTTTGGATCACTCATCGTTTACAAGAACTCCTCACCGCCGCCGCCACCAAGCATGATTTCACCAGAATCGGCTAATCTTCTGGCCGTTGAGAGTACTTCTTTTTGCGCCGCTTCCACTTCGCTTATTCGCACAGGTGGCATTGCTTCTAAATCATCTACCATCATCTCAGCCGCTCGCTTCGACATATTAGCTAAAATCTTATCTTTGAGCGCATCATCTGTACCTTTAATCGCTTTCATCAATACGTCTTGCTGTACTTCACGTAATATCGCTTGGATCCCTCTATCTTCGACATCCAGTAGATTTTCAAAGACAAACATTAAATCTTGAATTTGCTGCGACATTTCTTCGTCGTGTTCTCTTATTGAATCCATTAACTGCCCTTCAACATTAGTATCTAGATAGTTCATAATATCAGCAGCGGCCTTCAACCCTCCCATTTTAGCTGCCTGAGCACCAGCTTGACCTGCAAACTGTTTCTCCATGATTTCATTAAGCTCTTGTAGTGCCGCAGGTTGTACTTCTTCCAAATTAGCTATACGCATAGTTAAGTCTAAACGCACCTTTTCAGGAAACTGAGACAATATTTCAGCTGATTGCTCAGGTTCTAAATAAGACAGTACGATGGTTTGGATTTGTGGATGCTCATTACGAATGATGTTAGCAACCTGCTTAGAATCCATCCATTTCAGTGAATCTAAGCCCTTCGCCCCAGATCCCATCACGATTTGATCGATTAAACTGGCAGCTTTATCTTCACCTAGTGCAGCGGTCAATGCTTTACGAATAAAGTCTTCGGACTGAAATCCAATTGTACTAAAGCTCTGTATTTGTTCGATAAATAGGTTATGAACTGCACTTATCTTTGACTGTGATAAGTCATCCAAAGCCGCCATCGACATACCCACTTTTTGTACTTGCTTTGGCTCAAGGTGTTTTAATATTTGAGCAGCATCCTCCTCTGTCAGGCTTAATAGTAAAATTGCTGCTTTATCGACACCATCCAACTTTTCAACATCAAAGGTTGCAGGTAATTGTTTTTGTTCTTCATCAGTCATCTTCAGTTAACCACGCTTTCACTACTTGTGAGGAGAGTTCAGGCTCATTCGCGACTAAAGCTCGTACTGCTTTAAGTAAGTCTTCGTCGCCATGTAAGTCAGGTAATTGTAATGTACCGTCCGATGAGAAACCAACTGCTGCTGCGTCAAAATCATTATTTAACATGTCAAGTGTGCTATCACCTAAGTCAACACCTGACGTCAGCGAATCCTCATCAAACTCTTCTAGTGTATCGTCTGGGTAAATCAGGCGTTTCAGCATAGGTCTCACAACTGCTAATATTAAAACAATAATGACCAGTGCCCCCATCACTAAGCGCATCGTTTTCATAAACCACTCTTGCTCCCACAAGGGCAGTTCTGCAGTTTCTAAAATATCTTCTCGTACAAATGGGACTGTAACAACTTCTAAGGCATCACCACGTTGCATATCAAAGCCAACACCACCTTGTAATAAGCGTCTGATGTTATTAATCTCTTCTTGGCTGCGCGGCGCCATAATTACGGTACCTTCTGCATTCGCTTTTGCCAAATAATCTACAGCTACTGATACACTGATCCTACGGATTACACCGGTTTGCTGGCGCTTATGACTAATAGTGGTATCTAACTCATAATTGCGCGTAGCTTCTTTGTGTGTACGACTTGGGTTTGCACCGTTTCGGGCATTACCTTGCCCGGCAACTTCCGGAATATTCGAATTTACTGGTGGTTGGTTCGTCAAAGCACCTGGGATCCCAACAGCTAACCCCCCAATATTATTTTCTTCAAATGTGGTTTCACTTCGTACTGCCGGCAGATCTGGATTGAAACGCTTTTGCGTCTCTTCAATAGAGCTAAAGTCCATGGTTAAATCAACTTGCGCAGTAAATTTGCCTAAGCCAACGACTGGGATCAAAATGCTGTCAATTTTTTCTAAGTATTCTTGTTCTCTCTTACGCTCAATGTCATATTCTTTGCGTGAACGTGCAGCTAATGAGTCTTGCGACCCTGAATTCAATAAACGTCCATTTTGGTTAGTCACAGTAACTCGAGCAGGCTCTAAACCCTGTACCGCTGAAGCAATAATATCAACAATGGCATCGACTTCTTCACCTCCGAGAGTTCTGCCACGTTTTAAAGTCAGCACCACGGTCGCCGACGGTTTTTTCTCTCGTCTTGCGAATACGTTTTCTTTAGGAATAGCTAATAATACTTTAGCCCTAGAAACATCTTGAAGCTCTTCAATCGTGCGCGCTAATTGCTGTTCACGACTATGCTTTAAGCGCTCTCTTTCAAGACGTTGACTCACACCAAAGCCCATATCTTGCATTAAGATATCAGTGCCCGAGCTTGGTGATTGGGTAAAGCCATCTCGTGCCATTTTAAGTTTAATATTTTGATAGTCATTTTCAGCAACCATGATCGTGTTGCCATCCAGCTCATATTCAACTTTTTGAGCATCTAGAAAATCAAGTGTTTGAACTAGCTCATCAGTAGGATACTGACCCAGCGGACGCATATCAGGTTGGCGAGCCCAAATGATAATGAAAATCGCGATAGCTAAACAAATAGCCAATGCGATTACAAGAGTAACCTGACGCAACATATCAACGCCATTTAACCCACTCAAATAGCCTGATTTTTGTTCTTGTTGGTCTTCAGATCCACTGTCGCCAGTCGCGCCATCGGATAAAGCCAATTCGGTTGATTGATTCGTTGCCACAGTTACTCTCCACTACCCAATATAATTAAACTGGCATACTCATGATTTCTTTATACGATTCAACAAGCTTATTGCGAACCTGCACTGTTGCTTCAAATGCCACTGAAGATTTCTGAGAAGCTATCATCACTTGTGATAATGATACACTACGATCACCCATTTCGAGCGCCGTTACTTTTGATTTTGCATCTTTTTGCAAGCCACTTACAGTATTAATTGCATCTGATAATAAATCACCAAATTGCGCTGACGACGTTGCAGCAGTTTGCGTTGGTACAATGGTGTCGGGTTTATTGCGAGTCGCCTCAACCGCGAGTGACTGCATTTCTTGATATAAAGCGTTAGGTTGAATGTTCATAATGCTGATCCTGTAAATTTGTTACATAGAGATAAAGCATTAATCATGCCAAAAATAAAACTTTAAATACATGGAGTTACAAAGATCTTATTGTGTCACATTATTGACAGCCAAAGAGCCAGACAGGGCTGGCTCTTATAACTAAGGAAGGTAAAGGTGTAGTTACGCTGGTAAGGCGATCCCTAAATCACGCATTTTGGCTAGTTTATATCGAAGTGTTCGAGGGCTCATCCCCAGTACCTCAGCAACATCTTTACGCTTGCCTTGATAACGTGAAAGGGTGTCTAAAATAATTTGATGTTCTTTGTCTTGCAGCTCACTTTTGTAATCAGTGCCTTGATTTTGCGCATATGAGTCTACTGTTGATTCTAGCTGCAAATCTAGTTCCACCGTCTCAGTACTATTCACGTTTACCGGCTCTGCAACATCAAAGGTTTCTGTATTTTCGATAAATATGTCTTGCTCTGATATTTTATTGCCTTGCAACAATATGAGCGCTCTTTGCACCACATTATCTAACTCACGCACATTACCAGGCCAGCTATGCGCCAACAACTTCGCTTTTGCTTCGGTACTCAAAACTGGCGTGACCTGAGCAGATTTGGCACAATGACGCGCGACCAAATGTTCGGCCAAAACAATAATATCACCCGGACGCTGCTGCAAAGGCTTCCACATAAGTGGAAAGACATTTAAGCGATAATATAAATCTTCTCTAAATGTACCCTTTGCGACGGCTTCTTTTAAATCTCGGTTACTTGTAGCCAGTACTCTTACATTTAATTCAATGGTTTTTCGCCCGCCGAGCCTTTCTACTTCACGCTCTTGTAACACGCGTAATAATTTAGCCTGTAAACCCAGTTCCATCTCCGTGATTTCATCAAGTAAAATAGTACCATTTTGTGCCTGCTCAAATTTACCCGGACAAGCTTGGATAGCCCCTGTAAATGCCCCTTTCTCATAACCGAATAGCGTTGCTTCAAGCATATTTTCAGGGATTGCAGCACAGTTAATGGCAACAAAAGGGGCGTCGACACGGTCTGACTTATCGTGAATATAACGTGCGAGTACTTCTTTACCTGAACCACTTGGCCCTAATACCATTACACTTGCATCAGATTTAGCCACTTTCGCTGCTAACTCTAATAATTGAATACTTTGTGGATCAGCAACAATGGGTCCGTCTGTTTCTTTTGCTTTTTCAGGCATATAACGACTTACCATATTTAAAAGCACTTCAGGAGCAAAGGGCTTAGCCATATAATCAATAGCGCCTAACCTCATCGCTTCGACAGCATCGTCTATCGTCGCATACGCTGTCATCATCAATACTGGCAAATCGGGGTAATTTAGCTTAATGGTTCGCAGTAAATCTATACCGCTCATAGCTCCCATTTGAACATCGCTCACAACTAAAGAAAAGCTTTGCTTTTTTAGGAGCATAACAGCCTCTTCTGCACTCGACGCTTCTACGCACTCAAAGCCTGCTAACTGTAATGTGTCGAGTAACGCCTCGCGTAAACCGGCATCATCTTCAACCACTAAAATAGAATGACTCATACAGCCTCCAATTGTTCCATAGCAAATGAAATTGGCAACAACAAACTAAATTGTGCACCACCACTAGTGAGGTTACACACCTCTACAGATCCTTTATGAGAATTAGCAACCGAGTTAACCACTGCAAGTCCAAGGCCAGTACCTTGTGTTTTAGTCGTGAAGAAAGGTTCAAACAGCTTCCCTTTCATCGCTTCATCAATGCCCGGGCCATTATCCGATACCGAGATCCGTACTCGTTCAGTCTCTACATCACGTTCAGCACATACAACAACATGCGCATGCTCTCCAATGATTTGCACACTGTTGTGGATCAAGTTCTGAATTGCTCCCGCTAAAGCTGTTTTATTACCAATCACAGCAATATCAGGTTCTGGTAAAATGACCTCTAGTACACTATCGTGCATTGTAACCATGGCATCTGAACCGGCCTTTACTTCGGTAAGTAACTGCTGCATTGATACACTTTCAACCACTTGTTCTTCGCCACTTTTTGCAAATAACAACATATCGTTGACTTGAGACTCTAAATCTTTGAGTCGTGACATTAATTTTTCGTGAAAGCGAACTCTGGCTGAACCCAGCATTTTATTACTGCCCAGATTAGCAGCATAGAGCATGGCTGCTGACAAAGGTGTCCGTACTTGGTGAGCCAAAGACGCAACCATTTTGCCCAAGGCACTGAGCCGTTGCATATGTGCCATTCTAGATTGAAGCTGTCTTGTTTCAGTTAGATCCGTCATCAAGATAAGTTGGCCTGGTTCAGGCGTTAGCGCCGAAATATCCAACTTAATAAGCCGCCCATCCTTGAGTGAAACTTCATGTCCATCATCTTGTTGTGGACAAAAAGACCGCTGGATAATATTGAACCACTTCTCACCTTCTAAGGGTTCTCCGAGCATGTCTATCGCAATTTGATTGGCTTTAGCTATCATTCCTTGACCATCTAAGACCACAACACCCGCAGGCATCGTGTCGACTAAGTGGCTCAGCCAACTTGCTTGTTGGCGAAGGTCGCTCAACTCTCCCACATATGCCTCTTGCAACAAGCAAGGGTTATATTGCGTAGCAGGTGAAAAGCTCGGGTTTAATATATGCGCTAAAGCCATAATAAAAACTCTCAAATAAAATTACTGAAGTGAATAAAGCACACATCATGCCAGTTTTATTTTTCTTTATTATCATGTGATTAGCGTAAAATAACGCGTGACATTTTTTTGACTTACGACAATAAGTCTCCCGTATTTCGTATTAATATTGCCCAAAACAACCTACTTTATAACAGCCAGTAACAGCATCTATTCAGCAGTAGTGATGCCTCTTTTCAATACTCTGATCGAGTGAATGACAATAAGCGCACGATGTGCGTAATTAATTGACCCCAACAACAGCACTTAGGCGCTAGTGAGTTTTAATGGTAATCTCACCTTATGTGCTTAGTTAATTTATAAGATCCATTTATGTGTACTCGCTGTCTATGGCTTGACCCGACAAAACCTGACTATGTTGCTTATCATGATAATGAATGGGGAGTTCCAGTGTTTGATGATCAAACACTCTTTGAGTTTATTACACTAGAGTCGGCACAGGCAGGACTCAGTTGGTATACGATTTTAAAAAAACGCCAAGGTTATAAAAAAGCATTTCATCAGTTTAACGTCAAAGACGTTGTTAAAATGACCACTTGCGACGTAAGCCGCCTCATGGATAACACAGACATTGTCAGAAACAAATTAAAGATACTTGCGACAATTAATAACGCGAAGGCATTTATAAAGATTCAAGGTGAATTTGGAAGTTTTGCACGCTATCAGTGGCAGTTTGTAGATTATCAGATCACTGTTAATAATATTAAGAGTAAAGAGGACTACCCAGCCACCAGCGAAGTGAGCGTACGCTTCGCTAAAGATTTAAAAAAGCGTGGATTCAAGTTTCTAGGACCTACAACAGTATATGCCCATATGCAAGCATCTGGTATGGTCAATGACCATGATAATGCGTGTTTCAAGAAACAAGAAATTCTAAATGACTGGCAGCATATCGATATAAAAGAACGCGTGATCTAACCTCTTATAGCAACTCACTCGGATACTTAACTCATTTAATCTTTATTTAAGTTATATTTTTTCATTTTTTCAACCAACGTCGTGCGGCGTACACCTAGTATCTCCGCTGCACGTGCTACGATATAGTCATAACGTACCAATGCTTGCGTGATTAAATTTACTTCTAGTTCAGCCAGATATTCCTTAAGCTCAATCCCTTCTTCAGGTAAGCTTCCGACCGGTTGCTCCGCTGGTTGAAACTCTGATTCTACTTCCTCATCATAGTCGCTAAAGCCTTCACTGAACAATTCATTAAACGCATCTTTTTCACGCAATTCTTCAGGGTATTCTGGCTCAAACGCATCTACTTCGATATGTCGATATTTATTTGGTAAATCAGTTACATCAACCACTTTTTCTGGAAACATAATAACCATGCGTTCGACTAAATTTGCTAATTCACGAATATTACCTGGCCACGCATGTACTTTTAAACTTTCAATGGCGCGTTCTGTAAATTTCGCACCCGTGCCACTTTGCTCATTCACACGGCGCATCAGCTCTTTTAATAAAAGCGGAATATCGTCTGAACGCTCATTCAATGACGGATTTTCTATCGGAAAGACATTGAGTCGATAGTATAAATCTTCACGGAATTTACCAGACTCAATCATATCTTCTAGGTTTCTGTGCGTAGCAGCAATAACTCGTACATCAGCTTGTATTGCTTTTGTACCACCAACTCGCTCATAACTGCGCTCTTGTAATACTCTTAATAATTTAACCTGCATTTGTAGCGGCATGTCACCAATTTCGTCGAGAAACAACGTACCACCCTGTGCCAACTCAAATCGCCCTTTCCTTGCAGAAATAGCGCCTGTAAACGCCCCCTTTTCATGACCAAAGAGTTCACTTTCAAGTAACTCGCCAGGAATAGCACCACAATTAACAGGGACAAACGGGCCATTGTTACGCTTTGATAAAAGATGGACATTGCGAGCGACAACTTCTTTACCTGTACCTGACTCGCCTAATATCAACACATTGGCATCTGTTTTAGCCACTTGGGAAATTAAGAATCGAACCTGTTTAACTGCATCGGTTTCCCCCACTAGCCCATCAAACGCTTTACCACTGGTTTTATCAGATTGACCCGGGAGCATACGCAAATACTGCTGACTGTCATGCAATAATTGCATAGTAATATCATGGCTAAAAGGCTCTGTGATTAAACCAATGACATTCGCTAAACTTAAGAGGGGCTTTAACGTTTCCCCCACCAACAAAAAAGGCGTAGCTGGGTAGGATTTTATAATTGTCTCATGATCAAGTTCAGTTAAAGCGCCGAGTACAACAATATTATCTGAGCCTAACTTTTGACCTTGTGATAACGCTACACCTTCAACAACTCGCGATGATTGACCAACAAAATTCAATGAAGCACATAAGCTATGTGCCCGGCTATTATTATTATCGAGGATCAAAACCATCTTAACGAGTCTCACTTTCAAGGCGATAGTGTAAAGTTAAGATTGTAAGGCAGTTAACGAGGGATGCAATACCTAAGTGGCAAAATTTTGACAACATCGCCAAAAAACTGCCGCTTAGTATGCTCTAAATCAATACTTATTGATTAGATTAGGTTTTTTGTGCCTATAATAGGCCAAGTACCGATGACGCCGATTGATTTGCTTGACTTCGCAATGCAATCGACGCTTGAGACAAAATATCATTCGCTGTTTGTTCTGATATTGCTTGCGCATAATCAGTATCTTGAATTCTACTTTGGCTCGCCGCAATATTTTCTTTTTGCGTGCCTAAACCACGAATTGTGCTGTTTAAAGTATTCTCAAAAGCACCTAATTGCGTTCGTTGCGTATTTAACTCTTTGGCCGCCGTATCAGCAACATCAATTGCAGCCTGAGCGCCAGCCTGTGTCGAAATGTCAACACTTACTATCGCACTTGCAAAGCTGCCATCAGTTGGCGTAATGTTTTGTGTTGAATTTGCATCAGGGCCCACTTGAAAACTGGTTTCATCACCACTAAACAAATCTTTTCCACCAAACGTGGTATTTTCAAACGTCTCTGTTATTTGAGTTTGCAGTTGAGACACTTCATCTTGCAAAGCCTGTCTATCAGAATCAGTTAATGCGCCATTACCTGATTGAATGGATAACTCACGGATCCGCGAAACCGCATCATTCACACCCGATAAGGCCGAATCCGCGGTCTGAGAATAAGAGATCCCATCATAAGCATTTCGAACGGATTGATTGTAACCCTCTTGCTGAGAATTAAGCCGGTTTATAATTTGCAGCGCAGCTGCATCATCCGCCGCAGAATTCACCTTTTTACCAGTAGCAAGCTGTTGATTTAACTTATTGCCAACTTGCTCAGTTCGATTTAACGTGTTGAAACTTGATGATTGAATTTTCATAACCCCTCCCATCAGGTGTTATTGCACTCACTCTAATAGTACAAATAGTAACCTTGCTTGCGAAAAAAGTCACCTTGTACCATCTTTTATTTGAATGGTATTGGCATAATTACTGCAAAATGATGAGAAGTATTATAAAGTACTGACAATTAGATTGTTTCTAGTGTAGTCCAACATCGACTACACAACTTGTTGCGTGCGTCTGTAAACTATTAGATGCATTAGAGCTAGGTGACTATATGTTTGACAACAAAACTATATTAATAACCGGTGGCACGGGGTCTTTTGGTAAAAAGTACGTAAAGACTTTACTCACTCGGTACAAACCAAAAAAAATCATCGTATTTTCACGTGATGAACTCAAACAGTTTGAAATGCAACAAGATTATAATACAAGTTGTATGCGCTACTTCATCGGTGATGTCAGAGATAAGGATAGATTAAGACGAGCAATGCGTGGCGTTGATTATGTCATTCATGCTGCAGCGCTTAAACAAGTACCCGCAGCCGAATACAACCCAATGGAGTGCATTAAAACCAATATCAATGGCGCGGAAAATGTAATTGATGCGGCATTAGATAACGATGTATCAAAAGTGATTGCTCTTTCAACTGATAAAGCGGCAAATCCGATTAATCTATATGGGGCAACCAAACTCGCGTCTGACAAACTTTTTATTGCGGCGAACAATATCGCTGGAGGCCATAAAACAACGTTCTCTGTTGTGCGTTATGGGAATGTCGTATGCTCAAGAGGTTCTGTGGTTCCTGTGTTTCAAAAGTTTATTGATGAGAAGAAAGATCACATCCCAATTACGCATTCAGATATGACTCGATTCTGGATAAGCCTTCAGCAAGGGGTAGACTTCGTACTAAAGAACTTTGAAAGAATGTTGGGTGGTGAGATATTTGTACCCAAAATACCATCAATTAGAATCACTGATTTAGCAACTGCCATGGCCCCTGACTTACCTCAGAAGGTCATTGGAATTCGACCTGGTGAAAAGTTACACGAAGTAATGTGCCCGTCAGATCTGAGCTACGAAACCTACGAGTATGATGATCACTTTGTGATTGCACCAGGAATTAACTTTAGCAGTCGGAGTAATGACTTCACGTATAATGCACTAGGAGAAAAAGCAACTCCTGTTGAGATTGGATTTGAATATAATTCCTTAAAAAATAGTCACTATTTATCAGTTGAAGAAATCAAAAAGTTCAACTTACGAGCTCTGAAATGATCCCTTACGGTAAACAATCGATAGATCAAGATGATATTGACGCTGTAGTTAATGTACTAAAATCAGACTGGTTAACACAGGGCCCCAAAGTGCCTGAGTTTGAAAGTAGAGTTGCAGCATACTGCGGAGCTCAAAGTGCAGTAGCTGCGAATAGTGCTACCTCGGCTCTTCACCTCGCTTGCTTGGCGTTAAATATTAGTGAAGGTGATATAGTTTGGACATCACCAATTTCATTTGTTGCTTCGGCGAATTGCGCTCTATATTGCGGAGCTCAAATTGATTTTGTTGATATAGAGTTAGAAACTGGCAATATGTCTGTTGGACGACTCGCAGAAAAACTCGCATACGCAAAAATACAAGGAACATTGCCTAAACTGGTTATTCCTGTTCATTTGGCTGGACAAAGCTGTGATATGAAAGAGATCCATAAGCTCTCTCAGCAGTATGGTTTCAAAATTATTGAAGATGCTTCACATGCAATTGGCGGTCTATACAAGGGTAAAAAAATCGGGGGCTGTCAATTTTCCGACATCACTGTTTTTAGCTTCCATCCAGTCAAGATAATCACATCAGCAGAAGGTGGTCTTGCATTATCCAATAATAAGAAGCTGGTAAGAACAATGCAAAGGCTCCGTTCTCATGGGATCACCAATGTCCCTGAAGAAATGACCGAAACTGGTCATGGTCCTTGGTATTATCAACAAGTAGAGCTTGGTTTCAATTATAGAATGACTGAATTACAGGCCGCATTAGGGCTAAGTCAGTTAAACCAACTCGATAAGTTCGTAGCACGACGACATTTACTTGCTAAGCAATATGATATGTTGCTTAGATCTATGCCTGTAGATCCACTTTTACAAACCTCGGATTGCTATTCGGCTTTTCATCTATACATCATTAAACTAAACCTCTCCACTAAAAAAAAGCACTCAGATGTATTTGAAAAGCTCAGAGAGAGCGGTATTTTTTGCCAATTGCACTATATACCTATTCACTTACAACCATATTATGAAAAAAGAGGCTTTAGGAGTGGAGATTTCCCTGTTGCTGAAAGTTACTATTCATGTGCAATTACACTTCCTTTACATCCAAACCTAACGACTGAAGAGCAACAATATATAGTAACCAAATTAGGTGAGTTATTGTGAAGCTAGCTTTAGGGAGTGTACAATTTGGCACCAACTATGGAGTCAGTAACAGTTATGGGCAGCCCAATACACAAGAAATCACCGAAATATTAGCCCTCGCCCACCACAATAACATCAACGTTATTGACACCGCTATCGCCTATGGAGATAGTGAGCAAGTCTTAGGCGAACTGGCAGATATTACAAACAGATTTGAAATAATCACCAAACTACCTCCGCTCAATAAAGAGCAGTTTTCACCAGCAGATTGTGCCTATTACCTAGAACTCCTCGATTTAAGTTACCAAAAATTACAAACAAACAGGCTTTCAGGGCTCCTTTTTCATTCAGCTGACGACATCCTTAAAGATGGGAATAACGAGCTTCTACAAGGGATCTTCAGTCTAAAAAAATCAAAAAAACTAGCTAAGTCTGGAGTCTCTCTGTACAGCCAAGGAAAGTATAGTAAATTATTAAATGCTCCCTTGGTTGATCTTGTTCAAATCCCGTACAATTGCTTCGATACCTTTTTCTCTAGCTCTGGATATTTACATAAATTTAAAGAAAGAAATATCGAAGTTCACGCTCGGTCAAGCTTTTTACAAGGCCTTTTGTTGATGGAGCTACAAGACATTCCTGAGTATTTTTTACCATGGTTAGACAAGCTCACTTTATTTTCACAGGTTGCCTCAGAGTTTTCATTGAGTAATTTAGAGTTAGCCTTAAGTTACGTTGTGAAGGAAAAAAACATAGATAAGTTAGTTATCGGTGTCAATAACGCTAAAGAGCTTGAACAAGTCATTCAAGCTTACCATAACGCACACAAAGTTGAGCACGATCAATTACCGGATTTAAGTTGCTTAGAACAAAAATTGGTTAACCCAGCACATTGGCAGCTAGATTAACTCACTTTAATTCGAAGTATATAATTCACTATAATGTAATGGTTGTTTATGCCCGCTTTCAATTAGCTGTTTTGTTTGGTCTGCGCCCAAATTCATTAACGCATCGACTACACCTAAATGAGAGACAAATGGCGGATAACATTGATAGTATTTAGGGTGCTCAAACTGCTGATAAAATACTTCAACGCCTGACTTTGCTAAAAGTCCACCTGGTGAGTGCCTTTCAATATAAGCACTGGCTCCCCTTGGCGATAAATATTTATCCGATTTAAAAAAGTCACAAAAATTGGCCAATCGTTCATCTTTAACTCCTGCTATTTTTGGTAATTTTGAACTTCTATTCACTGAAGTTTGTATCTCTAAGCTTTTCAGAAAAACCTGAGTTAGACCAATGTTAAAGTCAGCAAGGTTATTACACTCATTTAAAAAGTACTGTTGGATAACACCAAAAATCGAATTGAAGAACGGGGCCTTTCTGTAATTCATCTCAATTGATTTAAGGTGCTTCTTACGCCAAGGGTGTTTTTCCTTAAATTCAGTGTCACAAATAACACTGCCCATGCGGCCATTTGGCGTGGATACAACTTGGCTCAGCATGATTTCACCTTGATTTCCTTTGATCTTATTTCTAACATGCCAATCACTCTTTTCAAGTTTTACATCATCTAAAAATAAAAATTGATCTGCTGAATTTATTAAATCAAAATATCCAAGCCAAGGAATATATGTGGGCTGCATAACAGCTAATATCATGGCAACTCTCCCTCTTTATTAACCACCATTGTAAACTCATAAGGGAAACCGTTTTCTTTGGTTATATAATCATGTTTTAATAACACATAAGGTGAGATGTGAGTTTTTATATGTGAGAAAACCTGTAATGGGTCTATATAAAAGAGCGAACTATCTTGGTACTCTACATAGGATGATAGAGCATTAAATATTACTCCCTTGTTAGCCACTTGAAATGCTTTTTCAACTGTTTGATATAAGAATTGTTCATTACAGTTTAGCTGATTATTAAATATTCCACTCATCACGAGATAATCATAGCCCTGAGGATATTCATCATTTATTAAGTCAAGTCTCTGAAAATTACACGTCATATCTTGCTTAAATTTGGTTTGGTTATTGAAAATAAATTCGGGCACAAAGTCACACCCCAAATACTCACTAGTTAAGCCCTGTTGACGCAAAAACACTAAGAAATCAGCTAAACCACAGCCTAAATCCACAATACTGCTTTGTGGTTTTATATACTTTTGAAAGATCTTAAATCTAATGTTTTGGGCACTTCGTGAGACATGCTGTACTGAGGCCGGAGCATCTCCGTGTTCCTCAAAGAGCATCTGATAATATTCTTTAAGTTGTTCAGGCGTCATCGTGAAACTCGTTTACTATCGATGTCATTTTTAGTAACTGTGATTCAGAAACAGAAGGTTTTACAAACAAATTAATGATACTTTCCCCAATATAATCTGCATTGGGAACTGTACTATGCGTGAGCAATTTCCCTAAACTTTGAAAATGACACGTAAATACTTGCCCCCGGGTTTTAGCATATGTAATAAACCGTGCTCGTAAACAGGGTTGAATAAAGAGTGGGTATCTCCAATAATTTACTTGATACGGCATGCGTAATTTTGAAAATAGTGGATTACTTACGTTTGCATCAACCAGCTTTACATTTTCTATACGTTGTTCTGTTAACAATGGTAATGCCAAAAGTGCGTCTGTAATACTTGTTAGCATATGCTCACTGTCTGGCATTTGAAAAAATTTATTCTCTTTCAATAACCGTTCAGCTTTATCTCGCATTTGTTTATCGTTTAACAACAATGCCCCACCAATGCCAAAATCAATCGGTTTATCATAACCAAAGCTAATAACGCTAATATCGGCAAGCCTCCCTATTGGCTTTCCTTCAAATCTTCCTCCATACCCCAAGCACGCATCTTCGATAACAACGATCCCTGCTTGTGCCGCAAACGAAAGAATATTGCTTATATCTCCGACTCTCCCATATGCATGTACGGCAAGAATTGCGCGCGTTTGATTAGTATAAACCGACTTTATATGAGAAACATCGCTATTTAATGTCGCAGTATCAACATCAGCCAGCACAACCTGATAACCAGCCATCTGTAAAGCATACATAACAATTGGGCAACAGCTTGCTGGCACAATCACCTCAGAGCCAATTGCTAAATCATAAACTTGCATTGCTAGGATAATCGCAATGCTCCCTGAACGAGTCAATACACAGTGTGATGTTTCAAAGTAATTGTGCAGTGCTAATTTAAGGTTATTTTCAGGTCTTTTCGATACCATGACAAAGTAAACTCAGAAGGTTGTTGAATTAATTCAGCAGAGGCAACTTGAGGATGTTTTACCAAATCGCTCGCTAATCTCTTCAAGTCGACAAACAACCATTGAGAGTAGCGGTGAATAATAGGTAAAGACGCCTCAATATTAAGATCACTGTTAGATTTAATTTGCGCTTCAAACTGGCTATCAAGTAGATCCCCAATGAGGATAATACCTTTTGGTTCAGTTAACGCTATTAAACGATTAATAACGAACTCAACATATTGAATATCCGGAAAGTAGTGAAATATACTGTAACTCAAAATTCTTTGAAAAGGTCCGGTAAATGAAATGTCACATGCTTCGCCTTGATTAAAGTGCGCTGCAGGTAGCCGTTTTCTAGCCTCTTCCACCATATTTGACGCAAAATCTACACCATATACTCTATTTGCGTTAATATTTAATCTCGATAATAAATACGCATTACCACAGCCAACATCTAACAGCCTTTCATCTCCCGAAAGTTCTAGATTCTCATTCACGTTGTCAACCAATAGTGCCCAAATACGTTCTTCTGCTACTCTAGCTACTTGCTTCTGCGTATTTTCATCCTGTGACTGAAGATGCCAAGCCTCTCGTTTTTGATCAATTTCGGACATTTATTACTCTCATAATCATGTTAACTAAGTGGGTGAGTGACTCACTGCAATACACGGTTTGCATACATTGTAACTGCGCTATCCGAATTTTCTCATCTAAAAAAGACGCCAAAGATTGCTTTAAAGTTACAGGGGTTACTTCTTCAGACAGTCCCAAATCAAAGCACACATTATGCTGTTGTAATAACAACGTATCATGTCTTTGCTCAACCGTTTGTGATATTGCTGCATTGGCCCTCATACAAAACCCCGCTTCATATTTAATTGACCCACCTCCGCTTATCACAACATCATGTTCTTGATAAAAATCAGCCATATTTTCTACAAATGAGAAATACTTTAGAGTATTGTTTTTACAACTAACCACCGGTTTCTCTGCAGATAATATTGTCAAATTGACATCGCACACTAAGCTATCTAACGTTTCTATTAATACATCCATAACCTTGAATCTATCTTTGGCACCTAATGCAATCAAAATACTTGTTACTGGCAATGCTTGTATACTTAGATTATTATGCCTGATAGCCCTTAGCTCTGGTGAAAAAGGAAAATACTTTACTCCTAATATATGCTTATCTGTTGGAGTAACAAATTGCTCAGCAGCAACTCTAACGTTGATGATTCCATCTAAAAAAGAAAAGCGATACTGATCAAAATCATCAATCACCAGTACACTCATACACAAGTGCTTTATTGCAAGTAAGCTGGCTTCTGTTTGATGGTAACTATCAACTAATACTATTGCCGACATATCTGCAGACATCTTTGCGTTATAGGGAATATCTGCTGCTGACAAACGTTCAATGGAAAATCGATCATAGTTACCACAAAAACTGACCTCAAAAGGGTACTTTTTTAATTCGGTTGCGATAGTTAAGCAACGAGAAAAATGACCAAAACCAACTAGCTCATTGCCATCACAATAAAATAAAAAACGTCTATTCACTTGTACTGCCAAATTGATTGTGAATTGATTGATAGGTTTCTTGTAATATATCATTAAGCAACCACAGCTTTCCGCTAAACCTGCCTGAAACCGAAATATTATTAATAGAGTGAGTCAGTTGCTCAAATTGGTGTACCACATGATGGTTAAACTCAATCGTTGGTATCGGAAATGTATGATGTACTATTTGCCTATATGAGGACGTAATATTTGCATCTGCAGTGACTAAATCCATACTTTTAAGGTCTGAAAAAATTCGTTGAGAATCGAGATCTTTAGCTTGTTCTGCATCACTTAAAACTTCGGCTGTAATAGAATATTCTCTTGATTTATTTAAATTAGGGTAAAGAGTAATTCGGAAAATATCAGAACTGGAATCCCAGTTCCACAAATAATGTGACTGCGTGTTATTCAAGGGGCGGTCGATCGTATAATGAAATATATTTGCGGTGCGTAAGCTCGGCCGAAAATCACTGGTTCCTTGTTCTTTATTAGCTAAGAACTTCAGTGCAAATGTCGGAGGGACGCTCCAATATAGCCAGTCACACTTGAACACTTCCCCGTTATTCAAAGAAACTTCTGAAATTTTTGAGTTGCTCACATTTAATCCAGTAATACCTGAACCATTAATAACTTTAACGCCACTCGCTGTTACTTTGTCAATTAAAGCATCAACCCAGGCTTGGCAACCTTTTTTAGACTTAGGATATAGATACGCTGGTTCAATGATGCCTTGACTTTTCATCCATGCTTGATATGCCGCGTGAGTATGAAAACCCAAGCGTTCATCATATGCTGCTATTTCCTTGAGTTTTGCCGTCATCGACTCATCAAGCGCGAGCAATCGAGTTGCTCCAAAGTAATTAATACTATTTTTCGCTGAAAGTTTTTTATAATCTTCTTGGGGTCCATACAGCTTATCAATTACTGGTTTAACTAGCTCCGTAAAAAAAGTTTCACCGATAGAGTTTTTGCAATAGTCTTCAATATTGCTATCTTCGGGTTTCTCAGCGTTAATAAGTAATTGCCCCATCCCCTTCTCATAACTTGTTTGACTCAGTTTGCGTGCATCAATAGTTTGAGTTTCTAAATCCCACTGTCCTTTAAAGTAATTGCCCGTCTTCAAGTGAGGAATATCATTCCATTTTATGTGTCTCTGAGATTCAGGGCCAAACAGAAATTCATCCACCATTTCAATCCCTGTCGGATTAGGTACATGTGTTCCCTGGTCATAATAATTCCCTTGCTCATCCTGAACAGAACGCAATAGTCCACCACAATGATCAGACTGTTCTATAAGTACAACTTGATGCCCATACTGACGTAAAAGATATGCAGCTAGTAGCCCACATACTCCACCACCAACAACGACACTGTGATACATAAGACTATTCCTCTATTTTACCCACGACGGCTTCACATCGAACACGGTCACCAAATTCAACTGCCTGTCCAAGTGTTTGACCTATATATTTTGCTAAATACTTCGGGTGAGCACCAAAACCGGGTCTTACGGAACGAATATCATTTTCAGTCAACACATGACCCACAGGCATTGAATTGCAAAAGTATAATGACCGTTTTGCTAAGATATTTTTCTTTGCCGATTCAGTAATTTGATAATTTATTTTCCCCATCGACTGCTCAACGTCTCTCACATTCTGAACCATGTTTGAAAATGCTTCAGAATCGAGTGAAAAGAAGGCATCAACAGACTCATCCTGATTATCATTTATGAAATGCTTTTCAATTATTTTCCCGCCTAACGCAACTGCTGTCATCGGCGCAACAACTCCTTCTGTGTGGTCGGAAATACCAGCAACACAATTAAATGACTTAGCTAAGTCAGGTATCGTTCTTAAATTACATTCCGTCAATGGTGTCGGATATGCAGTCGTACACTTTAATATGGCAATCTCTGAGCAACCGTGCTTCTGAAGTGTGTTTACAGCTAATTCAATATCATCATAATTGGCAATTCCCGTTGATAGAATTACAGGTTTTCCTGTCTTAGCAATATATGCCAACAAGCCAACATCGGTAATCTCAGGCGATGCGACTTTATAGATAGGAACGTTTAATGATTCAAGTAAATCAACAGCAGTCCTATCAAATGGGCTCGAAAATATATCTAAACCTAAACTTTTGGCCTCTTTAAACAATGGCGCGTGCCATTCCCACGGGGTATAAGCTTTTTTATAAAGAGAATACAGAGACCGGTGAGCTTCCCACGCATTACCTGAAGGGAGTAGGAAGTCAGGCTTATCACAATCAAGAGTAATGGTATCCGCCGTATATGTTTGCAGTTTTATGGCATCTGCACCGGCTTTATGCGCAGCATGTATTAATGCAATTGCTTTTTCTATATCTCCGCCATGATTTGCTGACATTTCAGCGATAATATAACAAGGTGAATCGCCACCGATTATACGGTTATTAATTTTTATTGTGGCTGGTTTAATCATTTGAAACGTGCTCTTTTTTTAAAGAAATTGCTAATCCTTCATTCCTTTGAATATGAGTATTAATACCATATACTTCTGGGTGCGCATTAAAGTAAGACTTTATTTCCTCATAGCTTACTCCGGTACTCTTTTTTCCAAAAAACTCTGCAACTTTAGTTACAACGCGCCAATCCTCTGGTGTATCGAGTGTAAAGCGTAACGTGCTATCATCTGTACTGTTTTGTAATTCAAACATGGCACAATATGAAGGGTGATTGAATAAATATAGCGTAACGTGCTCACGTTCAGATGCCAATGAGGCTAATTGCCCAATCTGAGTTAAAACGCTCGCATTGATAACTTCACAATCTACCCCTTCAGCAAAGTTTTCGCTTAAGTATCCATACTCTGCATTTACCTCATTACTCCGCCGAATTAAACTATCTACTATCTCTGGGCAGATAAAAGGGGAGTCTGCAGTTATTCTAACTACTTTATCAGCTTTAATAACTTTATTTGCGGCAATAAACCTTCCTAATACATCTTCTTCAGATCCCCTGAAATACCTTATGCTTGCTTTGTCGAGTACTTCACACAATCTGTCATTTTCATAATTGGTGGATGTAAGGACAACAATATCATCAAGCAGTTTTGAGTGTTTAAGCCTCATAACTAAATGCTCTACCACCGTTTTTCCATTAAGGTATTTTAGAATTTTGCCTGGAAGTCTCGATGACGACATTCTAGCTTGGACAAACGCAACCGTCTTACTCATCTTAGTTTAACCTTTGAAAACCGCTATGACATACAGGGCCGTCTAGCTGTTCTAGAATTGTCCTTTCTTCAAGAGCGCGCTTTAGCTGTTTAATTACATCTTCGAAGGCAGCTAAAAACACATTACAGTGCTCAGTAGTATGTGCTACCGAAACATAAATAACATTTGCTGCTAATATTCCCTTCTTTAGCATCTCTTGTGTATAAAGTGTTTTCAAAGCTAGCGCATCATCTGTAGGGAAAATAAGTATTGGAACACTATCAACACCGATAAATTTGATGTCAAACCCAACTTGCTCACAGATTTTTCTCATTTCATATTTCAGTTTCGAACCCGTTTTGTTTAACACCTTGCAGACGTTCGATTGCTGGAAAATTTGTATTGTTTTTAAAGCTGCCACAAAACCAACCCTTTCTGTCCAGTATGAACTACTTATAAAGGATTTTTGCGCGGCATCCATAATCCGCCTTTTACCTATAACAGCACCTATTGGGTGGCCATTTCCGAGCGCTTTTCCTAAAATACATATATCAGGCTCAATCCCAAATAATAAATGGGCACCTCCAGCATTCAGCCTAAAGCCCGATGAAATTTCGTCGAAAATAAGTACAATATTGTGCTGTTTGCAAAGCTGACTCACCTGTTGAATAAAATCAATATCTGGCATTCCGTGCCGAAAAACTTCCATCATTACAACTCCTAAATCGGCACCATGTTTAGAGATGATATGCATAAAGCCATCAATATCTCCTTCTCTAAAAGGAAGTGCAGTGTCATGTAATTGTTCAGGAACACCGCTGGGCGCTAAGCCGGGTAAGAGCTGATCTTTCAATTGATCTCCAGCTCCCAAATTTGTGGCCAAATACCAATCATGCCAACCATGATATCCACAGAATGCTACTTTATTTTTATTTGTAAATGACCTTGCAATTCGAATTGCAAGAGCACAAGACTCTCCCCCAGTCCTTGTAAATCGAACACTATCAGACCAGGGGTGTATCTCAACGAGCTTCTCTGCTAACTCTACTTCTTCATAACAGTTCAAGCTGCTCATAGATCCAGCTTGAATGGCTTCTACAACCGCAGTTGTAACTTCTGGGTGCGCGTACCCTAAAGAGCAAGTCCCTATGCCCATAATAGAAAAGTCTAGATAATGGGTATCATCTAAATCCCAAATCTCGCAGCCTTTAGCTCGTTTATAATAAGCCGGCCATTGTTCTGGTAAAAACATCTCTGCACGTTTCGAAAGTAATTGATTCCCTCCAGGTATAAGATCTTTTGCTTTTTCCCATAACTGAGCGCCTGAATTGTTTTTTGCTGACATACTTTCCCTCTGGGCAAAATTTAACGTCGTTAATAAATATATCGACACATAGATTAAAATATTGAGAAATAAGCAAGAAGAGTACCATAGGGCTTTATTTCTAAAAACTTATCGCTCACAATAAATTGATAAAAAACCACTTTATTAAACTATGAGTCATCAACATACTATTTTGCTTTTTTCTATAGATCCAGGTGGTGCAAATTCCATTGGCATCTTGGCACACGAACTTTCTAAAACGGCCAACATTGTTTGCTTTGCAAAGGAAGCTGCTTGTTCTCATTTAAAACATAACTTCCCTCAAATCAATGTGACCTTGTTATCAAACAAGCATGACCAATACTCTAAAACAACCTATCTGCAATTGTTAGCGACAATTAAGCCTAATGTCGTGTTCACCGACACAACCGGTCGTGACTATTCAAACCGGAGCCTTTGGCGCGCATGTAAAGATTTTGGAATTCCCAGCATCGCTATTTTAGATCAGTGGATGAACTACGCATTAAGGTTTTTAAAGCAACACGAAACGTATCAAGGATGCATGGCTTACACCACTGACGACTTTATACTTCCTACAGCTATCGTTACCATGGATTGTTCTGCAAAATTACAAATGGTAAAGGAGGGGCTACCAGAAAACATTATCCACCCATTAGGTTCACCATATTATGAAAGCCTTAAGAGCAAGCCGGTAAAAAACAAAACCCAAAAGAAAAAAGCAATAACAATATTGTTTGCCTCAGAGCCGATTACAGCTGTATATGGCCATAAATTAGGTAAGAAAATCCATGGCTATACGGAACAAACAATTATTAAAACATTATGCCAATCAATTACAAAGCAAGCAAAGCAGCAACACTTTTCAGTGATCATTCGACCACATCCTAGAGAATCGCAGCGAAGATATAATAGGCTCATTAAAAGCTATCATTTTGCTAGTTTGTGCTCAAAAAGATCTGTCCAAGAATCAATTCAAAGCGCAGATATAGTTCTCGGAATGTCGTCAACTATGTTATTGGAAGCAAGCCTTCAAAATAAGCCAATCCTCAGTATTCAAATTGGTAATCATAAAGAAAGCCCTTTTTACCTAGAACAAATAGGGTTGCTTAGGTCTGTTCGATATACTTTTCAATTGCACAACGTAATCAAAAATTTAGAAGCAATGCGATTTAATCGGTACACGGTAAAAATGACGACACAAAATAATTCCGTTGAATCCATTCATAAGCTGATGACTAGTCTTTGTCAGCTCGGTAAGTCAGATTAATGTATGGCTGAATTGTTGCGCCAAAACTCATTTTAAACCATCCTCTGTCAGGGCTATTAACACCTTCTAAGTCTAAGCTTACTATGCCTTTTTTTGCAAGAAAAGGAAAGGCTTGCCACAATACCGCAGTCCCTGTATGCGCATTTCTAAGCGCATAGTCATTTGCTCCAAACAAATAGTACGCTTTATCAGCCATCATCAAAAACACTGCCATACTACCCACTTCATCATTCGTTGTAGCAGCGGATATCATAAGTATACGATTATCATTATACAAACTGACCAATAGCTTTGACATTTGAGTCAATAAATCATTTTCCAGTTCAATATTTTGCCGTTCAAACGTATGTTTATATAAAAAAAGAAATCTTTCAAAATCATTACTATCAAATACTTTCACCCCTTTGCGGTAACCATATCTTATTTCCTGACGCCTCGAAACTGATGCGTCCTGATATAAAGTAAAGTCTTCTAACGGCTTTTTGTCTAAAAACTCTCTAATGTCCACAAAACTAGTATATCGAATGGATTCCTGATACATAGGCTTATTATCATGATAATGCACCCATTGAAAAGCCCTTACATCCGTCAGCATTGGTGCAAGGGTAAGATCTATGTGACTATATTCTTCAGCGAGAAATTCAGCGATACATTGTAGCGCCTTAAACTGCTCGGAATTTTTTTGGGCTCGATTTAGTTTCTCAAATTCCCGAAAAAATATCCCATCATGTACAACTAGATCATGCCCTACCACATTGTGTTCAGTATCATCTAATACAACCAAACAACCAGCAACAATCTCATCACCTTTCTTACATAAGAACGCTCTAAAGTTTCCATGTAATGCATTAACAAAGCTTGATAAAGCAAATGGAGTAGCGCTACTTGATGACTCTACCAATATATCCCAATCCCCATCAATTTGTGTAGCTACTACTTTGTAATTATTCAATTTCGACATTATTTTCTTCTACTTTCACCAATAACCCTTCCTTCAACAGTCGATTTAGGGTCGGTAATAACTCTAGGGCATTCACCTTAATTTTTTCAGCAATAGCAATTAGATCATGTTTGCCATCACAGTAAGTAATAAAGTTCGTTAATGTTCTAACATCGGTATAATCCAGCGACATACTACTCAACGTGGGGTACAATCCCCTTTTACCCAACTGAGGTTCACATAAAACAGTTACACAATAATATGCATTTGCTTCAATAAGTTGAATTGCCTTATATACTGACTCTAACCCACCGCTTAAACCACTCGCCGTAACAAGATTTAAATCATCTAAAGAGGTATGGTATTCTGGATAGTCGCCATAACGAGTTCGCATGATAGAACCAATTGGTAAGTCTACCCCAGGGGCACAATACTGCCTCTCGTCACTCCCTCGAGATAAATAATCATACAAACAGTAATTAGGAGCGAAATAATCAAACATATGCATTGCGGCCCGGTCGGAAAGGGTGTTTTCCATCCGCGATTGTAAATATGAGTGATTCCGTTCATCACCGATACAGGTCAGCACATACCCCGCAATAATTCTATGTTTAATTTCTTTCAAACGCTGTGATAAAAATGCAATTGCACCAATTGTTTCCGGCACAAAAACAAATCTATAGCTATACTTTCTGCCTTTCCACTGCTGCAACTGTTGAATTAATGCCATAGTAACAACTGGCCCTGAAAGTTCATTATTAGCCATCGATGGATGACAGATATAAGTCGAGATAAGTACCTCTTCGTCACTTTCACCAGGGAGATAATATTCGCCATAGTTTAATTCACCATCAAAGTGTTCAGAATCTATCACTACTTTATAATTGCCTGATTTTAAACTATCACGTTGATTTTGCGTTAAACAAAACCCCCAACGTGGCGCATAGTAAGAAGTAACATAAGGAATTGCATCTGGCTGTTCTGGTAAAGAATAAAGGTGCTGTTGTAACTCTTTAAGAGGCATTATCTCATTAACTGCAGTTGAATAATTTAACACATGTAAATTATGATCTTTGTAATCTATAATTTTGGTACCGTCAGGTGCTAAAATATAGGCTTCGCTAATCTTCCACTCTTGTGGAACCTGCCAGTCAAACACCATAGAACCCGATGGTACTGAATGGACTTCTAACTCAGGAACAAACTTCTGAATGTAAGATAATGTTTCTCTTACTCCATCACCCGTCAAACTTCGGCAAATTGGAAAGAGTTCTTTTGCCCATTGGTGCATTTCCAATCCCAATGCAGTAAAAGGTACTGTTTTGTTATTCACTTATCATACTCCAAGACATGAGTATTCCATCTTTACTATTGATACTCGATAATGGTCGGCTTTCAGGTTTAAATCCTAGCTTTTTATAAGCCGAAATTGCATTCTTGTTATGTTTACTGACCCCTAGGACCATTAAATTAGTGCCGTATTTTCTTATCGTATACTCTGAAAATGCTTTGATAACTTCACCTGCGACGCCAACACCATGAAATGCTGGCTCGCCAATCAAAATTCCCATTTCAACTATTTTTCTATCATGATCTAAAAACTCAAACTTTACATTTCCAATATGTAAATTCGACTTTTTAACAAAAATCCCTAACAGTAGAATATTAGTATCTGAGAGCGATTTATGAATATACTCTTCTAGACTTTTTAAATCAGTCTGAATATTGGTAAGGTAATGACTAGCATCACCTCTTAGCCATGACAAATACTGCCGTGTAGCATGTTGTTTCTGTAACTCTTTCAGGAAAAAACGTGCGGTATCTATCATCAACTTACTTTTGAAGAACTAAGCTCCAAGCTGCTCCTTGTTGCTCAATACCATCTACATGAGTGATCGAGTGTTCTAAATGAACAAGACCGAATTTCTGAGTCAAGTTTACAATAAGTTCTCTATCAAAAAAGTGAACATTGCCGACCCCTGAAAATGGACCTGAATCATAGCCTGAGCGCGTATAACTATCTTTCTCTTGCGGTATACCCAGTTCAAAATAGCCATGCTTGGTACTAAACCAATCAGTGATAATTAAGTGACCGCCTTCTTCTAATTGTTTATATGCCAAGTCTAAATACGCTTCGATAGAAGCTGTATCATTATGTACAGATGCACCTCTATCAACAATTAAGTTAAATTTACTCTCAAATGGAATTAGTTTTGTGAAATCAGCTACTTTGATATTATCAGCAAACTCAGAAAACCTATTTTTCAAAAGTGTAACAATATGTTCACTACCATCTAAAGCCGAAACTTTATCAGTATAAGTTTGAAAGAAAGGAAGATTTGCACCCGCCCCACACCCTACTTCTAATACTCTAAACTCTCCATCACACGAAGCTAATGGGGTGTGCCGCAAACATAAACTAACAAGCTGACTCCACGGCCAAATCGACATATGACGATTGTTTCTGTATAGCTCATCCCACTCTTTTGAAAAACCCATAATCACTCCGTTAAAAAAAATTTCTTCAATTTGTTTGTCTATCGACTTAATCACATCAGTTTGTAACCACGCAGTTGAACTATGCCGACCAGCAAAAATAACATTTTTGAGAGAAAGTCTTAACAACTCACCCACCTCTTTAACTGCATTATCTAACTGCTTAGTTGGAACCGGGAAAGTATTAGGAATTGTCTGTCTTGCTTGATCGATTACAATATGTCTATTGTCTATTAACCCTAACTCTTTTAACTCCTCGAGCGCATGCTCATAACACAGCAATTCACTTTGTTCCTCATTGGATAATATTTCAAGAGTTAACCGGCTACCTTTCTCAGCCCTACCAGCAATATTGTCATACAATGTAATTCTAAATGATTTGAACGACTCATCCCAATTCCACACATAGTGATTTTGAGAATTTAAAACAGGTCTGTTAAACGAAAAATGGAAAAGATTAGCGGTCCTAAGTACAGGCCGGTACGCTGACGTAAACGCTATATTTGCAAGCCTTAAGGCCAAAAATGGTGGCGCAGTCCAAATAACATATTCGCAATCAAGGCTTTCCCCGCCTTTTAGCTCCACTTTCGTCACATTAGCTTGCTGTGCATTCAAATGAGTTATTTGAGAGGACGTCTTAACCTTAACTCCTTTATTGACTGCGCGATTAAGTAAGCTATCAGTCCAAAACTGTATTCCTAATTCACTTTTTGGATATAAATATGACTCTGTGATATTCGTTTTTTCGGCAAAGTATTTACTAGACGAGAATGCCAACTTTTCATCATATTTAGGAATGCTTTTTAATACTTCAGATGTTTCATCATCAAACGCTACGACACGGTTTAAACCAAAATAACCCACTTTTGGTTTCAAATGAGTAAAGTCAACCTCATCACCATATAACTTTTTGACAGATGGAGTAAACAGTTTGTCAGACAAGTAACTCCCAACATGAGAACGAATAAATGTACTATAATCTTCTGTTGTCATATCACTGACTGACGTTAACAGCTCCCCAACACATTTCTGATAACACTCCGTAGGTAGTGCTCTAATATCAACAACTTGCGTCTTTAAATTCCATTGCCCGGAAAAGTAGTTTCCTGAGTTTAGATATGAAAACTCATGCCAGTGCTTCGCTAGTTTACCCTCGCCGAAAAGAATCTTATCAATATGTGCGATCCCTGTTTTTGAAGCTAAGTGTGTACCTTGATCATACAGTACTCCCTGCTCCGAACGGTAAGCATTTAGCAGGCCTCCACACCGGTCACTTGACTCAATCAATGTAATGTCAAACTGGTCATATGCAGCCAATTTATTAGCTGCAAATAAACCTGAAATCCCTCCTCCAACAATCACTACTTTCTGCTTATGCATGACACATAGTCCTATGAATTAAACTTCAAATACATGATCGCTGGCTTTATTCCAATTTTTCCTATATAAACTTGGCGCGTCCTCTAAAAAGTCACACCACACACCTTTCAATTCTTGGTAAAAAGGCATAATCGATTCATCATCCCCATAGTTAAATAACATATTGATTATTATTGAGTTTAAATATAAAGCTTCACCTTCTAGCACCATAAAGTGATGGCTAAACTGAGTTTCTTTAAGTGACATTAATAGTCGAATTTGTTTCATAACTTGCTCGAAAGCTTCGCTTCTGACCGATACCGGCTCAGATAAGATCTCAATCATTGTTGAGCATAACTTTTCAAAGCTTTCAAAATCTAAATACTTTTCTAAATCAAAGTCCTTGTCTGGTGTGTAAAATAACTCTGATTTGACATAATCAATTACATTTTCTCTTCGTCGGGTGTTACTTGGCAATATAATATCATCAGAGCGCAAAGGCGTTGTACCGTCTATAAATGAACCGTCGCTACAATTAAAACAACTTACGCCTTGCGCACGCGCTGTTCGCAGTACCCGCTCCATTTGAACTTTTCCTGAGTAAAGAAAATGATCAGCAATAACTTCTTTGCCAAAGTTACCTGGAACCCTTAATTGTGAGCCTATTTGCAATGGCTGATATACAGTGTCACCTTCAGAGTTATAATACATACTTGATTTAGAGTGATGATGCGCCGGATCAACATAGCCACTGTCTACACCGAACATATAAATATTCTTAAAACCTAAAGAAACGACATAACTCAACGCCATATTGCCAACTAGAGGGTTACAAAATGGAAGCGTCATACTTGATTTTTTTCGACTAAACATTTCAGCAACTTGATGTAAACTAGTTCCCGCTTCTCGACCTTTCAGTGCCGCGCCAGCCCACGAAAATAAACTTGCCACATCCTGATGCATGACATTCACTGTCAATAAAGACATTTGTTTTCTAGCATCTTCTGGCAGAAATGCCTTTAAGAAATCGTAGGTTGCTCTAGATCGTTCTAATGCAGCATGAAAATCAGGAATAATCCCATTTTTTATTAATGCCGTACTCGCTGAGTTACATGACACAACGATGACATCGTCTCTAAACTTTTTAATAAATTCAATATCATTATCAAGAGATGGCCCATTAGCGACAATAAAAACAGGAAAGTCTTTAAAGTGATTCTCTACATCGTAATGAGCGCGAAACATGGGTAGCTGGCGTTTTACATTTTCACAGCTATGAGCCAAACTCATAAATGCATCGTCAATAAACCCCCACCCCATAAAAAATTCGTGGAAATTATCCTTTAACTTCAATATTAAATTATTTATTGAAAGTGATGGATAATGCTGGAAGAACCATGAATTTGAAATGGTAAATGGGCCTTGCTCTTGTGCCCTGCTATATAAATCTTGATAAACGCCCTCTTCATCTACACCTATGCTGAGATATAATGAGAGGCCTTTATCATCAATTTTTTTTAAGTAACTAGCCCAATCAAAAGTAAACAAACTCGCAAAAAAATAATCTTCTTCAGGTTCAAATAGGTTTATATATTCACTTGGCACAGCATCTAAAACAGCATTTAAATGATACCCTAAACCAACACCAAAAATCACTGAACTTGGCACTTTTCCTTTTAACTCGGTATTCACCTCAAGACTGTTGCGTGCTTTATTGTATACCTTTCCTGCAGACTTAATTAAATCCACGTGAATGAAGTCGTATTGGTTATCTAACTTTTCAAGGTAGTGGTAACTTACTTTTGAAAATACAGGACTTTTTATCGCGTTTTCTACCTGATCTTTTACCTGAGATATAGGATCTGCAGAATAAATGGGGCAGTTTGTGTCATAATCGACTAAGTTAGGAGAACCATTATCATTCAGGAAAAGGTTAAATTGTTCTTTTGGCGAAAAGTTAATATATTTATCATAAATTTCGGGGAAGTATTTTTTTAACGCAACCAAATTTATTTCAAATTGATCATTTGCCTCTTCGATAAATTTTTCTTCTAAAACACTTTTCTCTACTGAAGCTTGCAAAATTTTTTCAATCTGTTTCAGTTGGTTTTCTACGTCTTTAGACTCGACCATACTTTGCTCATATCGCTGATTATTCATATTGACTTATAAAAATTAATGGCCTTTTGGCCGGCATTTGAACCTCTAAGGGATTCAATTATGTTACGCTTTTTAATTTCGATTTGGCTTACTGTTGCTTCTAACATTTGATAAAAATCAACTAGACTTTTTGTCTCTTCTACAGTTAAGTCTGAAACGCTTTTAATAGTACATACTTTTTCAAAAAGCTCATCAGCTTTTTCAATTGCACCATCGATTTCGTCCAATTCTAAAAGCTCATTTATACTCTTTACTTTCAATAAAAAATATTGGTAATTATCCTGCATGAGAATCACTGGCGTTTAGCGTCGCTTGTCTAACATCAAATGGGATCGCGTCCCAAGCAGATTTAATTTCCTTTAAAAGACCAGTAACTTCATCTATGTAGCTTGAATCATTTTTGACACTGGCGTCTAAAAGCTTTTCAATCATATACGAGTAAAGTGCGTAAAGGTTTTCAGTTACTTCCCCCCCTACTTCAAAATCTAAACAGCCTCTTAAAGCTTCTAAAATTGCTGACGCTTTTGATAAATGCTCTGATTTGGCTTCTAAATTTCTTTTTTCTATGGCAACCTTAGCAAACACCATTTTTTCAATTGCGCCAGCCATCAACATCTGAATTATTTCATATCTATCAGCCCCTGCGACTCGGGTTTTTAAAGCTTCTTTTTGGTAATTTTTAACTTTAGCATTGTACATAATTTAACCTCAACATTATTTTGACTTTGTAAAGCCTGGTAGATTAGCGAGCTGAGCACCTAAATATGTTTGAGTTTGCTTCATGTTGGCAAGCAATACATCTAAACCTGCATATTTCTGTCTCAAACCAGCTTCAAAAGACTTCATTCTTTCAGCGTGATTTGCTATGTCATCATCTAAGTCACTCAGTTGACCATTTAAGGTTGTCTCTCTCTCTTTCAACAAACCGTCTGAATCAATATAGTTGCCTAATAAGGTTTCCATTTTCTTCGCGACACCATCATTTCCTGCAAAAGCCTTGCCAATATCATCAAAATTAGTATCCATTGCATCATTTAAACTACGTACTAATGAAGATTTTTTTAAATACCCCTCTTTGTCAATTGTCAATCCCATATCAAAAATTGATTCAAATGGCCCAGCATCAACTAAGGGGTTACTAATCGAGTTTACTAATTGGTCACTGAGCCCTCTCATCGCTGAATCGCCATTTAGTGGCTTGCCTATTCGTGTTTGAAGTCCAATCATACCTACTAAATTATTATAATCAGCAATTAACTCGTCTACTAAAGTTGAAATAGAATCTTTGTCATAATCAATTGATAATTTTGCAATTTCATCAGCTCCAGAGTCGTCCTGCTCACTAGTTTTCAAAGCTTTAATGGTCATATCTTGCACAGCATCTTTGAAAGTATTTGTTTCACTGGTTACTTGCAAACCATCAATTGTGATTATTGCGTTAGATGCTGACTGTGTTGAGGTCATCCCTGCCGTTGTCACTGCATCTAATTCTGAAGTATCAGCAGTAACTAACAAGTCATTTCCTGCACCTGTAATGCTAGAAGTAAGAACTAATTTAGACCCAACAGCAGGATCCCCTGTGTTTACAATATTTGCAGTGACACCAAAGTTTTTATCAGATGCATTAATTTCATCTCTTAATTCTGCAAGTGTTGCCCCTGCACTTAATGTTAAATCAAAAGTTTTATCTGGTCCTGCTGAAAATGTGAGTGTTCCACCAGTTGCTGTCACGACATCTGAAGTTGCTGAAAACTCTGTATCGTTTGAAATAAACCGACTACCTTGTGCCAATTGATTTACCGCGATTTTAAAACTACCGACAGATATATCTTTTGTCGGGGTTACACTAATCAAATCGCCAGAGCTAGGTTGGGTAATAGTAGCCGCACGTTTACCAAAATTATCTGCATCGGCCAGTTTCTCAATAGTATCATTAAGCTTAGACACTGCAGATTTAACTTCACCTATAGAAGATAACTCGACCTTCAAAGATTCTTGTTTACGACCAAATGAAGTTAACTTAGGCGAACTTTCTGCTTGCACAGATGCCTGAATAATACTTTCTAAATTAAGTCCAGAACCTATGCCAGCTGATGTTATTAATGGCATATATCACCTCCTACCTGCTACCTTTTAAGCTGTCTCATTAACCAAAACACCTTTATTGTCTAATTTATCGGCTAGTTCTTCTAAAGCCTTAGCAACTTCTCTGAATTCTTTTGAAGGGATCTCTCTAATCACCTCTTCACTACCTTGATCAATGACCTTTATTATTGGGGGATCACCTTTTTCATCAAACTCAAAACTAAGACTCGTTGATTGGACGGATAAGAATTCATTCACCCTATCTAAGCTTTCTTGAAGAGATGTCCCCAGCTCTTTATCTTCTAGCGCTTTGTTTTTTGTATCTTCTATAGCGTTATTCGCTTTCTCTACTTTTTCTGCCGCTCGCGAGTAATCTACACCGCCTGACATTTTTTCTGAACCTAACGAGGTAGTCAAAATATTGACTATGCTACTTCCTGAGTCAACTTCTCTCATAACATGCCTCCAAAGACCTAACTTAATAATAGCATAAGGTATACTTAAAAGAGTTACTTTCAAGTATACCTAAAGTTCCACTTTACCCAAGCAATGACAGCGCGACTTGAGGACGCTGATTTGCTTGACTTAAAATTGAGCTACTAGCTTGTTGCAAGATTTGCATCTTAGTTAAGTTAGCCGTTTCCTGTGCAAAATCGGTATCTTGAATACGAGACCGTGCAGCAGTTAAATTTTCAGCAATGTTTGATTGGTTACGAATTGTAGATTGGAATCGGTTTTGAATCGCCCCCAGCTCGGCACGCTTTTTATCAACTACTGCGATCAATGAATCCATACCTGCCAGAACAGCCTGAGCATTGGCTTGCGAAGAAACAGATATACCCGAAGCAGTAAACACACCTGCAAATGAAGCAGCATCTGCCGCATTGCCAACAACAGTACTTATAGTACCTGCAACTGAGCTTAAATTACTCCCAGTAACACCACTTGCAATGCCAGCAATACCCGAAAGTGTAAACCCATTATTAGCAGTTAAAGTATTTGCAGTGCCTCCAACATCTTGCATACTAAAGCCGATTGTTTGCACTGCATCTGCACCCACCTGAAAATTGGCATTGTATGTACCATCAAGTAGATTTTGACCACCAAATGTAGTGTCAGCTGCAACTCGATTTACTTCCTCAGAAAGAGAACGGATCTCTTCTTGAATTGCTAATCTATCTTCGTCAGTGTTAGAACCGTTAGACGCTTGTTGTGCAAGAGTTCTGATACGCTGAAACATTTGTGTTGATTCATCCATGGCACCTTCTGCTGTTTGCGCAAGAGAAATACCATCGTTTGCATTTCTAATACCTTGATTCAAACCATTGATCTGACCTGTTAATCGGTTTGAAACCTGCATTCCCGCTGCATCATCTTTAGCGCTATTAATACGCATGCCCGATGATAAGCGTTTAAATGAAGTATCCAGCGAATTCGCCGAATTACTTAATTGCCTTTGTGCGTTCAAAGAACTCACATTTGTATTTACATATAAAGCCATAGTAGCCTCCGCTTAATCATTGATATGGTAAACCGCGGGATACCCCTACCCTGCGAAATACCGCACTAGAGTCCTAGATTTATAGTTCTCTAAATCTTATATCGGTGACTGAAGCAAAAGCTTTAGCTAAATTTGTAAAAAATTATATTCTTTTTTAAATTACCCTTGCAGTAAGCTCAAAGCAGCTTGAGGCCTCTGGTTTGCTTGACTTAATACTGTTTGGCTAGCTTGTTGTAATATTTGATTTTTAGTTAGCTTTGCGGTTTCTAAAGCGAAGTCAGCATCTTTGATACGAGATTTCGCAGCTGATAAATTCTCTGAAATATTCGCTTGATTTCGAATCGTTGACTGGAATCGATTTTGAACCGCACCCAGCTCCGCACGTTTTTTATCTACAACCGCTATCAACGCATCCATCCCCGCAAATACAGCTTGTGCATTAGCTTGTGACGAAACACTAATACCACCCGCAGTAAATACACCTGAAAATGCTGTGTTATCTGGTGAAGCACCAACGGTAGCACTTATAGTGCCTGTAACCGCACTCAAAGTTGCACCAGAAACACCACTGGCAACACCAGCAACACCAGACAACGTGAAGCCACCATTGGCAATCAAACTATTAGCGGTAGAACCGACGTTTTGCATGCTAAAGCCAATTGTTTGAACTGCATCAGCACCAACTTGGAAGTTAGCAGCGTAAGAACCATCTAATAAGTTTTGGCCACCAAATGTTGTATCACTTGCTACTCGGTTTACTTCTGATGCCAATTGACGAATTTCTTCTTGAATAGCTAACCTATCTTCATCTGTATTCGAACCATTAGCTGCTTGTTGTGCTAATGTTCTGATCCGTTGGAACATGGACGTGGTTTCATCCATCGCACCTTCAGCTGTTTGCGCTAATGAAATTCCATCATTTGCATTTCTATTTCCTTGCCCAAGACCAAGTATTTGTGATTGCAAACGGTCAGTAATTTGCAAGCCTGCAGCGTCATCAGCAGCACTATTGATTCTCATACCTGACGATAAACGCTTAAAAGAAGTATCAAGCTCATTACCCGAGTTTGTTAATTGGCGCTGCGCATTTAAGGAGCTTATGTTAGTATTTACAAATAAAGCCATAACTAATTCTCTCTATTTCAAGTCAAAGCCAGATCTCAATCTAGCCCCACATTTGTTTATGCAAAGTGGCAACTTTTATCGTCAAAATTATTTGCCGTAGGGGCAAAAAACTGCCATTTACATTACTTTTTATATCTATCACGTTATATTAAGCAAAGAGTGCGCCAACTATAAAAACGGTATTGAAAATATAAAAAAGAATTGGCTTTCATTTAAAAACAATAATTTGAGAGTTCCTTCTGTGCTGGTATTCGAAAGAACTAAACACGAAATGGTTAGATAAAGGATTTACTTGGCAATTGGCCTTAAAGAAAATCAAGAAATAAAGAGGACATACCAACTGCTCTATGCCCCCTCCATTGTCAACTTTAACCCAAGAAGTTTAAATTCATAATGTATAACAACTCGATTAGATGTGGTTAAAATAGGGTGTTTTGAAGGCGAAAAAAAGGGCCAAGAAGGCCCTTTTATAAGTTTGAAAGTATTTGTCAAAAAATTAGCATAAACATTGGCATAGCTTATGCTTATAAATACCTGTTCGTTAAATTAATGAACGCTATTGGATTTTAAGCTCCTCCGCTTTGTTATCCAATTCGGTGTCCGTGCTAATACCCCATCAAGTGCGGACACCTATTTCCTTATTTTTCCCTTAACCTAATAAACTTAATGCTGCCTGCGGACGCTGATTAGCCTGACTCAAAATGGTCTGACTTGCCTGTTGTAGAATCTGCATCTTGGTCAAGCTTGCTGTTTCTTGTGCAAAGTCAGTGTCTTTAATACGTGATTTTGCAGCAGATAAGTTTTCAGAGATATTTGATTGGTTTCGAATGGTTGATTGAAATCTATTTTGTACCGCACCCAGCTCAGCACGTTTTTTATCAACTACTGCGATCAATGAATCCATACCTGCCAGAACAGCCTGAGCATTGGCTTGCGAAGAAACAGATATACCCGAAGCAGTAAACACACCTGCAAATGAAGCAGCATCTGCCGCATTACCAACAACAGTACTTATAGTACCTGCAACTGAGCTTAGATTACTCCCAGTAACACCACTTGCAATGCCAGCAATACCCGAAAGTGTAAACCCATTATTAGCAGTTAAAGTATTTGCAGTACCTCCAACATCTTGCATACTAAAGCCGATTGTTTGCACTGCATCTGCACCCACCTGAAAGTTTGCCGAATATGAACCATCGAGCAAATTTTGACCGCCAAATGTAGTATCTGCTGCAACTCTGTTAACTTCTTCCGAAAGTGATCTTATTTCTTCTTGAATAGCTAATCTGTCTTCATCCGTGTTTGAACCATTCGATGCTTGCTGTGCCAAAGTACGAACACGTTGAAACATTGAAGTTACCTCGTCCATTGCGCCTTCAGCTGTTTGCGCTAATGAGATACCATCATTTGCGTTTCGGTTACCTTGGTTCAAACCATTAATCTGTGATGTTAAACGGTCTGATATTTGTAAACCCGCGGCATCATCAGCTGCACTGTTGATACGAAAACCAGATGATAGACGCTTAAAAGAGGTATCAAGTGAATTACCTGAATTATTTAACTGTCTTTGTGCGTTCAATGAACTTACGTTAGTATTTACATAAAGTGCCATGATATTTCTCCCGATGTAAACTTAGTGTTTACTCTCAAACTTATAACTTTAAGCCTTCGATGTTTTTTATCACTCCAGCTTGGTTACTTAAGTTATCGGAAGGTCCTAAAAATCCTTTAATGTTTTTTTGAAAAATATTTAAACTACTAATTTCAAACAGAAAAACGGAAGGTTTAGTGCTTTTTAGATTTAAGGGTATTACTGATTAAAACTTACAGAAATAAAATTAAAAACACTATATTTCAGTGTGTTGTATGTAATTAGTTAAGTAATAAGGGCTTAAGAAAGAGGATACTTACGCCCTACGACGATGAATACTTTATCTAATATATTCTAATAGCGATAAATTTGTTAAGCGGCCAAAAGTTGCCTGTGCAGCCTGCAAAGCCGTTTCATGTTTCGTTAACTCAGTGATTGCCTCAGCCATATCAAGTTCTACAAGCGTTGCTTTTGCTGCTTTGTTATTTATATCAAGGTCAGCGTTGGCATCGACAATCCTCTGCGCAGTATTCAATCGTCCACCTAAGCCGGACTGAGTTTGAGATACTAGATTTTTAGCATTAGTTAAACCTACGAGCGAATCTGCTAATACTTGCTCATAATCATTTTGGCTAAGCGAGGAATCGTTAAGTGCTGCCTCTAACTTATTTAACGTGTTAAGTACATTTTCCTTTTTTGGTTGCTCTAAGTTAAATGTGACACTTGCTGCACCATTAGGTTTAACTTCCATGCCATCAATATTGGCAGTTCCATCAGCATACGTACCCGACTTAAGTGCAACCCCACCCTGCAATACATCATAGGTTGTTGGTGATGTAAAATTAACCGTAATGGTATTCGCATTCGCTGGTGCAGTAGGGCTGGCGTTATATTGTGCTTTATGGAAAGAATCAAATTGCCCCTGCTCTTTCACATATACACTCGCCGTACCTGGTGCAATGGTAGTCCGATCAATATCTAAACGTTTAGGTACATTTTCAAATGTATCAAAACCATTGTCACTTGATTTAATCTCTACACCTTCAGCGACCTTTATTTTATGCTGCCCTTGGTCGCCGTTGTACTCATATTGACTCGTTGTGCTATTAAAGGAGTAGGTTTGAGTATTATCTTGATACCCGGAAAATATATATCGCCCATCTTCCGTTTTCGCGTTCATCAAATCGAGGACAGTTTCCTTAATTGAAGAGATCTCTTCAGATATCCCAGCTCGGTCTTCACTAGATAAGGCGCCACTGCCCGCTTGTATAGTGAGTACATGTGCTCGGGTTACCGACTCTTTAATATTATCTAAAACACTTTCCTGCGTTTTAAGTCGGCTATTCAACATCGTTAAGCTTTTGGTATATTGCTCATTGGTTTGAATTCTGTCTGTGTAAAGTAACGCACGAGCTGTTGCAGATGGATCATCCGAGGCTGTTAAAACCCTCTTCTGTGTATTAACCTGTTGCTGCGCTTTATTTACTTCTTGCTGATTGCTCAAGATAGAGTTCAAGTTTGTCTTGTGCATTAAGTTATTTGATAAACGCATAATTACCTCGTTGCACTTAATAATGTATCAAAAATTGTTCTAGCCGTCGTAATGATTTGTGCCGATGCTGAATAAGACTGCTGAAAACGTAATAAATTTGCCGCTTCTTCGTCTAAATTCACACCCGACATCGATTCAAACCATGCCTCTGACTGGGCTGCTAATGCCTCAAAGGCCGTGCCATTAGTCTTGGCTTGATTGGCGACAACCCCTACATCGGTGACGAGGCCTGCGTACGCTTCATTGAATGTTTGTAAATTATCAGCAGTAGTCGTGGTTATTACGTTTTCACGAACCAGTTCACTAGATTGCAATTTACTTAATTCTAACCCATTGCGGTTATCGTCAAAACCTCCAGTATTAAACTCAACAGTAAACGTATCACCCTCTTGAGGTGTACCCTCTATATCAAAGTCAAACCCGTAACTACCAAGTGTCGCCGAGCCCGAGTTAAACAACATATTCTCTGTTGGTGGTGCCAAAGTAAAAGTCACTGTTCCACTACCATCCGTTATGGTGTATTCGTCAGTATTTGCCGTTTTTTGTATCGTAATCGTACCGTTTGTCAAACTCGGTGTTGGAGCTGCTGTAAAGTTACTCCCAGCGCCAGTATTAGAGACAGTGCCCACAGAGATATTTGCACTGCTGATATTGTCTGCAGCGGTTTTTGTACGTATAGGTGAAGCCAGTGCCAAATGTTCAGGTCTGTCAGTGGCCAATTCAATATTGCCTGCCGCTGTGGAATTTAACTTTATTAAATAACTATCACCCGCGGCCGCAGCACCAGTTATCGACACTTCCAATCCAAAAGTCTCTATCGGTGCCGTTCCAGTAAAAACAATATTACCTGGTGATGCAATGGTGCCTGTCGACGGTGTGCCAATAACATCGCCATTACTGTCTACAGCTGCAACCTCAACCGTTGTGGCACTTGTATAAGTTACTCTAAAATCAGTCGCAGGTATTTCACTTCCCTTACCTGCTTCAAGAGTTGCAGTAACAACCGCTGTACTCGCAGCTGCGTTTGCGCTATAAGGAAAACCTGTCACAGAGGGGATCGTAAACAAATCCCCCCCTAAATTACCATCTAAGTCCATGCCTTTTTTGTTTTGCTCATTAAATGCATCTGCCAATGCAATACCAATTTGCCCTAATTGATTTTGGGCTGGGTGTAATATTTCATCTCTAAACGCTAACAACCCACCGATTTTACCTTTTAACGTGCTAGAGTTAACGTCTAAAGCAACAGCTTGACCATCTCGGACATCTAATTTCAACTCTCTTACATTAGGATCAGGGTCTCCTGCCAACGAAAACGCATTAAATGTTCCGTTTTCCATTACAAGTGCTTGACCTGAGCCAAGGAATACTAACTTCTCACCATTGGGGCCATCTAGTGTCTCTAAATCCACCAGCTCAGCAAGGTCGCTAATTGCTTGGTCACGCTCATTAAGCACCGAGCTAGAGGCCTTTGTGCCCGTTGGGGTGTTTAACGACGTTACTTGGCCATTTAAATCACTGATCTTTTGTATTAAATTATTCGCTTCATCGGCAAATAAATCGAGTTGTTGATTAACAATATTACCTTGATCAAACACAATGCCTGATAAGCGGTCCATCTGCTCAGTTAAGTTTTCAGCATCCGTTAAAAATAAACTGCGCGTAACCCTAGATGAGGGCTGGTTCATCGCTTCTTGTAAGTTGTTAAACAGTGAGTTAATACTTTTATTCAAACTATTTGAATCTTCAGCAAATAAGGTATCTACACGAGAAGCCTCAGTAACAAATTGCTCATAATAGGTTTTATTCGAAATATCCCTATTAAGTTGCTTTTGCGCAAACTCATTTATCAAACGTACCGTCTCGCCACGACCAACCTGATTGCCAACCATAGTCGTATGCTCCGTGCGTTCACGGATATACCCTTTGGTATTAAGGTTTGAAATATTTTTACTTGTGGTTTGCAATAGCTCACTGCTGGCTCTGATCCCACTGGTACCAATATTCATTAAATTGAACGACATCTTAATTTACTCCTTGGCGAACCAACGACGTGAGCATTTCTTTCAAATCACTTCGTTGAAGTACATTCTTTATTTTTTGTGCGTACTGTGGGTCGGTTGCATAACCAGCGTCTTGTAATGCATCTAAAAATTGCTCTGGTTGCGCTACTTTTTGTAGTGCTTCTTGATAACGAGGGTTACCCTGTAAAAAGTTGACATAATCATTCATGCTGTCTTTTATTGTGTCGTATGCACGAAAGTTTGCCTGTTTTTTTACTGGCATGCCTTCTTCAAATTCTAAAGTCATTTTTTTGGCACTTTCACCCTGCCATGCTTTACTTGATTTAATATTGAAAAGGTTATTGCTGCTTGAACCATCGGCTTTAGCGATAATATGTTTACCCCACCCCGTTTCTAGTGCTGCCTGTGCAACCATAACGGCTGGGTTTAGCCCTATTTTTTGTGCTGCGGTTTTAGCATGTTCCCACATCGATGAAACAAACGATTCAGGATCTTTAAAGGTATGTTTCTGACTTTCAATGGCTTCAGGCTTGGTTGCAGCAACATTAGCTGCTATGTCATTTAATTGCCCAGTAGCACGTTTATCACTTTCAATATTGGCACCGGTTCGAATTATCGACGCAGGCGTATAGCCCGTCGCATTGGGAGATAACTGCTGAACAATTAAGTCTGCAAGTCCCAAACTGCCTTTGCTAGATAAGTCCATAGAAAGCTGTTGATCGTGCATTTCTTCAAAAAACTTCACACCGCTTGAATTGAAAGGGCTATTTTTATCTTCCATCGCTTCATTCGCTTTACGCATGCTTTTCATCAACATCTGCGTAAAAATTGATTCAAACTGTTGCGCGGCTTTTTTTAGCGCTGCATCAGAGGCATTTGGATCGCCACCGCTTTTCAACGCATCTTTTCTCAAGCTATTTAAATCGCTTAAATCAAAAAAGTTTTGTTTGTCTAACGGGTTTGTATTCATCGGCTTACTGACACTTAACTTATAATACTAATAATTAAGCAATATTCGAGCCAAAAAAAACCCTAACGAATTAGGGCTAACTTACTGATTAATAAAAACACTCTAAATGACGACTAATTGACCATTGATTGCACCCGCTTCTTTCAGCGCTTCTAATATCGCCATCAAGTCACCCGGCGCAGCACCCACTTCATTGATAGCGCGGACTAAATCATCAAGGCTAATGCCTGGGTCAAATACAAATGCACGAGAGTCATCGGTGTCTACATCGATAATACTTTGGCGGGTCACAACCGTTTCACCTTCCGCTAAAGGCTCTGGCTGATTAACATTTTGTTGTTCTGCTATTGTAACGGTTAGGCCACCATGCGTAATTGCCGCTGGTTGAAGCTTCACATTTTTACCTATTACTATCGTGCCGGTACGTGAATTCACGATTATTTTTGCACTGGTATCTGCGGGAGTAAACTCAAGGTTTTCTAATGTAGACAAATAAGACACGCGCTGTGATGGATCTCGTGGCGCAATTACTCTCACCGATGCGGCATCCATTGGCTTCGCACTATTAGGGCCAACTAAATTATTAATGGTATCTGCTAGGCGTTTTGCCGTTGTAAAATCTGGGCTATTTAAATTAAAAGTAATAAAGTCACCTTGAGTAAAAGGGCTTTTTACTTCACGCTCTACAGTCCCACCATTTGGTACGCGGCCGACGGTCGGCGTATTGATCACCACCCGGCTACCATCTAACCCTTCAGCACCAAGGCCACCTACAATCATACTACCTTGTGCAATTGCGTACACATTGCCATCAACCCCTTTAAGAAAAGTTTGCAGTAATGTCCCACCTCTTAAACTTCCTGCACTTCCTATCGAAGAAACAGTCACATCAATCGTTTGACCGGGCTTGGTAAAAGGCGGTAGGTCCGCGTGCACAGCCACTGCCGCAACATTCTTTATTTTCGGTTTTAACGACGCAGGTAAAGTGATCCCAAAACCACTTAGCATCGCTTTAAAACTTTGCTCTGTAAATCGGCTTGATTCACCTGTGCCAGGTAAGCCAACAACTAAGCCATAACCTACCAATTGGTTTGAGCGAACGCCCTGCACCATACTGATATCTTTAATTCGTTCAGCTTTAGCTAATGGAACAAAACCAACTAAGGCAATACTTAACAAGAGATGAAATAATTTCATAATTTTCAAACCCTAAAATGGGAGCAAAGTACTCATAAAGAATGATGTTAACCACCCTGGGCTTTGTGCTTCTTGCCCTTGACCTTTGCCTGAATACTGAATACGTGCATTAGCAATGCGGTTAGACTCCACCGTGTTATCCGCTGCAACATCAGCGGCACGAACTAAGCCTTCAAGACGAATAAACTCTTCACCCGTGTTTAAAGTTAACCACTTTTCACCTCGGATCACTAAGTTACCATTAGGTAGAACCCGCATCACATTGACGGAAATATTGCCAAATAAACTATTTGACTGGTTCGCTTTACTATCGCCTTTGAAAGATGAGTCTGCTCCCATTCCGAATTGAATGTTGTCACCGCCAATATTCACAGGCGTACCATTAAAGCCTAATACAGGGTCAAGACTTACGTCAGTTTCTTTATCTGTTTCACTGTTAGCTGCTTTTGATGCTTGTGTTGACTCACGCAGCACCACCGTAATAATGTCACCGGTACGTAATGCTTTTTTATCTGCATATAAATCATTAGCCCGATTAGGGTTAAATAACGACCCAGTTGACACTACCTGTTCTAAATCTTCTTCAGGATACATAGGCGCATAGTAGGGGTCATCTTGCACCACGGTACTATTTTGTGTTGATACGCATCCAGATAGCGTAACCACTGTTACTACAGCCATACATAAAGTACGCATACAACCTCCTAACGCTTATAACTGTTGATTGATGTAGCTCAGCATCTCATCAACTGAAGAGATCACTTTTGAGTTCATTTCATAAACACGTTGGGTTTCAATTAGATTAACCAGCTCTTCTGTCACGTTGACGTTAGAGGTTTCTAATGCTCCCTGTACAATAGAACCTAAACCATCAGCCCCAGGGTTACCTTGCACAGGTGCACCACTAACAGCCGTTTCTGTGTACAAGTTTTGGCCCATGGGCTCTAAACCTGATGGATTAATAAAATCACTGATCACCAGTTGACCAATAACCGTGTTTTGCGCTTGACCTGCAACTCGCACCGACACTTCGCCATCTTGAGAGATGGTGATCGATTTTGCGTCATCAGGTACGTTCATTTCAGGTTGAACAGGGAAACCTGCTCCAGAGGTCACAACTCGGCCATTCTCGTCAGTTGTAAATTGACCATTGCGGCTATATCCAATGGTGCCATCTGGCATTTGAATTTCAAAAAAGCCAGGCCCTTGGATCATCCAATCTAAAGAGTTCTCAGTACTTAGCATATTACCTTGAGAAAAGTTCTTTTGGTTGGCAACCACTTTTGCGCCGGCGCCTAACATTAAACCAGAGGGTAGTTCAGTATCTTGTGACGAACGGCCCCCAGGTTGATTAATATTCTGATAGAGCAAGTCTTCAAAAATTGCCCGGCTTTTC
This sequence comes from Pseudoalteromonas aurantia, assembly GCF_005886875.1. Taxonomy (GTDB): domain Bacteria; phylum Pseudomonadota; class Gammaproteobacteria; order Enterobacterales; family Alteromonadaceae; genus Pseudoalteromonas; species Pseudoalteromonas aurantia_A. The sequence goes on along the minus strand of NZ_PNBY01000036.1, from coordinate 20,083 downwards.
TTGTAACCTACCGTACTAGCATTCGCGAGGTTATTCGAAATTACCGATATATCAGTTTGTTGGGCATCTAGGCCGGTTTTACTGATCCATAACGCTGGGTTCATAACATATACCTCACTTCGTTAGACTATACGCAGCAGCGATACATGACGTTCGTCAATTTCTTCTGCTGTTTTCATTAGTTTCATTTGCATTTCAAACTGGCGTTGGTGGTTGATCATATCAACCATTTCATGCACTGGATTGACGTTTGACATTTCAAGCGTGCCACTCATTACTTTTGCAGTCGGCGACACATCACAAAAGCCACATAAGCCGTCATCAAGACTACCTTCTTTTGGCCTAAACAAACCATCGTTGCCTTTTTCAAGTTTACTGTTGTCTGCTTCAATGATTTTTAAGCGGTCTACCACCTCTAAGAAATTGGCTGGCGCACCTTGAGGCCGCACTTGAATTGAACCATCATCACTAAATGTGACCTTCTCTACCGGTATGGGTAGAATAATTGGGCCTCCTTCGCCAACAACTTGTCGCCCATGGCTAGTGACTAATGCACCGTCAGCTGTAATGTTTAAAGTACCGACCTTGGTATAAGCCTCGTTGCCACTTTTGTCCATAACACTTATCCAAGACTTGTCTGACACCGCAATGTCTAAGTCTCGGCCGGTTTCAACAATTGCGCCACTGGTCATATTGGTACCTGGTCGCTCTTGCATAGCAAAAACACGGGTCGGTAACCCTTCACCAAATGCCTGCATAGACCGTGCTTGTGCAAAGTCGGATTTAAATCCGGTCGTATTTGCATTGGCTAAATTGTTAGCTTTAATAGCAACACCACGCAGGTTTTGTTTCGCACCAGACATAGCGATATAGAGCATTTTATCCATTGCATTGACCTAAAAATTCATCATATGTATAACAATGCAATTAAAGTGCCAACTAAAAATTGACGGGCTATTTCAATAATCCTAGGGGTTTTTTAGGTGGAGAAATGTAAACAATGACAAAAAAGGGCCGCAATAACGGCCTAATGTATAACTGTAATCGAACTATCGGATCTGAAGTATATTTTGTTGTAAGGTTGAGTTAACTTCAAGAGCACGTGAATTAGCCTGAAAGTTCCGCTGCGCACTGATCAAATCAACGAGCTCATTCGTTAAGATTACATTAGATTGCTCTAAAGCTGATGAATTAATCGACCCTAGTGTTCCAGAAGCTGGTTCACCTGCAATCGGCTCACCCGATGTCAAACTTTTCTTCCATGAGGTATTTCCAACCTGTTGTAAGCCCTGCGAGTTTGAAAAGCGTACCATCGCAACTTGACCTAAATAAGTAGAATCGCCATTACTATAAGACGCCACTATCTTGCCATCCGTACCAATATCCACTCCAGCCAAGCGACCTACCGTGGCCCCATCTTGTTCAAGCGCTTTCACTTCGAAACGACTCGCATATTGCGTTGGTAATTTATTGGTCGTATTCGCTTCATCTCGCCAGTTCATAGTCAATGCTGCAGGGAATGTTGCCCCGTTGCTCAACAATGTAGATAAACCAGTACCCGCACCACTTGGAAGTGCCAATGGATTAAATGTACTACCGGGGGTAACAGGTACTGGTGTACCAGCGACACCAGTAGCTGAGTATGGTATTGTGGCACTCGGCACGCCCGTCGCATCAAATGTAAATCCAGCAATTGGAAATGGACCACCAGCCGTACCATCAGAAGTAAATGGTTGATTATCTAATGTACCATAAACTTCCCATTGATTCGCCGTCGCGGTTTTTCTAAAGTACAGCTGAGTAGTATGTGGCTGGCCCAATGAATCATAGACCGTAGTTGATGTTGAACTGTTGAATGATGCACTGACTGACGGGTCAAACGGTACCGTTGGTTGAACCGCTGTTGAATCAAGGTTGAATGACGAGTATACATTGGTTGTTGCACGAGGCGCACCTGAAGCATCTGGGATCTGGATCGCAGAAGCTGTACTCAAACTTACGGATGTTGTCGCACCAGTGCTTGCATCAACTGGGAAACCTTGAAGGAAATTACCTTGTGCGTCTGAAATAAAGTTATCTTTATTTAATTTAAATGCCCCTGCGCGAGTGTAACTATAGTCTTGTGAACCAAGCTCCGAACTCATGGCAAAATAGCCCTCACCTGTGATAGCTAAATCAAGTGAATTAGATGTAAATTGCAATGATCCTTGATGAAATTGCTGTGCAACCATAGTCGTTTGTGCACCGTCACCATTTTTAGTTTTACCAGAGCTAAATACTGAGGATGCATATACATCAGCAAACTCTGCACGTGACTCTTTAAAACCAGTCGTGTTTACATTGGCGATATTATTTGCGGTAGTATCTAAATCTTTTTGGGCCGCCGCTAAACCTGTTAATGCAATATTAAAACTCATACTCTCACCTCTTGTACGTAAGGCTTATTCTATAAACTGTGAATTAAGCGATTTCAGCGACGTCAGTAAGCCTTACTGCACCCGCCTTTGTGTTAATAATTATGCCATTGGCGCCATTGACGTTGACACTATCTATATTTTTGAAGGTAGCCGTCGGTAACGTTGAAAACTTGCCATTAATATTTGCTTCAGCCTTTATTTCATATTCACCTTGAGGCATTACTTCACCATCATCATTCTTTCCGTCCCATTCAAAACGAATAGCACCTGCATCCTGTTTACTCATATCAATAGAGCGGACTAACTGGTTAGACTCATCATATATGTTGACAACTAACTTATCGACAGGCTCTGTTGCTATGATAGAGCCTCGTGCAGTTCCACTTGTTCCTAGTTCTAATGAATCTGATTCAAGTAATGCCTTTTTTCCAACAAGCGTAGATGCTTGTAACGCCGAATTAGAAGTCATTGACGCCGATAACGATTCAAACTTAGTATTTAAGTTTGAAATACCTTCAGCCATTGTAAAACTCGTCATCTGCGCGATCATCTGATCATTATCAGCGGGCTTACTTGGATCTTGATAAGACAGCTGCTGCGTTAATAGCTTAAAAAAGTCTTCTTGCTTTAACGTATCATCTTTCTCGGCAGCTTTAGGTTTCTCTGACCACCGCAGCGAATCAACATGACTGGACGTTTGACTTACTTCGCTATTCATCGGCTAGCACTCCCGTTAACGCTGACCAAGTAACAAAGTTTTGCTTAGCATTTGTTTTGCCGCATCTGCTACTTGAACATTGGTTTGGTACGAACGTGAAGCGGAAATCATATTGGCCATTTCCTCTACAACGTTTACATTTGGTTTATAGATATACCCGTCTTTATCGGCACTAGGATGATTAGGACTATATTCCACTTGCAGTGGCTTATCGCTCTCCACAATACCTAATACTTTAACGCCCACAGATGACGCTGCAGCGTTAGAACTTTGCAAATCATTCGCTTTATTCAATTCAGCTGCAAACACCGGATGCCGTGCTCGATACACTTTATCTTGACTTGAGCTAATGCTATTCGCATTCGAAATATTACTCGCGGTTGTATTGAGGCGAATATTCTGCGCGCTCATACCTGAACCCGCGATGTCAAATACATTGTATAAACTCATAATTATGCTCCTTGACCGCCGAGGGCTTTCTTCAACCCTTTAAACTTACCCGTGAGAAACTGCAAACTTGCTTGGTACTCTAATGCATTTTGTACATACAAGTTCCGTTCCACTTGTATATCTACCGAGTTACCATCGCCTGTATCTGCTTGATTTGGATTACGAAATAGCTCAACACCGTTATTTAAACGTGTGCCGCCAGAGATATGCTTTTCATTGGTGCGCAGCATCGTATTGCCGCTTTGCTGGTTAGACTTTGCCGCTTTAAATGCCCGAGCAAAATCAATGTCTTTTGCTTTATAACCGGGGGTATCCGCATTGGCAATGTTACTTGCTAACATTTCCGCACGTTGCGATCGGATAGCTATTGTCTGAGGGTGAACACCTAAGGCTTTATCAAAACTAATCGCCATAACGTAACTCCAAAAATTTGACTATATGGAGTTATTTGCAATTATTAGGCCAAAATAGAAAAGGCGGCGAACACCGCCTCAAGTTATTGTTTCTTCTGGTATATAATACCTGGATTACAACGTATCATATCAAATTCATCGCTGAGACCAGCCATAGACTCTGATGCTCCAAGGAACAAATATCCCTTTGGATTAAGTGCTTGGGCAAACTGCGAAATAATTTTTGCTTTGACTTCAGGCGAAAAGTAAATTAATACATTTCGACAAAATATAACATCAAATTTGCCCATTAATGCATATGAATCAAGCAAGTTTAAATGCCTAAAACTCACCATTTTTTTAACTGGGTCAACAACCTGTGCCATCCCATTGCCACTATCTTTAAAAAATTTCTGCCTGCGCTCCGCTGATAGCCCCCTGGCCAGCGCTAAAGCGTCATATTCTGCATTCTTACACATGTCGAGCATCGTGTTTGATATGTCAGTTCCTATAACCTGAACACCCATTTTCAAGGCACCCGGACACTTTTGCTGATATTCACTGGCAGACATGCCAATAGAATATGGCTCTTGACCTGAAGAGCTGGCTGCAGACCATATCTTAACAGCACGACGTAGCTCCCCAAATTCAGGGAAGATTTTCGTTTTTAATAACTCAAATGGATACGAGTCCCTAAACCACAAAGTCTCATTTGTTGTCATTGCATCAACAACAGCGGCGCGCAATTGCCTCTCATGAGGACTAAGTGTTTTTGCAACCAACTCTGATAACGACTCAACACTAAACCGAGCCATTAATGGTGCTAAACGACTTTTCACTAAATACAGTTTATTATCCCCGAGTACTATACCACATTGCTGCTCAAGAAACGTCCTAAACTGATTGTATTCGCTTTGTTGAAGGTTCTTGTTTTCCAAAGTATTACCGCCGTTCATTAATCACAGTGAACCCATTTTTTTACGGCTGTTGCCAATTCATCTGGGTTAAATTTTGCGATAAAATCATCAGCACCAACTTTTTCTATCATGGCCTGATTAAATACACCGCTTAAAGAAGTATGCAAGATAACATGTAAGGGTGCCAATTTGGGATCTGCCTTTATTTCAGCTGTAAGTGTATATCCATCCATCTCTGGCATTTCAACATCTGAAATTAATAGACCTACCCTTTCAGTGATGTCATTTTGGCAGTCATCTTTAGCAATTTCACGTAAACGAATAAGCGCTTCTTTACCATTTTTGGCCAACTCAGTTTGCACACCTAATGGCTCAAGTGCCCGTTTGACTTGATTTCTCGCCACTGCGGAGTCATCAGCAATAAATACAATTCGTTCACCCAAATCTTTCTGCATTTCACCATCAGATACAATATCTTGGCTGACCTCCGTATCCACAGGGCAAATTTCATTTAAGATTTTTTCAACATCGAGTATTTCAACAAGCTCTTTTTCAATTTCTGTCACAGCCGTTAAATATGAATACCTGCCAGCACCTGACGGTGGCGGCATGATTTTTTCCCAATTCATATTCACGATACGCTCGACTGCCCCAACCAAAAACCCTTGTACTGAACGGTTATATTCCGCAATGATAATAAAGCAGTTGGCTATATCTTCAATCGGTGGCCCACCAACAGCCAGCGACATGTCGATAACAGAAATAGTTTGTCCACGAATGTGCGCAACCCCTCTTACAAACGAATTAGACTTCGGCATATTCGTTAGTGGCGGACATTGTAGTACTTCTCGTACTTTAAATACGTTTATGCCAAAACGTTGACGCCCCTTCAATCTGAACAGTAATAACTCTAGGCGGTTTTGCCCTACCAACTGAGTTCGTTGGTTGACCGAGTCTAAAATACCAGCCATTTCAATCTCCTACATATAAAACTGCTTGCCGGAACGATATTTGCTTACACTACTAAGGATAAGATTTCCCTTGAAGAGGTGTCACAATTAACGCAAAATCTTTATACCTTGTTTCCCATGATAAGCATAGTCGAAACATCATGAGTTTGTTAAAAAAAACCAAAACCTACGGGTTTTTTTGCACAATGGCTTATATTCTAGCCAGTTGTCATGTCTATGCAAAGGACTATAGTACTAAAGAACTAGAGCAGTTAGCGCAAAACTTTATTGCTTCGCAAACAATAACCAAGCCTGATGTGAAAACTGAAATTAAATCGCTAACGCTCGATAAGCGTATTGCGACAAAATTTTGTGCCCAACCCGTTAATCTAACGACAGCAGCAACCCCGCCCTTTAATCGCCAGGTCACTGTACAAATTCGCTGCGAACAAGCGCCCCTTTGGACACAGTATGTACATGTAAGAATCAATGAAATGCACCCGGTGATTGTCAGTACGCAATTGGTCTCTAAAGGCGAGTTACTCTCGCATAATCATTTAAAGATAGAATATCGAGCGAAGCAGTTTGTGAGAGCTGCCTACATTAATGACTTGTCTTTACTTATTGGAAGTAAAAGTAAACGTAATTTACGTGAAGGCATGCCCGTTGGTACCCATCAAGTTTGCATGGTCTGCAAAGGCGACAAAGTCACTATATTTGCTAAAACCCGCTCTTTGACAATAAAAACCTCGGGTATTGCGCTCCAAGATGGTAATTTGGGTGAACAAATTCGTGTTAAAAATCAAAAGTCTGGAAAAACAGTATCGGCTCGTGTAAAAGATGTTGAATCTGTAGAGGTTAATATCTAAAAAATTTGCTAAAGTTAAAGGTGAATAGGTCGATAACCTAAACACGGTGTTTAATAACCAAGGGTCGAAAGTTATGGTTAATAATATTAAAGGTCAAGCACAGCCAAACAGTGTGCTAAATAATGTTAAGCAACAAAAAGCAGAATTGCAAAAAAATGATGCTCAAAATGCAGCGGCTAACGCGAAATCACCACAAAAAGCAGCAACTGACTCGGTCAGCCTAACACCACAAGCGCAGCAGTTGAAAAGCATGCAAGAAAAAGCACAAGACGCGCCGGCATTTGACAGTAAAAAAGTCGAAGAACTAAAAAAAGCAATTAGTGAAGGTAAGTATCAAATCGATGCCCAAAAGCTAGCTAAGAATATTGCCGCATTTGAGTTTGACGTTTATGGCTGATCAAGTCACCTTGTGCGTTCACAAATTAGAAATTCAGCGCTCCAATCTTACAACTCTGACCCAGTTACTAGATGGAGAGCTTGACATTTTGGCATCTAAAAAAGGTGAAGGCCTTAAAGATGCCGCTCGCGAGAAATTAACTCTGCTAAACGCAATTCAAAAATTAGATAAAGAATTAGCAACCTTCTCCTCAGAAACATTTCAACACGATACCGTTAAAAAGTTAACATCAAGCATCAAAACACTCTTACTCGAATGTAAAACTAAGAACGATGTGAATGCAAAAGCAGCCCATCAGGCACAACTCAGTGTCCGACAGTTAAAAGAGATCTTAATTGGTAGCCCGAACTCTATCACGTATGGTCAAGATGGCAGCGTTGTTGCGGGAAATAGTGAACTAGTAAAAGATATCAAGGCATAAGTGCTAGCGCTTTGATATCTTTAAGGTGTTTGTTTAGTACATTAGAGCGATGACACAGCCCTTTAATAGTAGGTGACTCTTTTTACTTTTCTCGGCTTTGATTGAGTTATATAAAGATCATGCACGCGCTTCATATCTAATTCAAGCTCAGTAGTATATGTATCCCCTACTGCATAAGACTTTACTACACGTGCTCCTCTAATTAGCCCTTTAACTTGACTCTTTAATCCATCATTTTGTGCGATCGCGCCTTTGACCGTCATATCTGCTGACAAGCTTTGACCATATACTTGTTCAGCGAGCTCTCGATAAGCTTCAAGCTTAGATACTTTTAAAGCCATCAGCATTTTTTGTGATTCACTCTCACCCGGTTGAGCGCTGAGTGGAGCATATCCGATCGCTTTTATCACAGGATAACTGTCAGGCTCTACGAAACTATATTCGATATGCTTATCAAACATTGAGCTACACCCTGCCAACCAAAATATAATCACAATGAGCACAATAAATTTTGGGTTTATAATCGAATATGACGACGGTGCTTTCATTATCACTTACCTATTAAACTAAAGTAAGTTTATTGATGCACATTCCTTGCCAACAAATATGGCATAGCTATTGCTGTAGTCACATTGATAGTTTTGTTGGGAAGCAATTATGAAGCAGTTACTTTTAGTTTTGACACTTTTCTTGTACAGCGCAGCAGTGCAAGCTGAATGGTATGAAGTCACCGGTTATGCGAGCATATTAGACAGCAACGTTGCCGACGCCAGAAAAGCAGCAGTTAAAGATGCGATCACACAGGCGTTAATCTTTTCAGGTGCCACAGTCAGCAGTGTACAAACCGTTGCTGATGGGTTGTTAAGTCAAGACCAATTGAAAATAAAAGCGCATGCTGAAATACAGCAAGCAACGCTGATTAGTGAAGAGCAAAGCAACAACGACTACATGGTCACGCTTCATTTAGACATTTACTCAACCAAAGAGCAATGCACACAGCAACAGTTTCATAAACAAGTTACCGTCACACAAAGTCAGCTTATCCAACCCCATCAAGCACGCTTAGGTCAAATATTTGACATAGCAAAAGCGAGTTCACAAAGACTGTATAATACGCTCAGTGGACGCGCTACGGCCATAAAAGCCATACCCTATATAAATAGTGCAATTAATGTGAGGCCTTTTTTCTCGCAAAGGTTCAACTATGATCCTGCCTTAATTGAAACCTTGAGTAACAACAGCAACAGTCAGTATGTGTTGTTTAGCCAAATTACAGACATAGCACAAGGCAAGCAGCTCAACAGCGATTACGCTTTTTGGCAAGGTGATCAGTACTTGCGCAGCTTTAAGGTAGACTTTGCGCTTTATGATGCATTAACACGAGATCAGGTATGGCAAAACCACTATGCAGTGCAGGGTGTATGGCCATTCGAGAAAACCACGCTGATCGATGTGTACAGCGATCAATTTTGGCAGTCTAATTACGGTAGCCAAATACAAGGAGTGTTTAATAAAGTCTCACAGGACCTAAATACCGCTGTAGGTTGTATGCCAATAAAAGGGAAAGTTTTACATATTGATGGTGACAGGCTCGCAATTAACTTAGGAAAAGTCCATGGCATAAAAGCAGGTCAAACTTTAGCCATAATGCAAAAAAACAACTTTACAACTCAACAAGGCGTGATGTTAAGTAACCATAGGCAAACAATTGACCAGCTTAAGGTTATCCAAGTAAACGAGCAAACTGCTATCACCACCAATTTGCATATTCGACCACTGAGTAACATTCAACTCAATGACATTGTTCAGGTCATTATAAAAGAAGATGACGCTTTTTCCCTTAATTAGACTAAACTGATGGTGCCAGCTAGTTATTAAAAAAACAGATTACTTTAATCTAAGCAATTAATTTTACTGAATGTGAATGAGCCATCATAATAGCGGCATCAAATTAAAGGAGCGCACTATGCTAAGCAATATCGAAGGTAAAACTATTCCGCAGGTTACTTTTTCTACCCGTAATAATGAACAATGGGAAAAAATATCCACCGATGACATATTTAAAGGTAAAACGGTAATTGTTTTCGCATTGCCAGGGGCTTTTACACCAACTTGTTCATCGACTCACTTACCTCGTTACAATGAACTAGCAAGCACCTTTGCTAAAAATGGCGTAGATGAAATTGTGTGTTTATCAGTGAATGATACGTTTGTAATGAATGCATGGGCGCAACATCAAGAAGCCGATAATATCCGTTTGTTACCTGATGGAAACGGCGAATTTACTGATGGAATGGGCATGCTCGTTGATAAAAACGACCTAGGCTTTGGCAAGCGTAGCTGGCGTTATTCAATGTTAGTAAAAGACGGGGTGATCGAAAAAATGTTCATTGAACCAGATGTCGCAGGTGACCCGTTTGAAGTGTCTGATGCTGATACCATGCTAGATTACATCAATCCGGATCAAGTTAAACCGCAAGCTATTAGCCTATTTTCTAAAGCTGGCTGTCCATTCTGTGAAAAAGCAAAACGCTTATTGTCTGAGCAAGGTTTTAGCTATGAAGAAATAGTGATTGGACAAGACATCACCTCAACAAGTTTAAAAGCAATGAGCGGACGCGAGACTGTACCTCAAGTATTTATTGCTGGTGAACATATTGGTGGTTCAGATGACCTTGAACAGTATTTGGCAAAATAAAATGTATGGCGTCCCCGGCAAGAATCGAACTTGCATCTAAAACTTAGGAGGTTCTTGTTTTATCCATTAAACTACGGGGACCCCTTAAGCAATTTTAGTATAACAATTTATACCTAGACTTGAAGCGCTTACAGTCATATTTACTCAATTAAATCAGTTATAAATACAACAATTGGGGTAACGCGTTATGCGCATATCCCCTCTTGCTGAAAAGTAACCATGAGTGATGCTTTATCAACATACCCCACCAAATTAGCCACAACCTGCCAATCAGCCCCCACCACGATGATGCGAGGAACATGGTTATTTTCTAGTCCAGCCTGTAACGGCTTGGGCGCTATAATCGCTGGAAATTCATTAGACATCCGTCGCAGTGCGCGTTTATAGCCGCTGTCATTTCCATTTATTCCGACCATAACAGGGTTTATACCCCGACAAACAATACTTAACTCTTCCAATATTCGATGCTGTTTCTTGCACCATGAACATTCTGGAGTAAAAAAGCTCAGAGTCATTGCCGAGCTGTGTAACGCCTGTAACGAACTATAGGTTTGGCTATCTAGCCTTTTTAAAGGTAACTCTACAAAGCCATAACTCAAACCCGTGCTCAAAGTTAACCCGATCCATAAAACCAGACGTAAGAGCTTAAAACGACCAATCAAACCCCGCATATATGAGCCTCCCTCGTAGCGGCGCATAAATATACGTTACGTCGTACCCGCCTTCTTCGTCAAATAGCAGCGGTGAACTTCCCTCACTTCCTTGAGTATAATCAAACAAGTTATTCACTCCGACGTATAATCCCAAATACGGACTTAACTTATATTGGTATTTAACATCCAAGGTTGAAAAAGCGGATACAGACGTCGGCTTTTGTTGCGTCGCAAACCGATCTTCATACCCTGAATACTGATAATCTGACAGATCTCTGCTCGGTATATATATCAAAGAAGCATCAACTGTATGTAATTTATGTTGCCAATTACTTGATACTGTCGCTCTCTGCTCGATCGGTGCAATGGCAAACGACGTTTTAAATACATCATTATAGTGATAAACCTCGCCAGTGACTGTGATATTCAGGTCGCTATTAAGTTGATAAGACGCTGAGAAGTCAACCGCGAGCACTCGAGCCGTTTCCTTAAGCTGACTTAATACAGGCACCCCTAATGTATTATGCTCTAACGTAGCCAAATCTTTGACTGAGGTGTGCGCCATCGATAAAGTGCTTACCCACAGCGCATTTTCGAAATTCAGAGAATAGTTGATGCTCGTCGATCGCTCTGGTTCAGATACATTCAATAAATACCCTTTTTCCGCATCTAAAATCCCATGATCACTCTCAAAGAATGATAAAGGTGCTCGATATCCCTGACCAAAAGACAGCCTAGAGGTTAATTCCTCAGTGTGAAAAAAACGGCTATCAATACGCGGTGATAATAGGATTTTATCTATTTCAACACCCGGTTTTTTTAGGTCAACAAAATAGGCTTTAATGCTATCAAGCCTCGCCGCCGCAGATATTTCCAGTGCAGGTGTTACCATCCAAGAGTCCTGTATATAAATACCCTGTACGAGATAATCAAAACTATCCGATACATAATTTTCTACACCGGCTAAAGCATCTGAATGCGATCGCATTCTTTCTTTACGATAGTCCACGCCAAAAGTAATAAGGTGCGACGCATTTAAGTCAAAATTAAACCGCGCATCCGCGTAATACATCGTGTCAGTCGCATCATAATCTATACCTTCATAAAACGAGACTTGCTTATGGTTAACATGAGCCAAACTAAACGTGCCATTTAAACGTGTATTAAAGTCTTGCAGTATTGACGCAAGTACTTCATTGCGCTGAGTTTTAACCCACTCTGCCGTTTGCCAGGGCTGACCAATATAACGATTCGCTACGTGACCGTTTTCAAATAAATTATCTGAGGTACCTAACTTTTCACTCGCAATCGCGTCTTCAATAGATGCCGTAATATCGCCTAACATAGGCCCGCCAAACACTTCCGATTTTGTGTGATTAAGCCTTAGCCTCATATTGGTGTCGCGATCATAATCGTATGACAAAAGTGTGGTCAGCGATGTATTGTCTAAATACGGGTTTTCACTTACCCCATTTTTGTCACCATCAAACTGCTCTCGTTCATCGACCTGCACGATCACACTGGCACTGATATTTTTCTGTTGAGGTACTAGCGAGCCCATTAAAGCGGCTTTTTTGTAGCCCATATTACCCATTGAGACATCAAGATCTCCACCACTTTTTGTCGGTACTTGTGTTACTAGATTAATGGTGCCACCAATTGCTTCTGGTGCAGTCAGGGATGCGCCAGCGCCCCTTGCGATTTCAATTTGACCAACACCAGACATAGCGACAGCATCCATCCCATAAAAACCAGATAACATTGTGTGTAGTGGGATCCCATCAACCAACACATTGGTATGCTCACCTTTTAGGCCATTTATCATGACACGCTTGGCGCCACACATTGAACATTCATTAGACACACGAATACCAATAGAATTTGATATAGCATCACTTAAGTTAGCCGCTTGATTCGCTTTGATCTGCTGTTGTGAGATTAATTCAGTCTTTACTGTACTGTCTTTCAACAGTCCTTGTTGGTAGAGCCGTTTTCTCACTCCGACAACTTCAATCACTTCAGTTTTGTCAGTCACAGATATTGGGCTAATGGGTAAGTCAACGGGTTTAGCAAACGTAGCACTTGGCAGACACAGTAGAATACAAAATAAAAAATGAGATGGGTTAAGAAACAAAATTTACACCAGAAAGTAATTTAATGGTATTGATTATCATTAAGATTAAAACTGATGTAAACCTCTTTTTATAAAACTCGGTACAGCAAACGTCATTAAGACCCAATTGTGGCGCTGTTAAGGACATAACTTGGCACCAATTTAGTACTACTTGCTATGACGCGTTTTGAATCAATATCAATCACCCGAGCATTGACTTCAACACCATTCACTCGATACAGCAAAGTCCCCGACAAAACATGGCTCGCAACCCTTTCGCCTGACAGTTGATTTATATCCCTTGAAAAAACAAAGTCTCCAAAATGCGTTACCGCGACTTGATCGGTGGTTTTAAAATCAACCACACCATAGCCAAATTTTTGTAATTGATGAATAAACGTTTCCGATAATTGATTACCCAGTTGCGAGCTTTTTTGCAAGGTCTTATCTAAATTAACAAAAGACACTACGGCAATATTAATTGCTTGATCAGATACCATGGTATCTACAAGGTCAAGTGCCATTTGCTCAACATAACTTTCTAATTTTACATGATGACTATGTGGGGTATAGACTTGATTTACAGTCAACTGTTCGTGTTCTTCATGTTGATTGGCCTGCATTATCATCTTTTCGATCACAGTCTGCGACTCAGCAGGTTTTGCAGGGCTTTTTACTGCATACCAGTCAGTCGTACTGCACCCAGTCACTAACATCACGATGCAGCATGCCAAATACGTTTTTCTGTTACGATTCATCATAATTGCCTCATCGACCTGCTTTTTTCATCATAATGCCATCAGTGCGATAACTGCTACCCAGCGCGTCTACGACTGTCTGAGGAATGAACCCTTGTGCAGATCCAACAACCGCTTTACTCATCAGTCCAATGATCCGTGCATTCACCAGTACACCACCTTGGTGATTAACCAGAGTACCAGCCAAAACATATTGAAAGTTTTGCTCTTCATTGAGTTCTAAGTAGTCACGGCTGAAAACAAAGTCCCCCTGTGGCGTGACCCGCATATAATCCGTAGTTTTAAAGTCAATTACTGCCACGCCAAAATGATGAAGCTCATGCATAAAGCTCTCTGACAACTGATTTCCGAGTAATGAAGCGTCGTCATATTCATCATCTAAAAATACAAAACTCGACACTGCCAATGGTGTTTTCTGATTCACATATTGCAGATTTTCTGCCATATCTTGCATCATTCCACGCACGTAGTGATTGATATTTTTACGACTTACCGATGCCATTTGAGAGGCGGTATTTGGCACCGCTTGTTTAGACTGAAATAACTCTGCATTTGCCATAGGTGCTGCCACAGAACGTGAATCATTCGCGATAGTCTGCTCTGCTTGCATACCCATTTTTTCTGTAAACATAGAACATCCGGCACTACACAGTAATGTTATCGAGATCAAAAAGTGTTTCATGATAAATCCTCTTAATATTCTGTTCGGTAAATCAAGCCATCACGTTGCTGCACTTTTTCATCCGTCCACATCGTATTGATTGGGATTTCAGTAGTGGCTGCAGATACGATCCGCCCATCCTGCATATTGATGAGCCTTGCATTAACAATATAGGCGTGTTGCTGTTGTGTGAGCGTTCCAGTCACAACAAAGTCAATATTTTGGCGTAGTCTTAAGGTATTAACATCTCGGCTTAAGATGCTCTCTGCGTTATCTAATAACGTGATATGTCCATCCAAGCGATGTTCAATCGTATGATAACCAAGCTGAGTAAACTGGGTGAGTAAGCTTTCTTGTATTTGTTGACTTAAGCCAACCGCTTGCTGATCTGCCAAACCCGAATTAAGAGCCTGTGCATCAAAAAAGCTCGTTATGGCAATACGCGCATTATTTTTTCGCATACCCGTGATATTACTTAATTGTACACTTAAGCTACTGACATATTCATGCAGCGTGAAAGGCGCCATTGTTTTAGCCGGCGCCATATAGGCCACATGCTTAGGCGCTGGCTCTTCTACAAGCTGGCAGCCAGTCAAAAGTACACTTAGTATCAATAGTAAATATTGCATTGTCAGTATTCCCATAAAGTTTGGGTAATCAATGCAAAAACCATACCTAAAATAAGTCTCTACAGTAGTCCTTTATTTCCCTGTTCAGTATAGTAACTCACAATGCAACTCACCTGTTTTAATTTCAATCGGTCACACTGCGCTTGGGCTGTGACTTTATCACTGAACGCACCTAATTTAATGCGATAGTATTGTTGCTCCCTAATATTTTTCATTTCTACATTCACAGCCAATTTCTCTGCATCAGGTACTTTTTTTACAACTGCGTCAAGTGATTTTTGCACTCTTTCTTGTTCCGTTACTGCTGCGACTTGTAACGCATAAAGTGCTGGTACCTTCTTCGCCTCAAGCGGTTGCGTTGTCGGTAAAGCAATTTGAGCTAGCTCGTTTTTAGTACCAGTACTTAAAATAGCCTTCTCTGCTTGCGTTTTTTGCACTGGCTTAAGTGCCATTATCGGGTTGTCCTTTTGAGTATTCTCAAAAGCAGGTGGAGATCCGCGTTTATCATCAAGTGCTGTCGGTATTTCAATGAACTTTTTATTTAGAGGACTAGAAGCTACAACCGGCTTTTTACTGTACGTTTCTTCTTTAACTAAAACATCTAACTGTCCTATCAACATTCTCAAATCGCCTTCCACGGATAATAAACGCTGTATTCCTTCTTTTGACTCATGCCACTGCCCTGACATCTCAATCAGCTCCAGATATTCTTTTTTCGTTAACTCTACGATCTCAGGTTTATTCGTTGATGTACTTTGACAGCCTACAACGCTCAAGGTCAGCAAACACACACGCCAAAACTGAATAAAAAACTTGTAACACATCATAATTCCTTTTCATTAATAGCGGATCAGTGTGCTATCTAGTTCACACGCAAGTCCTGTTTCTCTAACTCTATCACATATATTATGCAACGCCTTGGTCGTACTTATCGAAAAGCCGGCCGCCAAAATATACTTTTTTTCAAGTTCATCATAGATATAAAATGGATTCATAATCATTGCATTGATTAACCTTTCCTTTGTCAGCATTAAGTATATTTTTAGAGTATTTAAAGAACTAAACTTCCCTAAACTGGCTGTGTACCCTTGCGTTTTCTTCAATTCTGCTAGCGTAAAATCAACACCTGCAACGACTTCACCATGAACAGGCAGCTCCACCATGACTTGTTCATTGATTTTAAGATTCTTACTCTTCACTTGTGCCGATTCTAGCTGAGCTTGATAAGTACCCGGCCGAAGGTTAGTGAATAAATAGTAACCATCGTACGCCGCCTCAGTCTCAGCAACTTTCACACCTTGCTCATCGACGAGCTTGACCTTGGCATATGGCAAAACATTGCCGTTTTCAATATAAATACTGCCTTCCACCTCGCTAGCATTCACTAAAGGAAAATCTAGGTATTCAACATATCCAGAACGAGGTGTGATGGATAACCCATCTCCAGCGGGTACCATGAACGGATCGTCAATACTGTCGGTATCAATCAGTATATCTGTGCGTCTATTTGCAACCATACTCGATAACAACGCAATGCCACGCTCATCAGAAGATGCAAATCGATGAGCTTGCGCAGCATTGATCCTGACTCCTTCTACCGGTAATTCACCTGCATCAAATACGCCATTATTATTTTCATCCAAGAACACACGTACCATTGCAGTACCATGACCTGTGAGTCCTCTTCTTGACATAAAATAAGGTGACCCAAAGTTGCTCGCACCTAAGCTCATTCTCCCTGATACACCAAATTGCCAATCATTATTACTGTCAAACACCATAGAACTACTAAGACTAAATTTATCTGACTGCCAATTGAGCGATACGTTACCCTCAGTATTATCTTCATCCACATTATTTTTAATCCCTGCTTGCAACTGCCATTGCTCAGATAACGTGGTATTTAGTTCAAGATTATAATCTCTAACCTTACGCTCAGGCTGCATTTGATAGCCTATAGATAATCGGCCAAACACACGCCCATATCTACTTTGCACTCTGGCAACACCAGTGCTCACCTTGTCTTTGTGTTCATTCGACACCCAAGTTATTTGATTGCCCAGACCGAATACACCGTTTACATAATTCAAGGACTGAGAGAACCGTCGTCGAGCCCCCTCCTCTTCACTATAATGAAATACGCTACTCTGATGACTCATTCTTCCATAGTTGTTATTAAACAGCTCACCGGTAAATTCCAACCCAACTTTCCTCTGAGTCGTGGTATCCGTGTCATTGAGGTCATTCAATACAAGCTTTGAATGATAGCTCATAAGCGCCCTCACTGACTGCTGTGCAATTTTACTTCTGAGAGATGCAGAAACACTTTTATCTTTATTACTTGAAGACTGTGCATCAACAGCAATAAGCGCTTTGTTTGCTAGGCTCATATTTGACCCAACAGCAAAATTGTATCCTGTTTCCCCTCGCTCACTATCTATGATTGAACCTGCACCAAAAACGCTCACCTGGTCGCTCAAACCTGTTTCAAAGCGTCCAGCTACCTGCCAGCCGCTATCTGACACCTTATACTTACTGCTATCGATAATCCTATGCCCTTGCTGAGTGATTGATACATCATAAAAACGTTGATTACTGGTCAATGTATTTCCATCAATAATATATTGCTCCGTACGGCGCTCTACTTGACCTTGAGGTCCATACAAAATGATTTCAAATTCATTGTGGCCATATAAGAGCGGAATATCATCAAACACATATTGGCCTTGAGTATGGTCGATTAATTGCTCTATAAGTACGCCATTATGATAGAGTTCGACGTCCCAGCCAGATTGAACTGAACCTGAAATCATGGTGACATTGACATCTTTTACATGTCCAATAGCATAATTACTTACTCTCGCTCCACGCGCATACGTATACTGCCCACCAGAACCTACCTTTGTTGGTAGTACATCCCCCATTTCTAATTTAGTCGCGCCAAGCTGACCAAGCAGGCCACCTTCGGTATCTTCACGTGAAAAATGAACTCGTGATTGATTAAAAAAGTCCCCCTCTTTACCTGAAATAAAGTATTCGCTTCGAAAAAAAGCAAGGTCTTGTGCGCCAAGGACAGAGTAGGACAAAGCATCTTTTGCATTACGTTTTGTATATCCAAATTGCATATCTGCCAACGGTGAAGATAGGCTTTGGTAAGGGCTTGGCTTCCAAGGCATGATTGATTCTCGCGACACACTCGCTTGTCCCGTAAGCCTGTTTAAACGATCTAACTTTGCTTCAATAGGCAAAATATATTTAGACTCTACATACATTTCTTGCACGCTGTAATCAATTTTTATTGCTAACGAAAACCAAGTTTCAAGCACCGAAAACGACACGAATATATCGCCATTATCAATATATAGATCAGACTGCTTTAATGTGATCTCCTGAGCATTACTTTGGCCATTCAGTAAGTCAAAATCAAACGTAAATTGCTTACTAGGATCTGCAAACCAACCTGAGGCTCGCATTGATGTGACGTCAATGGCGAATCCCAAACTTTCAAATAAGCTCACGATCTCCAGCCAAGCGCCCTCTTGACTTTTAACCGCAACAACCTCCCCTAAGTAATTATTTCCTTTAATGAAGGTTGAAAAAAACAGCATTTCGCCTTCGGGGATCCCTAACCCCTGCTCTTCTCGTGCAGCAGCAGAGTTAATAGCACCGGTTTTCGCCTGTACAATCTTGCTGTCGAGTTGTCGTAAAACATCCAAAACGCGAGTGAGGCGCTCATTATCAGCACTCATCGCATAACTACTAACAAAAATCATACTCACTAGAAAGTAACGAATTAAGCGCATCTAGGGTTACAGAAGTGAGTCTACGCTGATTGTTTTTTCAGCAAATAAGACTTTTTTATATTCTTCTTTACCCATATATTTAACCGTAATATCGCCAGGCTCTGTCACTCGAAAGCCATCTAAGAATTTAAGCGTGGTATTTAACGAAGTTAACTCTGGATAAATACTATAACCCGCGATTAAGCCTATACGCTGAGGTTTTGAACTATTTTTACTATTAAAGTAAACCACAACATCACCAAAGGCACTAAAGTCACCAGTGTGATTAAAGTTGAGGCTAACTTTATCTTTCGTAACTTTAACGTCAGATATAGACACTTTAGGTAAATCAGAGCCATATTTTAAGATTACAGGAATAGAGTAACTTAAAACCATATTTAGATTTATCCCAAGCTCTTTTTCCGTAGCTGGGCTTTGATTTGGCAAAGCTTGGAATAATAGGTGCGAGCGATATTCCTGAGATTTTAATCCTTTAGGCTTTCTAACTGCCAGCTTTACAACCTGCTTTTCACCCGCTTTTAATGTAACTTGACTCGGGCTCATGCGCATCATAGGACTGAGCGAAGTGGGTAGTAACCCATCATGATTTACATATCCGCCTTCTGACTTCGCAAGCTTTTCAGTCCAAATCAAACGATATGTTTTAGTTTCATTGGAAGTGTTGATTATATACACTTTAGTTGTTCGGTCTCGCTCAGCTAAACTAACCCGTGTTGGTGTGATCATTAAGTTAGCAAGTGTATTAACACAGAAAAATAAGCTTGTAAACATAATAAATAAATTTGAAAAATAACGCATAGAGATAAGCTTAATAAGAAAGGGTAACTTCAATTAATCCTGAATACGCACCATCGTTATACGACATGGCATTACCCGAAGTGCTTATTTGTGCACCAACAGATAATAAAACAGCCCCAACTTCATCGGTAAATACTGAGTTACGATATAGTAAAGTATCAATCGTAAAGTAATTACCTGTATACGGACTGGTTAGTCTTGTAGCAGCTGCGTTATCGCTAAAAAACACTTGTTTTCTAGCTGGCAGGTTTTCAAACAATAGTTTAGCAGGATTACCGGTTTGTAATATATGTAGTGAATCACTACGAGATGTATTATTGGCAGATAATACCAATGTATGTGGCTTAGAGTTATCGGGGATCACAATGATACCAAAATTAAGGGGATCAATTTCTATCCCCTTAGAGTATGGAATACAAAGGGCGTTGTTTCCTAAATA
>NZ_PNBY01000035.1 GCF_005886875.1 Pseudoalteromonas aurantia | reverse complement strand
CATATATGTCTTGTTAAATTTTATAATTAAAGCAGAACAATCGGTGAAACTAGACCAAATTGACCATAAAAAAGCCCCGTAAAAACGAGGCTATATATGTATCTGCTATTATCTCTTAAGGGGTTTGCACAATTTAAGACTTGACCCCTTATGATTTAAATACCCCTCACCTCGCTTTACATATTTATTATTTTTTTTATTTCTACTAATGAGTTAGGAATGCTATTAGGATTCAACCTAATATTTTCCTTAATTACCTTTTTTAAAGTTAATCCGTATTTATCCTCAATGAAGGGATCCGCCCCATTGCGTAAAAGAATCAAAGCTGCATCATATTGAAATATTGAAGCAGCGTAAATCAATGGTGATGCTCCAGTATCATCAACCACATTAAGATTAGGGTTATATTTTAGCAAAGCTTTTAGATGCTCTATTTTTTGAGATCCTAACACTTCAAATATCAAAGCTCTATTACGGCCATTATGTATAATGTTTGAATCGCCACCTTTTTCCAAAAGTATATTGAGAATTTCTGGCGTATTTAAACCTATAGACAAACTTAGAGCAGAGCCTCCACTGCTTAATTTTAAATTAGGATTTGCGCCATAACTCAAGAGTAATTTCACTATTTTTGGTTGGCTATTCTTAACAGCACTAGCTAGCGGGGTAAGACCATTATCTAGTTCAATATCTATATCAACTTGAGACTCTAGAGCGGTCTTTACAGCTTGAATATTACTGTCGAAATAATAACCTTCAGTATTCATATTATCTGAACAACCTACTAAAAAAATAACTACAAGTATTTTTAAGTGTATGAATTTCTTCATGGATAAGTCCTATCTAATGCT
This sequence comes from Pseudoalteromonas aurantia, assembly GCF_005886875.1. Lineage (GTDB taxonomy): Bacteria > Pseudomonadota > Gammaproteobacteria > Enterobacterales > Alteromonadaceae > Pseudoalteromonas > Pseudoalteromonas aurantia_A. The sequence goes on along the minus strand of NZ_PNBY01000035.1, from coordinate 19,339 downwards.
CTGTGTACGCTCGACATTAAGTGCCTTTGAGTTCTCGTAGATACGTTTGGGTAATCATACTTAAAGTTATTCGGCTTTAACTCTACTCGGTTTCCAATAGCGCTAGGTAGCCCCGCCCTTGTATCCTGGTAATATGAAAGCACTTCACCTTTCACATAATAAGCATTCACATTAAGAAAATGCTGTTGATTGATATTATAATTAGAAATTGTTTTATCATGTATACCTGCTGCATTAAATGTGTTTGATTTTAAACCAAAAGCACTAGCAGAAACACTTGCTAAGCCACCACCGAGAGAATGGCCTGTAGTAGATACATTACTTGAGCCTAGCCGCATAGTAATACGTCTAGTATTGTTCACTGCAAAATCATATTGGACTGAGTTTTCACCTTCACTTTGTAAATAATTAGTCTTCCAATCACCTGTTACGTTTGTTATTGATGTGCCTGCAAAAGCATAAATATACATCTCTCTTTCATAGTCAAAATAAAGAGCGGAGTTGAAACCAGAGTCTTCGTCCTGATATGTCAAATCATCCAAACCTTTTTCTTTTAACTTCTGATTAGATAATCTCTCAATACCATTCTCTGCTTTTGATAGCTTACTTTTACTTTCATATACATCACCTGCTATGAGAGCATCTCTTTTTGCTGTTGCAGCCATTGAACCTATATCTACTGTTGCACCACCTAAAGATACTTTAGCATTTGAAAAGCTTTGACTCTCAGCACCATTACTAAAATTAACTGTAATCGAGCCGTCTGCGTAAACTTCAATATTTTCTATGTCAGCAACGTCAAAATCAACCGTCTCTTCTTCGATACTATATCCAGTTGGATCTGTCCCCGCCAACGGGTTATTCATTATATAACTATACGGGTTTATTGACTGCGAATCACCTGGACTTTGAATTACCGGATCAACACTCATAAACCTGCCTAGGTTATAATCGTACACCCGCCCGTTCATATGAATAAGCTGTTGCCCATCTAAATGCTCATGGTCGGTGAAACCGCGCATCGTGGTCGCCGTGTCCATATCCCCTAACATGGCTGGTAGTTTTTGTTCGCCACTGGCCTCTTTTGGCTTACCAAATGGGTCGAAGTTACGCTCTGCCAACACGTTACCATTTTTATCGGTAAACAGTCGTGCACTGCCGAGGCGGTCTCGGTGGGTGTAACGAATGGTCGCACTCTCCCCTTCACCTTGGCTTACAACTGCCACATCACCAATATAGGCGCGCCATGTGGTTTTGCCATTTTTAACGTCTTCTTCATAACCGCCCGCATAGTACGTAAACGTGCTACTGCCTTTGGTTTGTTTGTAACGCATGTGGTCTGGGCCATACATAAACTCAGTGGTAACACCATGTTTAGTGAGGCTGATTGGCTTATCCATCGCGTTATAGGTAGCAGAACTCAGGCCATCGCCTTTTATCATATTACCGCGTTTATCGTAGCTAAAACCAACCCAAGTGCCGTTTTTATACACTTGCTTAACCGCATTGCTGCCGCCACCACTGAAGCCACTTAACCACGTATCGTACTTATACTCAGACGCATAGTCTGATTTTTTGGTTAAGTTACCCAGTGCATCATAAGTATAATGAATGGTCTCTATGCCGTTGACTGAGTTACTCTTTAAGCGATGTAAATCATCATACACATAGCTTTCACTAAAAGTATGTTGATTGCCAATACTGCCTGTACTCACTGTCATGGCGTTTAAGTTACCAAAACCATCGTAGCCGGTGTACTGAAGCGACATCACTTGGTCGTTACCGTCTTTGGTGGTCACGCTGGTCATTTGACCATTGGCGGCACTGTACAAGGTGGTTTGCGCTAACCCATTACCCAGAGCATGTTGGGTAATGTTGCCCAATATGTCTTGGCTTTCAACCGTTTGGTATACATAGTCGTTGGCCGCATTTTTTATCGACTCTTGGTAACCTAAACTGTTATAAGTGTACTCCAGCGTGAGGTCATTCGGATAACGTACTCCTTTTACTCGACCATAATTGCCATCGTAGAAGGTGGTATTGGTATAGCTTTTGCCATCGCCTGATACAGTGTGGGTGGTTGGACGACCATAGCCATCAAACACATAGCTATGTGATACGCCATTGCCTGATGAGCTGGTCATTTGACCGTAACCGTTACCTGCATCAAAGCCATAGTGTAAGTCACTTTCCCCGGTTGCCGTACGCTTGGTTACTCGCCCTAGCGTATCAGTCAAAAACGTAAGCGTTACATTATCAGGTCGACCTTCTGCTTGAAGTTCGCCAAAGCCATTATAGGCAAACGTACTTGCCCCTTGGTTCGGGTCGTTCACTGAAGTTTTATGACCTAACGCATTATACGTTGCTTTAATTTGGTTACCGTTGGCATCTTGAATAACCGCTGGTAAACCAAGACTGTTATAGCCATAGTAAGTCCAACCGTTTAATGCGTCTTTCGTGGCCACCAATTGCTTTAAGCTATTGTAGGTACGCGACATTTGACCAAGCGATAGACCAAGGCAGTTTTCAGTGACATCAATGGTGGTGTCTAAGCCTGAGTAACCGTAAGTCACTGTCATTAAACCAGTGCTGGTGCTAGTACATTGCTGAGCCACTGTTTTAGTCGTCGGACGACCCAGCACGTCAAAACCTGAATAGGTAGTCCCTACCGCTGTGCCATTTGCTTGATAAGGCATTGACTCAAAGGTTTTGCGCCCTAAACCATCATACGTCGTATCTTGATAAACCCATGTACCATCAAAACTCTGTGTGGCAACGCGCAAGGTACGACCCAGTTTATCTTGATATATTCGCGACTCTGGTGAACCCGCACTAAGCTGCTTTATCATCATAACCGCATTACTTGGAGAATGGCTGTCGCCTTCTACTGATTGCACTGACGTATAATGGATCGGCGCGCCATCAACTTTACTGCTATATGGGCGATTTACATTGTCGTACTGAATGGTACTCGTTAGCCACGCGCTGGCGCCCACTTGTTGCTTTGTTTGGGTTGGTTGGCCCGTACCAGGGTCAACGTGTGTGATAACTTGGTGTCCTTTGGCATTGGTGACGGTCAGTGGGAAGTATCCATCGGCCGCCGCTGTTTTACCCTCTTTTGAGTACGTCATCGTCACTGGGCGTGCTTGTGCAACCCATTGACCGGTACTATTGCGTATATTCGCCGTCTTGGTCACACTGGTTGGTAAGCCATAGATATTAAATACCGTGGTGGTGGTTCTGCCTTCTCCTGATGCTGCCTCCCCTTCAAAGCCTTCAACCTTTACGTTTGCCGGTTTGCGGTTAGTAGCATACTCTGTGAATGTGCTTTTAATGGTACTGGTTTTATCTAAGGTGTTATCCGTTAGTGGGTCGCTTGCATGACGGTTACTCACCGCCGCCTTGGTTACCGCCGTTGAATCTAACTTATTTGGCCACCATGTGCCGGTGTTTGCACAGCTGGCATCTGTTGCTACCGTTGAACTAGACGTGGTTTGATACGTCCCCCAACTATCTTGAATGATATTGCTTGAATTGGTGACATTACCGCACGCGTCAATATCGACCGCAGTATAGTCTGTGCGTGTGACCTCAGTCTTATCATTAATATCTCGCTGTATTTTGGTTTTAGAGCCTAAATACACTTGAGTCACATCGGTGACGCTATGGTTAGGATTAATAAGCCATTCGTATTCGTTGAAAGTAATGGCCGTGCTCTCAGTAAGCTCACCCGCAAGTTTACCCGCCGTGCGCGAACCAAAATCAGCCGCTAAAAAGCTAGCTTGGCGTACCAGTTTACCGCTACGAGGGAACACCTGTGCAAAATCTGATTGTGATACTACACCTAAGCTGCGATCTTGCTCTATTATACGCTCAAAGCCCATAAAGCCACGGCCCTGGGTGTTTTGTACTGCCCCTCGATAGGCGTAGTCTTTATACCGCTTAGCACCAACACCATCGTCTTGGCTAAACGTGGTAACCACATACATGCTTGAGGCAAAGTTCTGATACCCTTGTGTATAATCAGTGCCTTTCTCATACAGGTTTTTGGCACCCGCTATTGGTGTATCAAGGCCCGTTGACAACGGACGGTATGCCCAACCACTTTGATGGCCAACCCCATTGGTGACCGAGGTTAGCATGTCTGATGGCGCATAATCACTGCCAGTATTACCTGAGCCTGAGCCATAGTTACGATTTAAATTAACACCGAAACTATCTTCAAAACCAGCAAAAGGCGTACCCGTAGCACTTCCTTCATAGCTTACGCCATCCCTAATAGGTTGATGGTTATACATGAAGCTAGATAGCCCATTACCAAACGCATCAACAAACTGAGAATCATAAGCTGGGCCGTATAAATCGGTTGGTTTTTTCTCTACTTTTAATGTCCCGTTTGCGTCAAAGCTAAAGTGTAAAGCATCAAATTGATAAATACTCTTATCGACTCTTTGGCTGTCGATGGAGGTAAGTTTATCGCTATCTGTTCTCGCTTTGTAATGCCCGTATAACTGCTCACCACATTTGTTGCCATAAACCCCATCATCAAACAATCTCATGCAACTGCTATAAACTCGCTCACCAGGCATCAATAACTCTGGCACACCATCATTATTTAAATCATGTATTTTAAATCCACCTTGGTATTTATTTACCCATCTGGTTTCATTATGAAAACCACCATTTCCATCCGGCTCAGAATGTCCTGGAATATAAATCGTGCGCCCTGCAAATAAATGCTCATCGCTATGTATCGTGGCCTCATCCGAAAAAGTGCCATCGCCCTTATTAAATTTCACCGTCAAATTGCTACTTTTTTGTACCAACCAATCTTGCAGGCCATCGCCATTAATATCAAAATAATGATAACTGTCTGGGTTTTCCAGCTCATTACTCAACCTAAAGTTCAGCGCATTCACTGAGAAGGTGCCATTACCATTATTAGAGTAAATATTAATGGGTCTGGGCTGTACATAAGGCACCCTTAAGCGAACACCAAAATCGGTTTCAATCAAATCTATAGAGCCATCGCCAGTTAAATCCCCCATGACTTCTATACCCTTTCTTAAGGTATAACTGCCGCCGCCAAGAGATTCTGTTAAATAGGTATATATTAATTTCCCTGCGCTGTATGGTGCAGTAAAGTCTCCACTATGCAAATATAACTTTAACGTTGGGTTAATGTTTAAATCGCCTGCCTCATATACTAATAAATCAATAAAACTATCGCCATCAAAGTCGGCCGCAGTTTTAATATGAGAATGGTCCAAGCCAACCCCTCTGCGCTGTTCTTTTGGCATATACACTGGCGTAGTAATACTTTTACCATCAGTATAAGTTAGCTCTAAATAACGATTTGAAGTAATTGAGAAATCGTCGGTTTTACCATCACCATTAAAATCAGCATCAATACAGCTTAAGCCTGTAGTATAAATATTCACAAAACATGGAGAGAGTTCATTCGGGTTTTGTCCTTCATTACCTCCTTCTGCATTGATAAAATAACCAGGCCAATCTCTAGCACCATCACCGTTTTTATCCCCTCGTGGCAGTACTCCATTTAAACTATATGGGTCTGGAAATAGCTGCAAGCCATCGACACTAAATGGCTCTATTGCATAGGTGTTTTTCTTGTTCGCCCAAGAAAATGTCGTTGTAGGCAAACAGGTGCCACTGAGGCTAAAACACTGTGTTACCGAATTAAGTAAATCCCTGCCTGAATTAAGGCTCGATACATAACCCAACGCATATCTATGTACTAATGTATTGTTCGTATACACTTTGACAGAGCTTAATCTTTTAGTTTGCTCATAATACCCACCAGCAATATAGCCAGAGCGCGGGACACTGCGCCCTGTATACTCAAACTTAATGGCTTGTTGACCTTTGTCTGTTGCACTACTACCCGTATATGCAATATTTGTCAGCAGCGTCTCACCCGCGCCATAATCTGTGTAGTCATAATGAATATAGTTTTTCTCAGTGGCATCATGTTGATGACTTATCAACCATGTGTAAGCTGCGCTATTATTACTGTGAATTACCCGAGACGTGTCATCATGCCCGTATTTGGCGACCGTTCCATTAGGGTATTCAACCGTAAACGACGTTGAAGCTGAGTTGAACCCGCCAGATTGCGTAACACGAACAAAGCTCTCAATCTCTGTTCTATACACCGTGCCCTCTTGCCCATATACACCATCGACACTGATTAGACGTTGCCCGTCTAAACACAGCTTGTCGTTGTCATTGTATTGTGGGTTTTGGGTAAAACCGTCTTGGGCATACGTCGCTGCACATCGGCTAATTTGTGAACCGGCTGATAAAGAAAAACCCATTCCGGCAATACCATTACCTGAACGTGAAGAGTAATTCAACGATATTTTAGGCTGTACACCATTTCGACCCGGTGCAATTTGAATAGGCAAACTATAGCTGGCAGCTCCGCCATTAACGCCCGCATTGCCAGCTAGTGTGCCAACGTTAGCGGCGGTTGGCGCTGTGATTGCTGTGAGTGTGGCGTCAGTTAACGTATTGCTACTCGTTTGTGCATAACCTGTAGGTGAGGCATCAACAGCATAAATCGTAGCATATGACCCATCACTAAACCTGACTGTAATACGGTACACTTCACCTTCAGCTGGTGTGATATTATAACTTGTATCACTGCTATTTAGCGTTGCAATCACCCCCCAGTTAAGTGCAGATAAGTCATCACAAATGCCATTACATATTGCACTTTCAATTTCAAAGCTGGCAACATTATCTAACTTGTCCCAAGAAAACTTATTCCCACTTTGTTTAAATAAAAATTCTTTATTAATTACTTCAACAGTCACTTCTGACGCTTCAAGTTCACTACATACCGACGAAGACCCTGAATTCATCACCACTGGAATGAAAATATCATTCATAGTGATAGGAACGACTTTTTTAAGGTCTTCAGCCACGCCACATGCTTGGGCGTAAAAACGATAAGTACCTGCTGTATTGAATGAATAGGTATATTCACCAGCTTTATTTTGTGGTTGGCTCGCTAATTTATCCGGCTCGGTACTACTTGGGGTTTTAACAAATAAAGTGGTGTCAAATGGCGTTTTTGGTGGTGTGGCAAATGACCATTTAACGCGCTCTTTTGCATTCAAAAAAGTACGTGCGGGGGCTTCAATTACGGGAATAGGTATATCCGACTGTATGACTTTTAATACAACATACCCTTGCGCGCTACAATGCTGCGCGTCATTGCACGATTGTACACGAATTTTGTAATCACCTGGCTTGGTTAATCTAAACTCATAGCTATGGGCTGCTTTCTGACCTATTTGGCGAATTGGCCCTTCTGGCAAACAATGATTATTAGGATCGCCTTCAAGGGTACATGCTACTTTATATACTGCACTTTCATAAATTGTGCCCGCTGGCTGAGTCCATGTTAACGTTACCTTCTCTGAAGTACGTACCTGTGACTTACTTAACTTAGGTAATACAGGATGAGGCGCCACATAAACAATAATATTTTGTGTCTCACTTTGCTCACTGCACTTTTTAGCACCAGTACTACCTGTTATACACGAGGCTAAACTTAAAAGATGTACACCTTCTGCTCCCACAGGAACATCAACATACCCTTGCGACACTGACACATTTTTGTTAAATGTTAGCTCCTCACCTTTGCCATAAAACACTTGAAAGCTGGTCGCCCCCGCCACATTTTCTGGTAGGTAAACACGCATTATGCCGTTTTCTGGATAATAAAAATCCCCCTTTACATTACCCTCGGGTTTCACAGGAACCATCGGTAATACATCTACCGACATGGTGGTGACAGCACTGCAGTACGCATCGGTTTCATTACACACCTGTAATTTAACCGAGTGAACTCCGACTTCTTTGAATTCAAGATTTACTTTAAAAGGTTTTGGCATATCACCACGATAAGCCACTTTTTCACTACAAACCTGCGCACCTGAAGGTGAAAAACACGTCACTTTAAAATAGGCTTTATCCCAAAGCGTACCGGCAGGAATTGTCAGCTCTAATGCCGAGTTGGGCCCGACAGAGACTTTCTCTGTACTGAATTTACCGGTAACAGGTTCTGGTGTTGTATAAACATCAATACCACGTTTCATACTCGGGGCGCTACAAACAGGATTTGCCACCCCAACACACGATGCAAGCTGGAGGGTATACTTACCAAGCTTGTTTGCTTTTATCGTATAGGTACTTTGCGTAACCGGTACTTGTGCTATTTTGATTGGGCTGCTGTTTCTCTGATAATAATAAATTGCAAAACTCTCAGCCCCAGCTATCTCCTGTGGAATAGCAACTTTTATCTCACTATTAAGCGGATAATTAACGACCCACCCAATATTGTATCCTGGGTCTCCAGGTACTGCAGGCAGCAGGTTCGCCTGTAAAATATTCGAAGTACTGCAGTAAGCCGTAGTTTTATTACATGCCTTTACACTGATTGAATAAGCACCATGCTGGTTAAACGTTAACGACTGTGAAAAATCAGCGGGCATATCACCTCTGTAGTTAATTGTATTATTACAGAAATCAACCCCGGCCGGATTCAAGCAATGCACTTTAAAGTAAGACTTTTCCCAAATCATATCTGAAGGCGCTCGCCACTTTAATGTAGTTGCTTGACTCAAATCAGGCGTGTTATTTGACAGTTCAACCGTGACCGCAGTCGGTTTATGGTTAAATAATGATATTTTCTGAGATACGCTTGGGGCACTACATTGACGATGACCTGATGGCGCGGTAACACAGGCACGCATATTTAGCTGATGTTCACCTATCGTGTCAATTTGTATCGCCCCCATACCAGATGCAGGAAGATACTTAACAATACTGCCATTAACTGACGCAGCAAAGCTATCTGCACCGTCTATTCCTGACGCTAAGATTAATGGAATATCGGTATTTATTGGATAATAAAAATCATGGCTTAAATTGAATTTTGGGTGCCCATGCACTTGAGGTAACACATGTACAGTACCTGTACCACCACTACTGCAATGACTATCCGATTCATTACACGATAATACTTGAATGTCATATCCTGCAACATGACTGACTGTAAACGAATGGGAAAATGAGGTTTGGTTAGAGCTGCCCTGATATGGGATCGTTTGATTACACACATCCCCATGAGCACGTGTTCTGCAGTGCACTTTAAAATAAGCACCAGACCAAATTGTGCCTGCTGGTAACCCCCAAGAAATAGTCACACTGTCGTTTTTATTAGCAATCGATTTATTTATTGAAGGTGAGACCGAATGTGGCGCACTAAAAATAACCACCCGTCTTGGTACACTTTCACTACAACCAGAGCGGTTACATGCAACAATTCGAATGTAGTTATAGCCAACCCCCACAGCAGGGATCGTTGTCCAGCCTGTGCCTACATTTCTTGACTGCGCTCTGCCTGATGTACTGGTGTCGTTATAAATCGTATACGATGTCGCACCACTAATAGAAGGTACATGTACGCGGATACTGCCCCCCTGCGGATGATATAAATCCCAGGCGACATCTGGTTCACTGGGGGTACTTGGCGGCGGTGGCGGAATATCTACAACTACTTGCCTTGTTGGCCCAAAACCAGAACACACATTATCTTCATTACACACATTAATTCGATAGGTATAGGTACCATTTGATAATGACTGATTCAGGCTCATGCTGGCACCCGATTGTACCTGCCCAAAACCACCGCCATTAGCGGCGCGCTCAACAATATAGTTATTAATACCATGCCCCCATGGCTTGGACCAAGTTAACTGAAACCGGCCTGTTGATGAGGAACTGGGTCCATTGGCGACTGTCTGGTTTGGTTTCCAATGAGGACGAATAATATTGACCTCATAGTTACTCCAACCACTACATCCTGCACTATTACATGCACGTACCTTTGCGACATAAGTACCTGGCTCGGTGAAGGTTTCTGAATAACCTGTGCTACTATATGTTACCGTACTAACTGAGGCGCTACCCGTTCTGTCAGGTTTCCAGCTTTTTTCAACTTTATATGAGCTAACACTCCCACCAGGGTTATTCCAAGAATAACTATACGTACCTCGATACTCATGATAAGCAGGCCCTGAAATTGTCGGTGCAGAAGGTACTTGTGCAGCAAGTACTTTTTGCCCAAACAGCATAAAAACACCCAATATTAACAACAACACTCGAAGCATTAACATTTCCTTTTAATAAATTTAGATTTGAAGTCCATTGTTTGACAAAAATCATACAAGCACTCTCGTGCCTTAGCGTTAAACCGCAGAAACATACATAACTCTCTTATAAAAAGCTGATCCTAGAGCGTAACTTTTTAAGGGCGCGATATTACTTTATCGGGACTAAGAAGTAAAACTAACACAATTTATAAACATAAGATTTACTAAGATTGCATGAGCATTTGTTTTTTGTAAAAAATACAAAGTGTAGGTTAAACAATAAGAAAGCGTGTCATTACTCATTGGGAATGTTTATGGTGAGGTTTTTATATTAAAAAATTAATTTTTGAACTTTTTTTTAAAGGGGTAGTCATACTTAATGAATGCAGCAGTTTGGCATTGTTTCATCCCTGATTAATATTTAGCGTAGCCCATTGAGCTACGCTTTTTTTTGCCCTACGCTTTAGCAAAATAGTCATCTAAGAAGGTTCTAAACTCAAAATTATCAGTGGCTCTTACTTGTTCTTCTTTACGCAAAGAGTCAGCTGCCTGACAATGCAGTATCTCCTCACTGTATACTTTATAAGAACTTTGCGCTGCAGCTTGTTTATATGCTTGCGCCATTTCTAACGCAATTTCGCCTCCATCTTGCTGTGCTTCTAACATTTGTGACATCAAACGGCCAGAAAGTGTTTGGCTACTGTCAGCGATGCAAGTACGCATGTCTTTGACTGTATGACTATAGTGCTCTTCACTATAAGCACGGTCCATATACGCAGCAACAGCTTTCAAATCATCAAAAATTTGGGTGGCCCATTTAACTATATTGACCTCTCCCGTGTCTTGCTTCAACTTAAGCTCTGGATCTCTCCCTTGATTTACAACCCGCTTTAAGTTGATTTGCGTTGAACGCTGTTGTTCAAAGTCTAATTCTGGTGATGATTTCAACAAGCAATATGTCAAAAAAACATCTAAGAAGCGAATTTGCTCTAGACTGATCCCCGTATCTGAAAATGGGTTCACATCAAGCGCCCTGATCTCAATATACTCAATCCCCCCTTTCGCTAATGCTTGAGAAGGCGTTTCACCGCTTTGACTAGTTCGCTTTGGCCTAATTGGCGAATAAAACTCATTTTCGATTTGAAGAATATTTTTATTTAACTGCTTAGGGTTTGCTTCTTGATAGTCAGCTAAGTCACCATATAAGTCAGAGTGGCAATGAATTGCAGCTCTTAATCCAGCAATGTACTCATCAAGGTTGTTATAAGTTACTTTTAACGACGACTGCGCGCTATTGGTATAACCCAGATCGCCTAGTCGTAAAGCTGTGCCATGCTTTAAATATAAAGTACCCTTACCAATACGTTTAAATGGTAACTCGCTTTCTTTGCCTTGCAAAAAAGAGCTGCATAATGAAGGTGAGGCACCAAATAAATAACTGATCAACCACATTTCTCGTTTAAAATTTCGGATCAAACCAAGGTATTGCTCAGAAATAAAATCTTGCTCTGTTTGCTTATCAGCAGTTAACTCTTTTAAACTTTTCCACAGAGTTTCTGGAAATGAAATATTAAAGTGCACACCTGCAATCGCTTGCATCATGCTACCGTAACGGTTCTTTAAACCTTCACGGTAAAGCGTTTTCATTCGACCAACATTAGAACTGCCAAACTGTGCCAATGCAATATCATCTTGATTTGAAATAAAGCAAGGCATGCTCATTGGCCACAACAGCTCATCGCCCATTTGTTCTAACGTGAACTTTTGTAAATCGCGAAGTTGAGCTAATGTCTCTTCTGCGTTTTCACTTACTGGGGTAATAAACTCAAGCAGTGATTCAGAAAAGTCTGTTGTAATACTATTATGTGTCAAAGGGTGTCCCGCACTTGATGGGTGAGGCGTCTGGGCAATTTGACCACCTTTTTTTATACGCAGTGCTTCTCGCTCAATACCACGCATAATTCCCTTAATTGCTTGTTGATGCTTAGGCTGAGATAAAGCATCTAATCGTGTTTTCAGTTCTGTAGTTGTCAAAAAAGTATCCTCAAGCCATTCAGGGCAATGTCATCTCAATGGGGTCATTTGTGCAATTACTCAAGCAGTAATTATTATTTTCCCACAATAGTTATGATTTTACATAGGCTGATGTGGATCAAAGACCTTATTTAAAATAAATAACATATGAAGATGCACATCAGTTTTCCGGCTCTTTATACGCTATGCAACCATTTTAGATCTTCTCTAACGGTATAAACCTCAACCGCGTAAGCACTATACCTTAATTCGTTCGCTTTTAAACATTCAAGTATTCTAATGGATCAGCATCTGCACAATCATATGGTTGATCCACTACCACCTTACTCTAAAATGAGGGTATTAATAATAAAAATATTCATATCTCAACGCTTAAAGACCTAGATGTTCTTTTCAGGAGATACTGAATATGATTTGCACAAACCCTTTAGCTCAATGAACCACGTCAACTGTCTGACTTAAAGCTTTACTTAACGCCGGTATGCGTGTGCGCGTTATTGTCCGCAATAAAGAAAAAAGCCGTATTTGGGCTGCGCAAGGAGCTGAAGTAGCCGTCGCAGAGTTAACTGACACTTCTTCGCTTTCCAAAGCATTAATTGGAGCAGATGGAGCTTATATAATAAGCCCCCCACAATACAATTTAGATAACCTTTTTTGAACTAGCCAACTGTATGGCACACTCTATTGCCGAAGCTGCCACAAAAGCTCAACTACCTAAATTAGTCGTCTTATCCTCAATCGGTGCAGAACAATCAAGTGGTACTGGTTGGATAGCAATGAACCGATTACTGGAACAATATTTAAATCAAACCGGTTTATCTATTGCTTACCTACGAGCTGCTTATTTTATGGAGAATTGGATCCCTCTTGCACAAGTTGCTGCAAACCAAGGGAAGTTGTCTAGCTTTCTAGCCCCGCTTACCCAAAAATTTCCCATGATAGCCACTGAAGATGTAGGGCATATTGCTGCAGAAATCTTATGTGAAAATTGGGATGGCACAAGGATCATTGGATTATCGGGTCCTGCTAGATATTCCCCAAATGATGTTGCAATGACTTTAGCAAAAGCGTTAGAGAAAACCATAACCCCCATCGAAATACCTGAATCAGATTGGATACAATCAATTTCTGAGTACGGTTTTTCAACCGCCGCCATTATAGGCTTTATTGAAATGACTCAAGGCCTTAACTCTGGACATATTTCTTTTAAAAACTCAAATACTGAGCACCGACAGGGCATAATTCCTCTTGAAAAAATTATGAACTTTATGAATATTTCTAAAATTGCGAGCTAAAGCAACAGGTAACTTTACGCCTGCCAGCACAGGCAAAAAAGTATGAAGCCGTTTTTTTGCCTGTGGCTATAAAAGGAGTTGGGTGACTAAACCTCGGGTTTAGAACCATAAAAATGATAGGAGAGATGAACTCTCTCTTCCTCAACGCTTATACCACGTTAAAGATACGACTCTCAATACATAACATAATCTCGTAAAAAACGACTCGCCTTTAGCAGTGAGAATAAGCCAAAGTCGCTCAGTAACCACATCAATTCAACAAATAGAATTATACTGATTTTAAAGTGCAGAACCCGACCAGTTTTACATAAACAAAAACAGGACTTGCTCTGCCTTCACCGCGATTACTTTAAGGAGAAATTCTCCTAGCTCTTCCCCTCAAACAGCTTTAATGAACAAAACGCTGTCTACTTCAGAAAAACAATATCCCCATCTTGCACATCAACCACAATATCATCGCCAGTCAAAAACTCAGCCGACAATAATCGCTGAGCTAAAGGGTTTTCAATATACTGCTGGATAGCCCTTTTTAGGGGACGAGCGCCAAATACAGGATCAAAGCCACTTTGCGCAATTTTTTCCAACGCGTCGTCAGTTAAGCCAAATTGAAAACCTTTCTCACTAAGTCTTGCTGCCAATTTGTTTAACTGGATAGAGGCTATTTCTTTTATGTGATCGGTTACCAATGGATGAAATACGACTGTTTCGTCGATCCGGTTGATAAATTCGGGCCTAAACTGAGTGGTCAAGACTCCCATAACACGGCCTTTTAACTCAGCGTAATCATTGTTACTTGCTTGTTCTTGGATGATATCCGACCCAAGATTTGAAGTCATAATAATCACTGTATTTTTAAAGTCTACCGTACGCCCTTGCCCATCGGTCAATCGACCATCGTCAAGCACTTGCAGTAATATATTAAACACATCAGGATGGGCTTTTTCTACTTCATCAAGGAGTACCACTGAATAAGGCCTTCGCCTTACGGCCTCGGTTAAATATCCCCCCTCTTCATAGCCCACATATCCGGGAGGGGCACCCACTAAACGTGCGACTGAATGCTTTTCCATAAACTCCGACATATCGATACGCACCATGGCATCTTCGGTATCAAACATGAAGTGAGCCAAAGCTTTTGTCAGCTCTGTTTTACCCACTCCAGTAGGCCCTAAAAATAAAAATGAACCAATGGGTCGATTCGGATCAGCAAGTCCTGCTCTTGAGCGTCGTATCGCATTGGATACTGCATGAACGGCTTCATCTTGGCCAATCACTTTATTATGCAATTCATCTTCCATAGCAAGGAGCTTTTCACGTTCTCCTTGTAGCATTTTTGCTACCGGGATCCCCGTCCAACGAGACAAAATTTCTGCAATCTCATCTTCTCCCACTTGGTTTTTCAGTAGGTTCATGTCTTGCATTTCTGCTTGTGACGCCAAATCAAGTTTGCGCTCTAGTTCAGGTATTCTGCCATATTGCAATTCTGACATACGCTGTAAGTCACTAGCACGTCTTGCTACTTCAAGGTCAAGGCGGCTTTGCTCTAACTCGGCTTTAATCACTTGTGTGCCTTGCAAAGAGGCCTTTTCAGCATTCCATACTTCATCTAACTCGCGGTACTCACCTTCAAGCTCATTGATCAAGGCCTGCATTTCTGCACGCCGCTTTTGACTGGCTTCATCTTTTTCTTTGGCAAGCGCGTTGTCTTCAAGTTTAAGCTGAATAATTCTGCGCTCTAACTTATCTAACTGCTCAGGCTTCGAGTCGATTTGTAGTCGAATTGAACTCCCCGCCTCATCAATTAAATCAATGGCTTTATCTGGTAATTGCCTGTCAGAGATATATCTATGCGATAAGTTTGCCGCGGCAACAATGGCGGGGTCTGTAATATCTACCGAGTGGTGCAATTCATATCGCTCTTTTAACCCTCGTAAGATTGCAATGGTATCTTCAACACTGGGCTCACTGACAAATACCTTTTGAAAACGTCGTTCTAATGCGGCATCTTTTTCTATGTACTGACGATATTCATCCAATGTTGTCGCACCAACACAATGTAGTTCACCACGTGCTAATGCAGGTTTGAGCATGTTTCCCGCATCCATCGCGCCATCCGTTTTGCCTGCGCCAACCATGGTATGGATCTCATCAATAAATAAGATCACTTGACCTTCTTCTTTAGAGAGCTCATTTAACACCGACTTTAAACGCTCTTCAAACTCGCCTCGGTATTTAGCCCCCGCGACCAGTGCGCCTAAGTCCAGTGACAGTACCCGCTTTCCTTTTAACCCCTCAGGCACCTCGCCATTAATGATACGTTGCGCAAGCCCTTCTACAATGGCTGTTTTACCGACCCCAGGTTCCCCAATCAATACTGGATTATTCTTCGTTCGACGTTGTAATACTTGGATAGTCCGACGAATTTCGTCATCTCGACCAATCACTGGATCTAACTTACCCTGCTCTGCTCGCTCGGTTAAATCTACCGTGTACTTCTCAAGTGCTTGGCGAGTTTCTTCTGCATTTGGATTGTCAACTTTTTGGCCGCCGCGAATTGCTTTAATTGCGGCTTCAATTTTTGGCTGGGTTATATGAAGCGTTTTAAATATCTGCCCTAAATCGCCTTTGTCTTCACATGCAGAAAACACAAACAGCTCACTGGAGATATACTTATCTTTACGTTTTTGCGCATACTTATCACATAAGTTAATCAACCCAATCAAATTATGAGACAATTGCACGTCGCCACCAATTCCCTCGACTTTGAATACCTTCTCGATCGCTTGCGAGAGTTTAGTATTTAGCTCATCCGCACTGATCCCAGCCTGTGCCAAAAGCGCACGCACACTCGAACCTGTTTGCTGTAGTAGTGCATACATTAAATGTACAGGTTCAATAAATTGATGATCTCGGCCCAATGCCAAAGACTGCGCATCTGAAAGCGCAGCTTGAAATTTACTGGTGAATCGGTCCAAACGCATAAGGTATATACCTATTTATAACTATAACTTGTTATTAAATGGGTATGATTTGTGAAATGTTCAAGTCAAAAAGCTGAAACTCTTCGGATTAATTACGCCAGATCACACTGGCCATACGACCTGTTCGGCCGTCACGTCGATAAGAGAAAAAATGATGAGAGTCAGTGACTGTACATAGTTTATCAGTAAACACCTTAGTCACGCCCAACTCGGCTAACTGACGAGTCGCAATAGCGAATATATCGGCCAAATATTTACCCGTATTTTGTTCAACAAAGTCGCTACAATGTGCACTATCTAAATCACAAAATTGCGCAACAACTTCAGGGCCAATCTCAAATGCGGTAGGGCCAATAGCTGGGCCTAACCAAGCAAAAACATCATCTGGATCACACTTAAACTTCGCCAATGTATTCGCTAAAATACCTGTAGCCAAAGGTCGCCAGCCACCATGTACTGCTGCAACTTCCCCACCACATTTGCTTGATAATAATATAGGTAAGCAATCAGCGGTCATAATGGCAAGCGGCTGCAAACGCGCTTTAGTATACAAAGCATCGGCTTTCGGCCATGGCGTAACGGGCTTTTTTTCATTTACGACAAATACACAGTTACCGTGTATTTGTTCAAGCCAAATGGCTTTAGTAGGTAGATAAGCGCTAAGCACTTGATGATTTTTCACAACGCTATCGTGAGCGTCACCCACATGATACCCTAAGTTAAAACTGAGGAATGGCCCAGTCGATGCACCACCACATCGTGTGGTTGATAATGCACCAACTTTATCTTGAATAGGCCAATGAGGAAGGATCACAGCAAAAACTATAACGCTAAATCAGGATTTTCTTTTGTATCAGCGCGTAACGCTTCGGTGACTATTTGCATGTCATCAGGAATAGGCGCTTCCCATGTCATAATTTCACCTGTAATTGGGTGGGCAATACTCAGTTTAATTGCATGTAATGCTTGACGTTTGAAGTCTCGCAACTGTGCAAACAATTCAGGCGTTGCATTACGTGGTGGGCGAGGTCGGCCACCGTAAAGTTGATCACCGATTAATGGGTGATTTAAGTGCGCCATGTGCACACGAATTTGGTGAGTACGACCCGTTTCTAGTCGCAAGCGTAAACGTGTATGTGCCCTAAACTTTTCGGCAACACGATAGTGCGTAATTGCTGGCTTACCCATTTCATGAATAGCCATATGCGTTCGTTTGGTTGCATGGCGACCAATTGGCTTTTCAACCATGCCACCCGCTGTCATTGTACCATTACACAAGGCTTCATATTCACGGGTAAAGTTTTCGCGCGCTTGTAAATTCTTAACTAAGTGAGTTTGTGCTTGAATCGTCTTGGCGACAACCATCAACCCCGTAGTATCTTTATCTAAACGATGAACGATACCAGCACGTGGCACATTAATAATATCCGGGTGGTGATGCAACAACGCATTTAATACTGTGCCATCAGGATTACCGGCACCGGGATGTACCACTAAGCCCATTGATTTATTAATCACTAAAATGTCATCATCTTCATAAACAATATTTAATGGAATGTCTTGGGCTTCATATTCACGAGGTGCTTCGATCAGTGTTTCAATCGCAACCACTTCACCACCGAGTAGCTTTTCCCTCGGCGTATTAAAAATTTCACCATCAACGGTGATTTTATCATCTAAAATCCACGTTTTTATTCGTGAACGTGAAAAATCGGGGAACAATTGCGCCAAAATCTGGTCTAGACGTTTACCACCTAGCTCAGTAGGAACTTCAGCTTGAAGAGAAATTTGCTCTGACATCTGTAACTTTACCTAAATTACCAGTGCAAGCTTTGCTCGACTGGGTTAGAATCGCATAATTGCATAGTTTACTCGGTTTTGCTCACTTGGCCTAGCCGAAGACACCAAAGGTAGTAAAATAAAATGATAATGAACTTAGGGAAGCGCGCCTTTGCTATCGTAGTAAGCGCCTCATTTTTAGGATTAGCAGCGTGTTCATCTGCACCAGAACAAGAAAATATCGAACGCGTACCAAACAAATCAGCACAAGCGCTTTATGACGATGCTAAACAGACTTTAGATTCAGGCCTTTATGCCAGAGCCATTGAACTTTTAAGTGCTATTAACTCTCGCTACCCATTTGGCCCATATTCACGTCAAGTACAAATGGATTTAGTTTTTGCACATTATCAAACAGGCAATACCGAACAAGCCTTAGCAACCATAGACCGCTTTATTCGCCTAAATCCAAATCACAAAAACCTCGATTATATGTATTACATGAGAGGCCTAGTAAATATCAAAGCCGATAAAAATGCATTCCAAGAATACTTTGGTGTTGACCGTGCTGACCGTGACGCCAGCCGCACAAGAGTTGCTTTTCAAGATTTATCAACGTTAGTGAAAAGCTATCCCTCTAGCCCCTATATCCCTGAAGCCAAAAAGCGTTTAGGTTGGTTATTAAACCGCATGGCACGTTATGAAATTAAAGTGGCGCAATACTACTTCGAACGTGAGGCATTTTTGGCTGCTGCAAACCGTGGGAAATACGTGGTAGAGCATTACTCACAAAGCAGTTACCTAAATGATGCATTACTCATAATGGAACAGAGCTACAAAAAGCTAGGCCTAAATGATTTAAGCGAAAACGCAAAACAAACCCGCGCTTTGAATAAACGCTAAATCTAAACACGCGATATAAAAATGCCGCGTTATACCGCGGCTTTTTTGTGAGCTATTAAAAGTACTTAAATAACCTCAGGTTTGGATAAGGGCTTTAAAATAGAAAGTGTTTTGAAAACAAACATACGTACAACCCAATCATGATACTTTGCTCAATATC
>NZ_PNBY01000034.1 GCF_005886875.1 Pseudoalteromonas aurantia | reverse complement strand
TAACTGACTGGCATTAAGCTAATGCTGGGTTTTTCAATTTAAAGACAAAGATTTACTTTTTCTTTACTGCTTTTTTATTTGGTAAGTCAGTGATTGACCCTTCAAATATTTCAGCTGCAAGTCCAATAGACTCATTCAATGTCGGGTGAGCATGAATTGTTAGCGCAAGGTCTTCACCATCCGCGCCCATTTCAACAGCTAGGCCAATTTCACCTAACATTTCACCGGCATTAATACCGACCATTGCACCACCGATAACACGACCAGACTCTTTATCAAAGATAAGCTTTGTAGACCCTTCAGTGCGCGCAGAAGCGATAGCACGACCAGATGCAGCCCACGGGAATACCGCAGTTTCAATGCTAAGGCCTTGCTCTTTTGCTTCTCTTTCAGTAACACCAACCCATGCAATCTCAGGATCTGTGTATGCAATTGAAGGAATACATTTAGGATCGAAGAAATGCTTCTGACCTGAAATCACTTCAGCAGCAACGTGCGCTTCATGCACCGCTTTGTGTGCAAGCATTGGCTGACCAACAACATCACCAATTGCGAAGATGTTATTCACGTTGGTACGCATTTGCTTATCAGTACTAATAAAGCCACGCTCATCAACATTGACGCCCGCTTTATCAGCATCTAAAAGCTTACCATTTGGCGTACGGCCAACAGCCACTAATACTTTGTCATAACGTACTGGTTCAGCTGGTGCTTTCTTGCCTTCAAACGTCACATATAGACCATCGTCTTTCGCTTCTACAGCAACCACTTTAGTCGACAACATCACGTGAAACTTGTCTTTCACATAGCGTTGGTAAATCTTAATGATATCTTTGTCTGCAGCAGGTACTAGCTGATCAGCAAATTCAACCACATCAATTTGAGATCCTAGTGCACGGTAAACAGTACCCATCTCAAGACCAATGATACCACCACCTAATACAAGTAGTTTCTCTGGTACGTCTTTAAGCTCTAATGCACCAGTAGAATCTATTACACGATCATCTTCTGGGATGAAAGGTAGATTAACTGGTTGAGAACCGGCTGCGATAATAGCGTTATCAAAAGTGACTGTCGTAGTACCCGCTTCGCCTTCAACTGCAATCGTATTAGAGCCGGTAAATTTACCATAGCCACTCACTACGCTTACTTTACGCATTTTAGCCATGCCGTCTAAACCACCAGTCAATTGACCGATCACAGACTCTTTCCACGTACGGATTTTATCTAAGTCAATTTGCGGCGCACCAAATGTAACACCGTGTGAAGACATTTCAGCTGCATCATCAATGACTTTAGCAACGTGAAGTAATGCTTTTGAAGGGATACAACCAACGTTCAAGCATACACCACCTAAGGTGTTGCGAGATTCAATTAGTGTAACGTCTAAACCTAGATCCGCAGCACGGAATGCTGCTGAGTAACCACCAGGACCACCGCCTAGTACAACAACTTGAGTTTTGATTTCGTTGCTCATGTTATTACCTTAACTATTATTCGAACGGGACTGTACTCAAAAAGAGTATCCGTACCAAAATGCCTGCCACATACTCAATATTTGGTACAAGGCAGAGAGAGTTTAAAAATTGTATCATTCACACAAAAAGATGTCCCGCCTATTTATGAGGCGGGACAGCAAATTACATTACTAACTGACGGATATCGCTTAAGTAGTTAGCGAGTGTCACAGTAAAGCGTGCTGCCAATGCACCGTCAATTACACGGTGATCATATGAACAACTTAGCGGCACCATTAAGCGCGGCTCAAATTCTTTACCATTCCACTTAGGTTTCATTTCTGATTTAGAAACCCCTAAGATAGCGACTTCAGGTGCATTGACGATAGGAGTAAATGCCGTACCACCAATACCACCCAAGCTTGAAATTGTGAAACAGCCGCCCTGCATGTCTGATGCGGTTAACTTACCATCACGGGCTTTTTTAGAAATGTCCATCAACTCACGTGATAGCTCAATAATGCCTTTGTTATTCACATCTTTAAACACTGGAACAACCAAGCCGTTTGGTGTATCAACCGCAACACCAATATTGACATATTTCTTAAGAATTAGGCTTTCACCGTCTTGCGACAGTGACGAGTTAAACGTTGGGAACTCTTCCAACGCTTTTGCAGCCGCTTTCATCACAAACACAAGTGGTGTGATCTTAACGCCAAGCTTTTTCTTCTCAGCCAAGACATTCTGTTCTTTACGGAATGCTTCAAGCGTTGTGATATCTGCTTCATCAAACTGCGTTACGTGTGGAATTTGCACCCAGTTGCGATGCAGATTTGCACCTGAAATTTTCTGAATACGAGATAGTTTCTTCTCTTCTACTTCACCAAATTTAGCAAAGTCAACTTTTGGCCAAGGGATAAGACCAAGCTCACCACCACCAGAGTTGTTGTTAGAGATTTGACCTGATTCAACTTTCTTAACCAGCTCTTTCACATAGTTCTGCACATCTTCTTTAACCACACGCCCTTTACGGCCAGTGCCTTTAACACGCGCTAGGTTTACACCGAACTCACGCGCTAAACGACGCACTACCGGAGAGGCATGCGCATAAGATGCGTTCGCTTCAAATTCTTCTTTAACATTAGAAGCCGCTGGCGCTGATGCAGGCTTAGCTGCAGGTGCTGGTGAAGAAGGTGTCGGCGTTGCTTGCGCAACCGGTACTGCAACTGGTGCACTGCCTGCGACTTCAAATACAAATACCAATGAACCCGTTGATACTTTATCGCCAACGTTTACTTTGATCTCTTTCACTGTACCAGCAAACGGTGCTGGTACTTCCATAGCGGCTTTATCGCCTTCTACGTTTAAGATTGATTGATCTTCGCTAACTGTATCGCCAACCGCGACCATAATATCGGTCACTTCAACTTCGTCGCCACCAATATCAGGAACATTCACTTCTTTGTTGGCATTGGCTACTGGTGCCGCAGGGGCTGTAGCTTCAACAGCAGGAGCTGCAACTGGCGCTGAACCGGCCGTTTCGAAAACAAACACTAAGCTGCCCGTTGATACTTTATCGCCAACGTTCACTTTGATCTCTTTAACAATACCCGCAAATGGCGCTGGTACTTCCATAGCGGCCTTATCGCCCTCTACGTTTAAAATTGATTGGTCTTCGCTAACTGTGTCGCCAATAGCAACCATAATATCGGTCACTTCAACTTCATCACCACCAATATCTGGTACATGGACTTCTTTTAACTCTGCGCTAGCAGCTGGGGCTGCTACTTCAGCCGCTACAGCAGGTGTCGCTACTTCAGCCGCAGGGGCAGCAGGCGCTGCACCTTGGCTTTCAAAGACCATAATTAACGACCCGGTTGCAACCGTATCGCCTTCTGAAATTTTTATTTCTTTCACTACGCCAGCATGTGCAGAAGGCACTTCCATAGAAGCCTTATCACCTTCAACAGTAAGTAAAGATTGATCTTCACTTACTGTATCACCCACACTTACTAGGATCTCGGTTACTTCAACCTCATCCGCGCCAATGTCAGGAACATGAATTTCGATTGTCATGATTAAACCTCTTATGCGTAAAGTGGGTTAGTTTTTGTTGTATCGATATCAAACTTCTTAATCGCTTCAACAACCACTGATGATTCAACTTTGCCTTGCTTAACAAGCTCTGTTAGCGCAGCAACCACAACGTAACCCGCGTTCACTTCAAAGTGACGACGCAAATTCTCACGGCTATCTGAGCGACCGTAGCCATCAGTACCTAACACTTTGTAAGAAGTGCTTGGCATAAAGGCACGTACTTGCTCAGCGTAATTTTTCATATAATCTGTTGCAGCAATGGCTGGTGAATCACCTAGCACAGTGGCGATATATGGCACTTGCGCATCGTTTTGCGGGTTAAGCATGTTCAAACGTTCAACCGCTTGACCATCACGCGCTAACTCATTGAATGAGGTTACCGAGTAAACATCAGAAGCAACACCGTACTCTTCGCTTAGAATAACAGCCGCTTTACGTACTTCGTTTAAGATAGTGCCTGAACCCAGTAACTGAACATGGGCTTTTTCACCCGTGTTAGATTCTAGTTTGTAGATACCCTTACGAATACCTTCTTCAGCACCTTCAGGCATTGCTGGCTGATGATAGTTTTCGTTCATTAGCGTCAAGTAGTAGAACACGTTTTCTTGCTCAGGACCGTACATACGACGAATACCATCTTGCATAATTACCGCAACTTCGTAACCGAATGTTGGGTCATAAGAAATACAGTTAGGCACTGTTGCAGCTTGAATATGACTGTGGCCATCTTCATGCTGTAAGCCTTCACCGTTGAGTGTTGTACGACCCGCTGTCGCGCCTAATAAGAAACCACGAGCTTGCTGATCGCCTGCCATCCATGCCATATCACCAACACGTTGGAAACCAAACATAGAGTAATAAATATAGAATGGGATCATTGGTAAATCACTGGTGCTGTATGACGTTGCAGCAGCAACCCACGAAGACATAGCGCCTAGCTCATTGATACCTTCTTGCAATACCTGACCTGATTTCTCTTCTTTATAGTAAGAAACAATATCACGGTCTTGCGGTGTATAGTTTTGGCCATGCGGGTTATAAATACCAATTTGACGGAATAAACCTTCCATACCAAACGTACGTGCTTCGTCGGCAATAATTGGCACGATGTTTTTGCCAATACCCTTGTCCTTCAGTAACACATTAAGCGCACGAACAAATGCCATCGTGGTAGAAATATCACGCTTTTGCTCTTGCAATAATGGCGCAAACGCATCAACTTCAGGTAATGTTAGTGCTTGTGTAAAGTTAGGTAAACGCTGCGGAGTATAACCGTGAAGCGCTTTACGACGAGCATGAAGGTACTCATATTCTTTCGAACCTTCTTCTAGCATTAAATACGGTAAATCTTTAAGCTGTTCGTCAGTCACCAAGTCCTCAAGTCCTAGACGTGAACGTAAATGCTCAACGTGTGTTAGGTCCATTTTCTTAACTTGGTGCGCAATGTTTTTACCTTCTGCGGCTTCCCCCATGCCATAACCTTTTACAGTTTTGGCTAGGATGACCGTTGGACGACCTTTCTCTTCTTGTGCAGCTTTAAAGGCAGCAAACAATTTAGACGGCTCGTGTCCACCACGTTTCAAGGCAAAAATTTCATCATCTGTCATATCAGCAACCAATGCTGCTGTTTCAGGATAACGACCAAAGAAATGTTCACGTACGTACGCGCCATTCTTTGCTTTATAAGTTTGATAGTCACCGTCGATAGTTTCGTTCATCAATTCTAGTAACTTACCGGTTGTGTCTTTAGCCAGTAACTTATCCCAACCTGACCCCCAAACAACTTTGATCACATTCCAGCCAGCACCTTTGAATAGGCCCTCTAGCTCTTGAATGATTTTACCGTTACCCATTACTGGCCCATCTAGGCGCTGTAGGTTACAGTTGATCAAGTAACATAAGTTGTCTAATTTCTCACGCGCAGCAAACGAGATTGCGCCACGTGATTCTGGCTCGTCCATTTCGCCATCACCTAAGAACGCATATACACGCTGTGCTGAAGTATCTTTCATACCACGGCCATCAAGGTACTTTAAGAAACGCGCTTGATAAATCGATGCAATTGGACCTAAGCCCATAGATACCGTTGGGAACTGCCAGAATTCAGGCATCAGCTTAGGGTGAGGGTATGAAGAGATACCCTTTCCATCCACTTCTTGACGGAAGTTATCTAGCTGCTCAGCAGTTAAACGCCCTTCAAGGAAAGCACGCGCATAAATACCTGGTGAAATATGACCTTGGTAATAAACTAAATCACCGCCATCTACTTCATTTGGTGCACGGAAGAAATGGTTAAAACACATTTCATAAAATGCTGCTGACGACTGGTAAGACGCCATATGTCCGCCAAGCTCAAGATCTTTCTTTGACGCACGTAATACGATCATAATCGCATTCCAACGAACGATAGAGCGAATACGACGTTCAATGTTTACATCGCCTGGGTAAGCTGGCTCTTTATCAGCTGGAATTGTGTTTACATAGTTAGTCGTGATGCCAGTTGGCATATCAACGCCATCAAGACGTGCTTGCTCTAAAACTTGCTCTAGCAAGAACTGAGCGCGCTCTACACCTTCTTCTTTTACTACCGACTCAAGCGCTTGCAACCACTCTTTGGTTTCTAACGCGTCTACGTCAAATTTATTGACTTCAGACATATGGAGTGTTCCTTATGTTTAAAATACGAATTTATTTATTCAGTTTTAACAAACCAACTTAATTACTGTTGCTTGGTCCGTCTAAGGCTTCGCTCTATTCGAGAGCGCTCTTTACCTGCTTGTAATAAGGCTTCTTCAATGAACGCCAAGTGTGCATTACTCGCTAACCGTGCTTGCTCTGGATTACCGTTGATCACGGCATCCATTAATACTTTACGATGTTCAGCCAGCTGCTCACTGACGTTTGATTTTTGTACTAGAACCGTTAAGTTCTGTAATACATTTTGTTCCAATAACGTTTGCATTCCGCGCATTAAATGCAGTAACACCACATTATGTGACGCTTCTGCTACGGTAAAATGAAATGTGTTAATCGCGGCAGCCGTTTGTGCTAAATCACCTTGAACAGAGGCAATACGATCAAAACTATGTTGTACTTTTTCAAAATCAGTGCCGGTACCGCGTAAAGCCGCGTAATAAGCTGCAATACCTTCCAGCGCATGACGAAACTCAAGTAAATCAAATTGAGATTCAGGGTGTTTACTGATCAAATCAAACAAGGGATCAGTGAGCCCTTCTTCTAATTGATTTTTTACATACGTTCCGCCACCTTGACGCCGTGTAACCAGTCCTTTCGCTTCTAGCTTTTGAATCGCTTCTCGTAATGAAGGTCGAGACACATCAAACTGTTTGGCAAGCTCTCTTTCTGGCGGCAACTTAGCACCCGGCATCAATGACCCCTCTAAGATCATGTTTTCGAGTTGTTCCAAAATAACATCTGATAACTTAGCTGCTTTTATCTTTAAAGACATTAATCAATCGCCGAATTTAGGTGTATTGCCAACCGCTGAAACCATCAGTAAGTTGGAGTATTAAAACCAAAAGGTAAATTGGTCATACCAAATTTGAACAATACGGTACCAAAATCAAGCTGTACTGTCAAAAATCTGCGTATTATTGCCTTCAACAACCGCAAACTAGAGTCTAAACTTTATACAAAAATATACATTTGAGAAGCGTTATAAAAAAGGTCTGACCAGTTAAGTGTTTTGAAAACACTGTGGTTACTTTTAAACACACTCGATATTATGCGCTAATGCGCTTACGTCCCTCTTTGTAATAAGCCCCTTTATAAACAATAATTAGAGAAACCCTGAACGTAATTAAAGGTGTACTATGTCAATGACTGTCGTCGGTGGTATCGTTTTTTCAGTTTTTTTAATGATTTTATTATTTGTTAGAGGCGAAAACATAAAACGAGAGCTAAAGCGAGCCAATTCTAAATTAGAATCTGCAAGTCGCCAAAAAACGCATTTGGGCGGTATTGTTATGGAGTTAGCAAAAGAAGAGCAGTTAATGTTAAAAGAGCGCATGGCCAGAATTCAAACTGCGAATACACCAAATGAACGCTTTGTTGTATGCACGCGATTATTAATCGATGCAAGCGACTCCGTCATTAGTGATGCCGCATTGGGCAACCGAACGGTCAAAAAAGCATTCGAATATTATATTTCTCACTTTTCTGACATCCCCTTTACTGAATTTAAAGCCGTTATTTTACAAGAAAAAAAACGCCAACAACTCTGGGCTGGTGACAATATTCATGCCTATTTAGAGTTATGTAAAAGTTGTATTTCAGCCATTGAATAACACAGGGCCCCCACATAAATATAATAAAACTAAAATTTATTTCCCTCATCTCCTTGAAAAAATATAGCGCTGTCCATACAACATATTTAGGACGCCGACAGGGTCCAAAATTAAAATTAACCATATGTTTATATTGGTGTTTATTGCTTATTAAAAAGAATAAACACCATCATTAATCGCTTTATGAGGATGCAAATATGCGAACTATCGACTTAACACCACTACACCGCTCATTCATTGGTTTTGACCATTTATCATCATTAATGGAAGCAGCACAGCGCAATGGTGAAAAGCAACCTAGCTACCCACCATATAATATTGAAGCGCTAGACAACGACAGGTATCAAATTACCATGGCTGTTGCCGGATTCAATGATACTGAATTGTCTATAGAGTCAGAAAATAACACCTTACTAGTTAAAGGTGAAAAAGCCGCAAGTGGTAACACGACACAGCGACAATTTATCCATCAAGGTATTGCAGAGCGCAACTTCGAACGTAAGTTCCAATTAGGGGATCATGTTCGCATCCTTGGTGCCGAATTAGATAACGGTTTACTTATTATTGATCTACAGCGTGAAGTGCCAGAAGCACTCAAGCCTAGAAAAATCGCCATTAACACCGGTAATGTATTGCAAGATTAACTCGCTCTTCTAACCTTTTTTCATGTTGTGGCATACAGAGCTGCTTCGCTAAGTGACAGCTCTGTTTTATAAGCGTAACACGCGTAACACATGCCCTATTGTATTAATGATCCGATTTCGCTGGTATAGCGAGCAAATAAAGCACTTGTAATAATGACCCTTGGCAAATTGCCGCATCGGCTTGAGCAACCACCTTGGGCTTACCGTGTACGGCAATACCGGTGCCGGCTTCGGCCATCATCACCAAATCATTAGCGCCATCACCAATCGCGACGCACTGCTGCTTAGGTAACGCTAACTTAGCTCTAATATCCGATAAAATATCCGCTTTGCGCTGCGCATTAACGATATCTCCAATCACATGACCTGTTAATCTGTTATCGGAAATTTCCAATTCATTAGCATAATACGCATCTAACTGAAGGGGTTTTTGCAATGCTTCTGCAAACCAAGTAAAGCCACCGGAGGCAATCACCAAATGCCAATCATGGCTTTTTAGTATACGACATAACGTTTGAATACCAGGCATTAAAGGCAAATCATCTTTTAAGGTTTGAATAAGGGATAACTCAACACCTTCGAGCTTACCCACCCTTTGATGCAAGCTGTCATTAAATGCCAATTTACCAGCCATTGCTTGTGCCGTTACACTGGCAACCTCATCATACACACCAGCTAATCGCGCTATTTCATCAATGCATTCTATCGAAATGGCTGTGGAGTCCATATCCATCACCATAAGGCCTTTTTGCTTTAAATCAGCTGGATTGGTAATACATGAGCCTTGCAAACCTTGATCCGCTGCTACCCCTCTCAATCCATGCCGAAATTCACTCATCATGGTGTCACTCAAGTGACTATCACTATGCAATACTAACCCCACGGGCAATTGAGAATCGGGTTGATACAAGCACAAAGAAGACACCACAACCTTATATTGTGCAGCAAACGACAGTAATGCAATGGTACTCATTGCTGTTAGCTCATCGCCAAATACACTGATAAATATCCCTTGTTGACGTAAAGGGGCTTTATCGCTCAAATGCAATTGTGCATTTTCAACTTGATACCATTTTGTTAAGGTAAGGACCTGTGACAAGGTTTTTTCACTAAGGTGAGTAAGACTAACGGGTGACATGTTTGGCTCCTAAGTAACGTGCTTACTCTTTTTACCATCTCAGGTGTAACCTGTCAGCAAACATCAGGGGCACTATGAAAAATACACAAGCTATCGATTTGATCACCTCCTCTCGTGGCCGTAGAATGATCCGGTTAATTATTGCAGCAGGCTGCTTTATTTTATTAACAAAAATCGCGTTTAATACCAGCTTTGAATCACACCAACTGCTTCATAAGCAAGCCGACAGTGCAGCTAAAAGCCTCACCACTCAACTTGCCCTCAATGCTGCTCAGCCACTACAGCGCGCTGACATTCCAGCGTTAAGAAAGCTAACCAACCATTTAGCTCAAGACCCCTTTGTGATGGGAGTCAGTATTTATAGCCAACAGGGTAAGTTGAAAATCAGTAATGATGGTTTTACCCCGCAAGAAAATATTCAAGGATTACCAGCCGCACTTCCTGGGATAAGCAAAATAAAAACGCCTATTATTGTACAAATTGTTGATGCGAGCGAGCAGCCAATCGGCTTTGTCAGTGTCATCTATTTAAGTAAATCTGCAATGGCTCAAAGCCACCAGCACTTTCATGAGCTAGGCCGAATGGTATTGCTTATGTTAATGATCACATGTGTGTTTACTTGGCAGATTGGCCGTGGTTTAAAGCGCTGGGAAGTGAAACGTCAAATTCGAAAAAGCGCGCAAGATGACGCATAAAGCTGCTGTGCAATGGTATCGGCGGACTCATCACGTAAGCGACATAAATAGATAAATACCTCAGCTAAACGTTTTGGTACATTTATTTGCCCTTGATAACCGGCTAACGGCATAGAAGGAGCGTCTGTCTCTAATAATAATGCATCGAGTGGCACTTGAGCAAAAGCCCGCTTGGTTTTGTTCGCCCTTGAATAACTGATCGTACCGCCCACGCCTAACTTAAACCCTTTTTGAATATAGTACTGCGCTTGTTGAAGCGACCCCGAAAAAGCATGAATAACGCCGCCATATAACGGAGGGGTGAGTTTAAAACTTTGGGCTATCAAATGATGACTTTGTCGGTGATGAACAATTAATGGTAACTTTAGTGTATTAGCCAGCTTGATGTGCTGCTGAAACAAAGATTGTTGGTAGTCTAACTGCTCACATGTCACATCTATGCCACACTCTCCAATAGCAACAATACGCTCTACATGCACCGCTGCAAACTCGGCAAGCTCAGCAAAATGCTCATCGCAATGCTGAGCAATAAAGTAGGGATGCAAGCCTAGCGCAATATGACAACTTGCATATTGCTGCTTAAATGTCACTAACGATTTACTTTGTGCCAATGTCACACCGGGGACTAAGAAATCACTCACGCCAGCACTGTGTGCTTCGCTTAAATGATCTACTAGCCCCTCAGCTAGTTCAGGAAAATCTAGGTGACAATGACTATCAAAAAAGCGCATGTTACAGATATCCAAGCTGCATTACGGGTTCAATCTTTCAATACTCCACGTACCATCTGGCTGCTTAACATACATAAACCGGTCATGTAAGCGATGTTCTCCCCCTTGCCAAAACTCGATCTTGCTTGGCTCTACACAATACCCGCCCCAAAAATCAGGAAGCGGAATATCCCCATTAGAGAACTTTGCTTTCATCGCATGAAATGTCTCCATCAAAGCTTTGCGAGATGACACTGGGCGTGATTGTTGCGATGCCCATGCAGCCAATTGACTTTCTTGTGGGCGAGACAAAAAGTATTTGGCAACCGCAGTCGTCGAAAGCGGTTTAGCTTCACCATAAACAATCACTTGGCGCTCAATGGCATGCCAAGGGAAGTGTAAGCTCACCTTATTATTGCCTTTAAGCTCTTGTGCTTTACGCGACCCCGTATTAGTAAAAAATACAAACCCTTCTTCATCTAAATGCTTTAACAGCACAATACGCTGAGAGGGTTGGCCCGTTTCATCAACTGTTGCCACAACCATGGCTGTAGGGTCGCTAAATTTGGCATCAACGGCTTGTTGTAACCACGCTTCAAATTGCGTAGTGGGCTCATCAGCTAACATCTCACGGCGCAGCCCGCCTTTACTATACTCACGGCGAATATCTTCAAGCTTCATGGTATTTCCTTACAAAAAAACCGCATCAACAACGTTGAACTGCGGCTTTAATTTATCGAATCAGGGGTCGTCCTAATGCATACAAATGTAGATTACATTTGCTCCATTACTTCAATTCCCAATAAATCTAAGCCGGTACGTAATGTATTGGCAACTAAGTTACACAGCACTAAACGGCTATCTCGTACATCACTTGCCACATCATCTTTTAAGATTGGACAAGCTTCATAGAACGTCATATATAAACTGGCTAACTCGTACAAGTAACCACATAATACGTGTGGTGTGGCTTCACTGATCATCAGATCCAACACTTCTTCTAGTTGTAACAACTTAATTGCCAGCGCCTTTTCTTGCGGCTGTTCAATGTTAATCGCAGCGTTAAGTGTACGACTATCAACCTGTGCTTTGCGGAAAATACTGCGTACCCGTGTATAAGCATATTGTAGATACGGTGCCGTCGCACCTTCAAAGCTCAACATGCTGTCCCAGTTAAAAATATAGTCGCTGGTACGGTGCTTAGATAAATCAGCATATTTAACCGCACCAATCCCCACCTTTCGAGCAATTTCAGCACGTTCGGCATCAGACAAAGTTGACTCTCGATCAGCTAATTTATCAGTCGCACGACTAATCGCCTCTTCAAGTAAATCAGCAAGTTTAACAGTGCCACCTGTGCGCGTTTTAAAAGGTTTACCATCGCTCCCCATCATGGTGCCAAATGGGCTGAACTCATAACTGGTTTCATCACGCAACAAACCGGCTTTACGCGCAGTTAACTCAACCTGATTAAAATGCAAACTTTGACGGGCATCAACAAAAATTAAGATGCGGTCTGCACCCAGTTTATTTGAACGATAATCACATGCAGCTAAGTCTGTGGTTGCATACAAGAAGCCTCCGCCAGATTTTTGCACAATAAATACCGATGGCTCGCCATCTTTATTCGCTAACTCGTCTAAAAATACAACTTGCGCACCTTGGTCTTCAATCGCAATGCTTTTGTCTTTTAACAATGAAATAATCGCATTCAGTTCACCGTTATAAGCACTTTCAGCCATGATATCATCACGAGTAAGCGTCACATTCAAACGTTGATATACTTCTTCAGAATGCTTCACAGAGGTATCAATGAACAGAGTCCATAGTTTCTGACAATGTGCATCACCACTTTGCAGCTTTACAACATAATCACGGGCTTTATCAGCAAAGCCCTCTTCGTCATCAAAGCGCTTCTTCGCGTCACGATAAAATGTTTCTAAGTCAGCGAGTGCCACAGACTCTAAATCAACACCTTGATTTAATAAGTCTTCTAAATGTGCGATCAACATACCAAACTGCGTACCCCAATCCCCCATGTGATTTTGACGTACCACCGTATCACCACGGAACTCTAAGGCACGTACCACAGAATCACCAATAATCGTCGAACGCAAGTGCCCTACATGCATTTCTTTCGCCAAGTTAGGCGAAGAAAAATCAACCACGACTTTCTGTGGCTGGCCATGTTCAGCAACCGCTAATTTCTGATCTTGGTTTGCCGCCGCAAGACTATTTGATAAAAACTCTGGCTTTAGGTGAATATTAATAAACCCAGGGCCTGCAATTTCTGTTTTTTCAGCAATGTCTGATACGTCTAAATTATCAATAATTTTTTGTGCCAGTTCGCGCGGGTTGGTTTTCAGTGCTTTTGCCGCCCCCATTGCGCCATTAATTTGGTAATCACCAAATTGTGGGCGTGTACTTTGTGTTACTGCTGGGTTTGAACCTTCAGGAATACCAGCTGCACCCATCGCCGCATTGGCTTTTTCAATTAATATCGTTTTAATATTCATTCTTCATCCTATTATGTGCTGCTTAGGAGCTTGCTCGACTGTACAGCACACTATAAATCTATCTCTTAATTTACACGGTTAAAGCCAGTTGATAATACCGAGTATCATTTGGCTCCATACATATTAATGTTCGCGTGTATGATGGAACTCAACCTCAGGATAACGTTCCATAGACAAGTTTAAATTCACTCGACTTGGCGCAACGTATGTTAGATTATCACCGCCATCAAGCGCTAAGTTCGTTTCACACTTGCGTCTAAATTCAGCCAGTTTTTTCTCATCGCTACAATTTACCCAGCGCGCGGTTTGTACGTTAACGCTTTCATATATCGCATCTACGTTATACTCGGCTTTTAAGCGAGCCACTACCACATCAAACTGCAGCACCCCTACAGCCCCTACAATAAGGTCATTATTCGCTAGCGGTCTAAATACCTGTACAGCGCCTTCTTCAGATAGCTGTACTAAGCCTTTTAATAACTGCTTTTGCTTAAGAGGATCTTTAAGACGGATACGTCTAAATAACTCAGGGGCAAAGTTAGGAATACCACTAAACTTCAGTTTTTCACCTTGTGTGAACGTGTCGCCTATTTGAATCGTGCCATGGTTGTGTAAACCAATAATGTCGCCCGCATAAGCATCTTGCGCACGCTCACGGTCACCGGCCATAAATGTCACCGCATCAGAAATACTGATTTGCTTACCTAAGCGGACGTGATTCATTTTCATACCTTGGTTATATTTACC
The DNA here is from genome assembly GCF_005886875.1 of Pseudoalteromonas aurantia. Taxonomy (GTDB): domain Bacteria; phylum Pseudomonadota; class Gammaproteobacteria; order Enterobacterales; family Alteromonadaceae; genus Pseudoalteromonas; species Pseudoalteromonas aurantia_A. Next base: position 150,674 of record NZ_PNBY01000034.1, on the reverse strand, counting down.
AGATACAATTCGCATAAATGCGATACGGTCACGGTGTTTAGGATCCATATTTGCTTGAATTTTAAATACAAAACCAGAGAAGTTCTCTTCATCCGCTTTCACTTCACGGTCATCTGTCTGGCGAGGCATGGGCGTCGGTGCCCACTCAGTCAAACCATCAAGCATATGGTCAACACCAAAGTTACCCAGTGCAGTACCAAAAAAGACCGGCGTTAATTCACCTTTTAAAAAGAGTTCATGATCAAACTCATGCGATGCACCAATAACCAGCTCTAGCTCTTCTCGTAGTTGCTCCACCAGCTCTGAGCCAATTTCAGCATCTAGTTCTGGGTTGTCTAGCCCTTTAATGATACGCTTTTCTTGGATCGTGTGGCCTTGACCAGTTTGATACAAAATCGTTTCATCACGGTGAATATGGTAAACCCCTTTAAACTCTTTACCACAGCCAATTGGCCAGCTTACTGGCGCACAGGCAATGTTTAACTCAGTTTCAACTTCGTCCAACACTTCCATCGGGTCGCGAATATCACGGTCAAGTTTGTTCATGAAGGTAACAATCGGCGTATCACGTAAACGGGTTACTTCCATTAACTTACGGGTACGATCTTCTACACCCTTAGCGGCATCTATCACCATTAAACATGAATCTACCGCCGTAAGTGTACGGTACGTATCTTCTGAGAAGTCTTCGTGTCCTGGTGTATCCAGTAAGTTAACTAAGGCATCATTATAAGGAAACTGCATTACGGAAGTGGTCACTGAGATACCACGTTCTTTTTCCATTTCCATCCAGTCCGATTTAGCATGCTGGTTTGAGCCTCGACCTTTAACAGTACCCGCTTTTTGCAACGCCTTTCCGAACAATAATACTTTTTCAGTGATGGTGGTTTTACCTGCATCTGGGTGCGAGATAATAGCAAAGGTACGTCTTTTAGAGACCTCTTGCGTAATTACAGTGTGTGACATTAATAGGTTCTTCTAATTTTTCATAGGTTGCGTCTTACCTTTCCAAGAGCGAGTTTTCTGCTTTGTGTCGGGCAACCTATCATTGTTAATCATGATTACAGACTATTTTCGCTGATCTGACACTGATAAACAATCAATGTGATGGATTAAGTTGCCTATTTTTTGAGGTGGTAGGCAACTTTTGTATAAAAACCTGTTTTGTTTAATTGCTAAACAGCTATTTGTGGTTCTTTGTAGATATTTTTCAGGATATAAAACAAAGCACTGGCATCGTTAAAATCGTAATCATCAAAGACATCGACACAATTTAAGCATAAAGACATCAACTTGATCAGTGTAGAATGGGGCCTCCTCAAATTTTCAGACATTGATTTTCTTAAAAAAGTACGCAAAACCGCTCGAACAGCTAAAACTCCCTTCGTAATGGCCTCTATAACCATAGAGCAAGCCCATGTTGTCAAAGCTATTCAATGCGATATGTCTGAATATGTAATAACCCCTTTTCAAGTAAGAGGTTAACTTCTCGATCACAGCGCGTATTAACCAAACCAGTAAGACCTTGTAAAGAAAGCACTCAACGGGAAAAAAGTACTAGAGATATGTACTAAAGATCCACAGTCCGATATTATTTTAATGGATATTATGATGCTTGAAGTGGACGGCTTATTAGTATGTAAAAGCTTAAAAGGTGTTCCAAGCACACAGAACATGACGGTGGTTTTTTATCCGCCCTTGAGCAAACAGGGCATATTATTAAAGGACTAGAACTCGGAGTTGTTGATTATGTGTGCTCAAAGGTAAAATACAGATACAAAAAAACCCTAAACATAGTTTAGGGTTAAATGATGGTGCCCAGAGGCGGAATCGAACCACCGACACGAGGATTTTCAATCCTCTGCTCTACCGACTGAGCTATCTGGGCAAATTTTGTGGCTTACGCCAAATTAAATGGTGCCGACTATCCGAGTCGAACGGATGACCTACTGATTACAAGTCAGTTGCTCTACCAACTGAGCTAAGTCGGCACACTTAATAGTGGTGCCCAGAGGCGGAATCGAACCACCGACACGAGGATTTTCAATCCTCTGCTCTACCGACTGAGCTATCTGGGCAAAAATTTTTGCTTATATTTTTATTCCTAGCAAGGAAATGGTGCCGACTATCCGAGTCGAACGGATGACCTACTGATTACAAGTCAGTTGCTCTACCAACTGAGCTAAGTCGGCGCACCTAAAATGGTGCCCAGAGGCGGAATCGAACCACCGACACGAGGATTTTCAATCCTCTGCTCTACCGACTGAGCTATCTGGGCAAAATTTGTTGTTTATGTTTTTATTCCTAGCGAGGAAATGGTGCCGACTATCCGAGTCGAACGGATGACCTACTGATTACAAGTCAGTTGCTCTACCAACTGAGCTAAGTCGGCGCACCTAAAATGGTGCCCAGAGGCGGAATCGAACCACCGACACGAGGATTTTCAATCCTCTGCTCTACCGACTGAGCTATCTGGGCGTGCGGCGTATTAAACGGGTTTTGCCCTTTCAAGTCAACTTTTTTTTCAAACTTCTGCTCGTTTGAATATTTTTCAAACAACGGAATTAATTTATTGCTTAAAATGGCTAAGTTTCACACAACTTAATTTACGTTCAGCTAACCTAAGTTAGCCTTTTATCTGATTAAAACAGGTCGCTTACCGTAAAAACGTAGAGAAAAAGCCATCAGACAATGATACGATTGTCCGTATATTAAGCTTTAACATTGTGTCGCGAAATATCGGAACATTTCAATGCAAAATTCATCTCCAACAAAAATTGCTGGGCTACTGCCTCTCATACTGATAATAGCTCTGATCACTGGGGCTATTTGTGCTGCTGCGGCCTATATGCTCCCAAAAGCCAATCACGTAGAACAAGTCCCTAATATTCAAAAACAAGCCGATGAGCTCGCATCGCCCCTCGCTAATATAATGATGAAAACAGGGTTTTCGCAGGCAAAGCAAATTCTTCAAGGTATAAAAGAAGGCGCTCCACATGTTGATATCTATTTATATAGTTCAACTGGCTTGGCTGAACCATCACTTATTTTTCAAACAAGCAGCACCCCAGTAGCGGCAATTTCACAACAAAAGAAGATCGTTAAAGGCAATGTTATTACTGTTTATAAGCCTATCAAATTAGACGAACAAGTCATTGGTGAACTGGTGTTACGTTATCAATCACCTAACTTAGCACAAAGTCCAATGATGGGATTTGCACTTTTTACTTTGGCGTTAATTTGTGCCTTTTTATTAGCCGCTGCCGCAAAAAAACGCATTGTATTGCAGCTTAACAATGACACCCAAAAGTTAGAGGCTGAACTAAAGCTGGTAGTCGATACACAAGATTACCGAGTACACCTAAATAGTGATTTGGGTTTCGGCCTTGAAAGTATCGCCTGTGCCATTAACAATGTACTGCATCAAGTGCAGTCTGTGATTGATAATAACCAAGAGTCACAAAAAGAGCTTAAGCAATTACAAACCAGCCTTGAAACCGAAGTACAAGCACGTACACTCGCATTAGAAAAAGCCACGCTCAATGCTGAACGCGCCAATGACGCAAAAACCACCTTTTTAGCAACCATGAGTCACGAGATAAGAACCCCAATGAATGGTGTCATTGGTACCATTGATCTGCTTCGTCAAACAGATCTTGATGGTGCTCAACACCGTTTAACCACCATTATCCGTGACTCTGCCTTCTCACTACTGGGCATTTTGGATGATATTTTAGACTTCTCTAAAATTGAAGCGGGCAAACTGCAAATCGACAACAGTGTGTTTTCGGTGTCAGAAACCATTGAAGAAGTCGCACGAGTACTCTCATCAGTTGCCAAGAAACGTAAACTTGACCTACAGCTCGCAATTGCACCAGATATTCCAAACAACCTAGTGGGAGATACCATTCGTGTTCGACAAGTATTGTATAACCTGTGTAGCAACGCGATAAAATTCACCAGCACAGAAAGTGATCGACAGGGTTATGTAAAAATCACCGTTGAAGTTGCACAAAATACCTCTGAACATTATACCTTGCGCTTTAGAGTGACCGATAACGGCAAAGGGATGACACAAACTCAGTTACGTGAAATCTTTAACCCGTTTATTCAAGCGGAAGGCTCTATTACTCGAGAGTTTGGTGGTACAGGCCTTGGTTTATCGATTTGTAAGAGTCTTATTGAGTTAATGTTAGGGTCTATTCAAGTCAATAGTGACATTGGTATGGGCAGCGAATTTGTTGTCGAATTACCGTTTAGCACGCAAGGCAAAATTGAATACGAACATAAGAGTAAACTCGGGCAACGAAGAGTTGTCGTGCTGACAGGTAATAATGATAGGCGTGATATTTTATGCCGTTATTTGTCATTCATGGGGGCAAGCACTGTGGCCTTGGGATCAATGGATGAATTTGACGAATTCCAGTATCAAGAAGGCGTTATTTGGGTTTTAGATGGCTTAGAAGGTATGGCACCAGTCAATGACCAATTACGTTCATTGCTGTATTCATTAGAAAACAACAAGCAACAAGTCATCGTGCTAAGCACGATGGATGAAGCCGCTGTAAACCATGAGAATATTTTCTACCTCAATGCGGCGCCACTGTGTAAAGGCTCATTCATGACTTCTGTAATGGTCGCTGCAGGACTACACAAACCGAAAGCACTTAAACCGTCACGTAGTATGAATATCTATCTTAACGTAGATCAGGCACGTGCTGAAAATAAACTCGTGCTGTTAGTTGAAGATAACGTATTGAACCAGCAAGTACTCACCGATCAATTGCACTTGCTTGGCTATGGCGTAGAAGTTGCAAAAAATGGTGAAGAAGGCCTAAAAGTATGGCAAAAAGGCAATTTCCCTATTATTCTTACAGACTTACATATGCCTAAAATGTCTGGCTACGATATGGTTACACGGATCCGTGATATTGCAGAGCAAAGTAACGATGCTAACGCTCAACCCTATATTATCGCTGTCACCGCTAACGCACTCAAAGGCGAGAAGGAACGCTGTATCGCCACAGGTATGAATGATTACATCACAAAACCGGTTGAGCTGAACGTACTCGAGGCTACATTAATGAAGTGGCAAGAAAAACACGCTAACAACTTATCAGCACCAGACTCTTCAGCCAGTGGCGTGAATACCAACCATACCAATACACCAGAGACTCAAGAGTCCAACAATCTACTTATTCAGGAACTACCGAGTGACCCTGAAGTATTGGTGACGCCGGCAATTAATCTAGAGACTCTTAACAAATATGTTAATCATGATGAAGCAAAGCAATTACGCTTCTTCCGTATGTACTTAGAGCAAAGCAGTATATTAACCAGGGAAGTGAACGGTGCTGTGATCTCCATGGACCAAGCTGCGATCATTGAAGCTTGCCATCAACTTAAATCGATTTCGAATACAATTGGAGCAGAACAAGTAGCCGAAACTGCCATCGAGTTTGAAAGCCAGTGTAAAGCGGGTAATTTAACCGCTGATGAGCTTATTGCATTGCGTGATAGGCTCGATCACGACTATGCCGATGCCACACAGTTTATTCAAGCGCATATACAGCAAGCCCAAATGAACGAATAACATTTACCAGCGGTAGTAAAAAAAGGCGCTGTAGCGCCTTTTTTTATATTAATGAAACCAAAAAATATACCTAGGGTACTCAATAAATAGAGTAATACACGGCCCATATAAAACAGTAAAACGTTGATGCGCAGTGACTTATATGCCGTACTTTTATCACCCTATATATGCACATAACTTAATGCTATGAGTAGCCTTTAGATATAAACTGTGGCGCTCTACTCATTCCACAGAACATAAATCAACTTAACCACGAGTGACGCCATAACAAGCGGAAATATATACTTGCTGTAACGCTGCATTTTATCCAGCCCCAATTTATGCTGATAACGCTCCAACAATGATACCAAGATCAGTAAAGTAGCAAATAATACCCCTAATATGATCAATACATTCATTGCGCTACTTCCCCCCTATTTCTTAATTGTCCTTGTTATATCATAAAAATGAGGAACAAAAAAAGCGCAGCCTAAACTGCGCAGTCGGTTGGAGACATTAAAATTCTGTCGGCTTAGCCGACTAATGCAAGGAGTATCCCCGCAGCTACTGCACTGCCTAATACACCTGCAACATTAGGACCCATCGCATGCATTAATAAAAAGTTATGCGGGTTACTTTCAAGACCAACTTTATTAACCACTCGTGCAGCCATTGGCACCGCAGATACCCCTGCAGCACCCACCAACGGGTTGATAGGGTTACTTGATAACCGATTCATCAATTTAGCCATATATACACCCGATGCAGTTCCGATTGAAAATGCCAATGCGCCAAGCAATAAAATACCCAATGTTTCAACTGTTAAAAAATGCTCGGCCGCTAATTTAGAGCCAACGGCTAACCCCAAGAATATTGTTGTGATATTAATTAACTCGTTTTGCGCGGTATTACTAAGCCTGTCAACTACGCCACACTCTCTCATTAGGTTACCTAAACAAAACATGCCCACTAAAGGAGTTGCTGAGGGCAAAAATAAGATGGTTAAGCTAAGCACCATCAACGGAAACAAAATCTTTTCCTTTTTAGAGACCACACGTAACTGCGGCATCGCAATAGAGCGCTCTTCTGGAGTTGTTAATAAACGCATAATAGGAGGCTGAATAATAGGAACCAATGCCATATAAGAGTACGCAGCAACAGCTATCGCTCCAAGCAGCTCAGGCGCCAATTTTGAGGCCAAGAAAATTGCCGTTGGGCCATCCGCGCCTCCGATGATCGCTATCGCTGATGCATCTTTAAGAGTAAACTCAAAACCAGGTACATAGTTTAACGCGATGGCACCAAACAAGGTGGCAAAAATACCAAACTGCGCAGCAGCACCTAAAAATAACATGCGAGGGTTCGCAATTAACGCACTAAAGTCGGTCATTGCACCCACCCCCATGAAAATTAAAAGTGGGAATACACCACTGTCTATACCTATGTAATAAACGTAATACAACAACCCACCGGGATCAGCTAAACCAGCCACAGGAATATTTGTTAAAATTGCCCCAAAACCAATGGGTACTAACAACAGAGGCTCAAACCCTTTTGCAATAGCCAAATACAATAAGCCACAGCCAACCGCCATCATAATTAACGCGGGCAGCGTGAAGTTGGCAATGCCAGTGGCTTGCCATAAATTCAATAATCCGTCCATATCAGCTCCTAAGCCAATGCTATCATGGCGTCGCCAGTTGCGACTGAGTCACCTTCGGCTACAAAGACTTCTGATACAGTACCTGTTGAGGTAGCTCGTACTTCAGTTTCCATCTTCATGGCTTCCATGATCAGTACAACATCACCTTGAGCAACGTGATCGCCAGCGCGTACTTTAATTTTGAAAATATTACCGGCCAATGGCGCATTAAGGGTATCTGACGAGCTCACCGATGCTGATTGTGGAATAAGCTCGCTGTCTTTTACTTTAACTTCTTTTAGCTCTCCGCCTGCCGCAACCACAACGTCATATACTTTGCCATCAACTTGTACACTATACCGTTCTGGGCTCGCTTTACTTGGTGTTGGCTTGTTTTGTATTTTTGACTGACTGGACTCGACTAACGTTGGCTTTGGTTCAAACGCGTCTGGATTGTGTCTATTTTTCAGGAACTTTAAGCCAACCTGTGGAAATAACGCATAAGTTAAAACATCATCAATTTGCTCTGAAGCCAGTTCAATTGACTCTTCTTTTACTTTCTCTAGCAATTCAGTATGTAAGCTTTCTAGCTCAGGCTTGATCAAATCCGCTGGGCGACATTGTATTTCTTCAGTACCATCCAGCACTTTAAGTTGTAACGCTTTATCTACAGGCGCAGGTGTTGAACCATATTCACCTTTTAATACACCCACGGTTTCTTTAGTGATGGTTTTATAGCGCTCCCCAGTAAGTACATTCAATACAGCTTGAGTACCTACGATTTGTGATGTGGGCGTAACTAAGGGTAAAAAGCCCAGATCCTGTCTAACTTTTGGAATTTCTTTCAGTACATCATCAAGTTTATCAGCTGCGCCTTGCTCTTTAAGCTGATTTTCCATGTTCGTCAACATACCACCAGGCACTTGTGCCAGGAGAATTCGACCATCAACTCCTTTTAAGCTACCTTCAAACGCGGCATACTTTTTACGTACCTCACGGAAGTAACTCGCAATCTCTTCAAGTTCAGCTAAGTTTAGACCAGTATCTCTGGCTGTCCCTTCAGTAATAGCAGCAATGGTTTCCGTCGCGCTATGCCCATAAGTCATACTCATTGAAGAAATTGCGGTATCAAGCATATCAATACCCGCATCAATCGCTTTTTGATACGTCGCAGTGCTTAAGCCTGTCGTTGCATGACATTGCATTGCAATAGGCACTGATACGGTACTTTTTAGAGCCAATATCAACTGCTCTGCATCATATGGCTTAAGTAAACCTGCCATATCTTTTATACAAATTGAGTGACACCCCATATCTTCAAGCTGTTTTGCTTGCGCTAACCACATATCAAGGGTGTGAACTGGACTCACCGTGTAAGAGATCGTGCCTTGTGCATGAGCACCTACTTTAATCGCAGCTTTCACCGCTGTTTCTAAATTTCTTACATCATTCATCGCATCAAAAATACGAAATACATCCACACCATTTTTGTGCGCACGCTCTACAAATTTTTCAACAACATCATCAGCATAATGACGATAGCCTAATAGGTTCTGGCCTCGTAATAACATTTGCTGCTTGGTATTTGGCATTGCTTCTTTTAAAGCTCGAATGCGCTCCCAAGGATCTTCACCTAAATAACGAATACACGAATCAAAGGTCGCTCCACCCCAAGACTCAACTGACCAGTAACCTGCTTTATCTAACTTTTCTGCGATTGGTAACATATCCTCTAAGCGCATACGGGTTGCAAGCAAAGACTGGTGAGCATCTCGTAAAACTAGCTCTGTAAGTTTTAATTGTGACATGAAAGACCCCTATTATTGTTTTGTTCGGTATTGCGTAATTGCAGCACTAATCGCTGCAATATGAGCATTTGGCACCCCGCCTGACGGCTGGCGACGCGTAGTTGGGACGGTAGGAGCTCCTGTGTCTGGTTTGGCGAGCTTAGACAAATTCGTCACGGCCAAAATTAAAATAGATAAAAACACAAAGACTCCAATCATGCCCGTTAGCATTAGGCTAGCTGCCTGAATTAACAATGCGCCTATATCCATAACTCTCCCCTTTAGTCTCTCGACAAATACAACCTGCGTTAATAATCATTTTTTATAAATATTTATTCACCCATCATACCAAAACATCGTCACATGTAAATAACATTGTAAATTGGTAATACCAAAAGTAAATTAAACATAAAAATCAAAAATTTAAAAGGAGACTGGGTATATATTAAGGCATAAAACAGCATAAACATGAAAAATATTCAAAATAAAAGGTGAGAATATCTAAGATTATTTATTTATAAGCTCATAAAACAGTTACTAAAACACCACAAAAAATTGGTAATACCAAACGCTTTGTTTATCTTGGTGCATTAATAAATGGTATTAATTCCTGTTAAACCAGCGTTCTAGAGTACAGTTAATGCACCCTACAAAGCTATACGGTACAATGTGCCAAACGTTAGGAGCGTATATGTACACAGAAAAATTTGTATTAGATAAGCCGTATTTTCAAGAATGCTTTGATGAATCGATTAAACTTAGCGATCACAATAAACCCAAATATTTTTTACTCGTATTACTCATCGCCTTAGGTCTATTTAGTATTTATTGGCTGGCAGAGCATTATTTAGGAAACTTCCTGATCCTACTTGCGGTGGTTGAGTGTTTAGCTTTTTACTATCGTCGGCCATGGTGGATAGCACGTCAAATGTTGAGCCGCGCGAGTGGCAGTACAGTTGAGCTGCATATTGATGAAACGCATATTGAAGCAAAAAACCCTTACAAACACTATCAGTTAACGTGGCAGGAGATTGACAGTATTATTGAAACAGAAAAAGGGTTAATTTTAAAAAGTAATAAAAAGATGCAATATCTTTCCAATCGGTCTATCAGTGATGACACACGGATATTTATTTTATCGCAGACAAAAAAATAGCCACATTATGTGGCTATTTTCACAAATTCTTCTGCTGATCAGATATTGCCGGTCGTTGGATTAGACTTTTCAGCCTGAATACGCATGTAGATCTCTTCACGGTGGACTGAAACATCTTTAGGTGCATTTACACCAATACGTACTTGGTTTCCTTTAACACCAAGTACAGTTACAGTAACTTCATCACCAATCATCAGGGTTTCACCTACTCGACGAGTTAGTATTAGCATTCTCTTGCTCCTGTTATTCCAAAAATTAAAAGATTCCGCGTCTTTCTCATTTTAATGAAAAGTTACAGTAAAAGTAAGCAAAAAACGTCCTTACTCAGTACTTTCCGAGAAAAATGTAGCGTGTAATGTCCTTACGGCTAATTCTAGATATTTTTCTTCCACCACTACTGAGACTTTTATCTCAGAACTAGCGTTCATTAGTGTTTTTATACCTTCTTGGGCTAAAGCACTAAAAAATTGTTCTGTAACACCACAATTTGATTTTATGCCCAAGCCAACAGCAGAGACCTTAGCAACCCCCATGTTACTTTCAACATGGTGTGCTCGTATGTACCCTAAGTTTGACTGCAATATCTCAATCACCTGTAAGTGATCATTACTGTGCACTGTAAAAGCATAGCCTATTTTTTCGCTATGTTGCTGAGTTTGCGTGATCATATCTATTTCAATATTATGTTCAGTGCACAGCGCCTCTATTAACCTTAACTTAGGTGTACTCTGCGTACTACTCAATACACTAATCTGTACTTCATCGCGTGATGCTGCGATCCCTGACACCGTACTTTGCAACCTTGAATTCTCTTCATAGGTTATCAATGTTCCCGCATCTGGAAAAAAACTAGAAAGTACTCTTAATGGCACTTTATGCCTGCCTGCCGCTTCAACAGAACGAAGGTGTAATACTTTCGCGCCTAAGCTGGCTAATGCGAGCATTTCAGCACAAGTAACATATGCTAAGCGCCGAGCGTTAGAGTCAATCCGCGGATCAGTAGTATATACGCCATCTACATCCGTAAAGATCTGACATTCATCAGCTTTTAATGCTGCGGCTAATTCAACCGCAGTTGTATCTGTGCCACCGCGGCCTAAAGTTGTGATATTGCCTTCATTATCTCGCCCCTGAAAACCGGCAATAATTGCAATGCGATTATGCTCTAACTCTTGTTTTAGGCGTTCAGTATGAATGCACTCAATTTGCGCTTTGCCAAAATGATTGGAAGTTTGGATCCCGACTTGATCAGCCAGTAGACTTATTGCAGAGTGGCCGCGTTTGATAATTGCCATCGCCAACAATGCAACACTGACTTGCTCACCGGTCGTAAGTAGCACGTCGAGTTCACGACTGTTAGGGCGTGTATCAAGTTGCCGTGCCATACCAATTAAACGATTTGTTTCACCCGACATCGCAGAAAGAACCACAACAACTTGATGACCTTGCTGTCTTGTCTTTACGACTAATTCAGCAACCGCTTCGATACGCTCTAAGGAGCCTACCGAAGTGCCACCAAACTTTTGTACAAATAATGCCACCTGTTACTGAGTTTTCTCAGCAACCCAAGCATTAACACTCGCCAGTGCCGCATCTAGGTTTTGCGGCTCTGAGCCACCTGCTTGTGCCATATCTGGGCGACCGCCGCCTTTTCCGCCTACTTGTGCAGCCATGTGATTCACTAACTCACCTGCCTTAAGTTTACCAATAAGATCTTTTGTCACACCGCTGATCAAGCTCACTTTATCGCCATTGACAACACCCAGTGCAATCACCCCTGAGCCCATCTTATTTTTAAGGTCATCGACCATGCCGCGGAGTGCTTTTGACTCCGTGCCAGCGACATTAGCAACCAATAGCTTGATGCCGTTAACGTCAACTGCAGAATCTAATAATGACGCACCTGCTGCACTTGCTAACTTATCATTTAACTGAGAAACCTGCTTTTCTAAGCCTTTGGCTTTTTCTAGTAGCGCACTCACTTTTTCTAGTGCGTTATGACTATCACCTTTCACAAGGGCGGCAATTTCAGCTAGCTGTTGCTCTTGCTGTGCAACATAAGCAATCGCATCTTCACCTGTTACGGCTTCAATACGACGCACACCCGCTGCAATACCGCCTTCAGACACTATCTTAAACAAACCAATATCACCCGTACGTTGAACGTGTGTTCCTCCACATAATTCTATTGAATAATCACCAATAGACACCACACGCACTTCGTCATCATACTTTTCACCAAACAAGGCCATCGCCCCTTTTGCTTTGGCGTCATCAATGTCCATTAACTGCGTATCAAGCGCAAAGTTACTGCGGATCTCAGCATTAACGGCATCTTCAAGTTCACGTAGTTGCGTCTTCGTTACACCTTCAAAGTGAGAAAAGTCAAAACGTAACTTATCAGGCATCACAAGTGAGCCTTTTTGTGCAACATGATCGCCTAACAATTGGCGAAGCGCTTCATGCAGTATATGTGTGCCTGTGTGGTTTTTCTTGATACGTTCACGACGCTCACTGTCAATTTGTGCGTCAGCTTTGTCATTAATACCAATTCGCCCTTGCACTGTGCCATGGTGGGCAAATGCATTACCTAGCTTACGTGTATCAACAACCGTAAATTCACCCCCTGTCACCGTCAGTGTACCTGAGTCACCAACCTGACCACCAGATTCAGCATAGAAAGGGGTTCTGTCTAGCACCACAATCCCTTCTTGCCCATCTTCTAGTACATTAACTGCTTGCCCTTCAAAAAAGAGCTCAATGACGGTGCCTGTGTAGTGTTCAGTATCATAACCTTTAAAATCTGTTGATTTTTCAGACTTTAATTGTTCATTATAATCTGCGCCAAACTTACCAGCTTGTTGTGCTTTTTTACGCTGAACTTCCATACATTCTTGGAAGCCACGCTCATCAATCGTCATGAAGCGTTCACGCGCCACATCGGCAGTTAAATCGGCTGGGAAACCATAAGTATCATAAAGCTTAAAGACCAGTTCACCCGGAATAACATCGCCTTCGATACTGGCTAAGCTTTCTTCTAAAATAGCCAAACCACGCTCTAGCGTTTTACCGAATTGCTCTTCTTCTATGCGTAGCACTTTTTCAATGATTGCTTGTTGTTTCGCAAGCTCTGGGTAAGCCTCACCCATTTGTTCAATTAATGCCGCTACCAACTTGTAAAAGAATGCACCTGATGCGCCTAACTTATTACCATGACGCACAGCACGACGAATGATCCGACGTAATACATAACCACGACCTTCGTTTGATGGCATAACGCCATCCGATACCAAAAACGCACACGACCGAATATGATCAGCAACAACGCGTAAAGATTTATCTTCTAAATCTTTGGCATTGGTTACCACAGCAGCCGCTTTTATTAACCCTTGGAATAAATCAATTTCATAATTTGAGTGCACGCCTTGCAAAATTGCAGCGATACGCTCTAGACCCATACCCGTATCAACTGATTGCTTCGGCAAAGGCTCCATAGACCCGTCAGCGTGACGGTTGTATTGCATAAATACCAGATTCCAGATCTCAATAAAGCGATCGCCGTCTTCTTCTGGAGATCCTGGAGGGCCCCCCCAAATATGCTCACCATGGTCATAAAATATTTCAGAGCACGGACCACACGGGCCAGTATCGCCCATTGACCAAAAATTATCCGTAGTATCTATACGAATAATTTTATCATCACTTAAGCCTATCTCTTTTGACCAAAAGTCATACGCTTCTTCATCAGTATGGTAAACCGTTACCAACAGCTTCTCTTTTGGTAACTTCACCACATCTGTTAAGAATTGCCACGCAAATGTAATGGCTTCTTGCTTGAAGTAATCACCAAAACTAAAGTTACCTAACATTTCGAAAAAGGTATGGTGACGCGCGGTATAACCGACATTTTCTAAATCATTATGCTTTCCGCCAGCTCGTACACAACGTTGAGAGCTTGTAGCGCGGGTATAAGGGCGAGATTCCGCGCCTAAAAATACATCTTTAAACTGCACCATGCCCGCATTGTTAAATAACAAAGTCGCATCATTACCCGGGATCAGCGAGCTTGAAGGGACAATTTGGTGTTGTTGAGTGGCAAAGTAGTCTAAAAACGCTTGCCTGATCTGTGCGGTAGTCATGTGCTGCATGTGATTATTCACCCATTGTTGCTGCTTGCATTGCAAAATCTATTTCTTCATAGCCAAAGCCACGATACATCATGTATCGCACCCGCTTTGCCTTTTCTTTGTAATCGAGGTTAAGGGGCGTTATTGCATATTTTTTTTCATACGCGGCCTGTGCCAACTGAAACCAATCTACTTCAAGGGTTTCTATTAGTTGCACCAACTGGGCTCGATCAACCCCTTTATTCATTGCCTCAGCCAACACTCTTCTTTGGCCAAGGCCCTTATTTATTTGTCGTCGTAAAAAGCTCTCACAATATCGATCTTCATCAATATATCCTAGCCTTTCACACCAACTTAAAAGCGCTTCAATATAACTCTCAGACGCATCTTTCGCCTTGAGCTTTGTGGTTAACTCTTTCTTTGAGTATTCTTGGCGAGCCAGTAACCACAATACATAATTTTTTAGTTTTTGCTTACTTTTATCATCCATCTAAGCGTCAAATCGCCCTGTATTATTATCTTCGCTTGTACCGTCTTGCGTCGCTATGTTTTGAGGCTTAGTAGGCGTCTCATCTGCCATAAAAATAGCCTGAAATGAGACGAAAAAGCTAATATAAGACAAGGGAATAATAACCAATAATGGGATCACACTAAGTGGTATTGAAGCTACGATTAATAAAGCAATCATAAGGCCATAAAGACCCAGTGGCGCCATATTTTTTTGAAATACAGTGAGAGACTGCATAATCGCTTTGAAAATACGTGTTTCACCTTTAAAAAACACCAGTGGTAACGCATAAGCAAACGCCATTAGGTTCACACAATGTGCAATTGCAAACAGCATAATATCTGACATCGATAAACTGGCCAGTACCGCATTTAACAGCTCATCTGGCTGCTGGTTTGGTGTTGCCTCTTGCATAATCGCGAACGCATCAGAAAAGAGCAGATCAGCCAGTAAGGTCAATAAAATAATCACCCCCATCTGGTACAAACCTAAGCGAAATAAGTTTAAACGCCGGCCTTTTGCACTAAAAGGCGCCAAGATATCCGCAAGACTAATACGTTTTCCCTGTTGTTTGCTGATCACCGCCATGTACATTCCCGCGGTTAAGAACGGCGATGCAAATGCAACTAATATCTGAAGTGGCGGCGCTACCAGCGGAATAAGCGCTGATATAACGATAAATAAATACATGAAAACAAACGTCATGGGCTGAGTTTTAAAAATAACCCAACCGGCTTTTAACCACTGTATACCCATGGCGGCTTTAAATACTTTAAATTCTGGTGACATAACGGCTCAAAGCTTATAAAAACATGCAGATTATACCCAAGAGGAACAAAATTGCGAGTTTATCGCTCGATTTGACTAGCGTAGAAAGTAAAAATGCGGCACAAGGAGCCGCATTCAAAAATAAAGCAAATTACAACTTATTCTGATTTTGATATTTTCTTAATATTCAACATGTGATCGCCATGTTTTACTTTTGTCTCAAGATAGCTTCGGTTACCAGCTTTAACATGTGCTTCCGTGCCTACCACTTCATCAACTGTTATCCCTGCATTACGCAGCGCGTTGAGTTTTTTTGGGTTATTGGTCATCAGTTTGACATGAGATAAGCCCATCGCCTTTAGCATTAATACAGCATCTGAAAAGTCCCGTAAGTCGTCATCAAAGCCCAAGTGGTTATTAGCTTCATAGGTATTCATACCCTGAGATTGCAGCACATAGGCGTCTATTTTATTGTATAGACCAATACCTCTGCCCTCCTGACGAAGGTATAATAATATGCCACCTTGTTGGTGCATTGTCTCAATGCACTCGTTTAATTGCTCACCGCAGTCACAACGCGACGAGTGAAATACATCACCCGTTAAGCACTCTGAGTGCATACGGATCAACGGGATCTCTTGCTCTGACTCTGCTTGATTAAAAATCAATGCCACATGCTCTTGCCCATCTTGTAAGCCACTAAATGACACGATTTCCGCGGGGATATGACTATGCTGCCCCACATTCAGCTGAACTCTCGCTCTTACTTCTGCCACGACTTCAGAACCTATAAAATTAATTAATGTGATATTATCACAGTCATTCTCTGCAATAATATAGATATGGTGTTGAAATAGAAAAAAACAAGTTCGTTGTACGTAACCACATCATCATGAGTTCAATACTTATCATCAAATAATCTGCCTTACTCCCTCTCTATTATTGAATTACAAATAACACCAGCTAATCTTAACTTAAGATCACACCTTCAACGTGCACTGTAACGTCGGACCTAAGCAATGAGACTATTGGCAGCCTTATTATTCTTCACACATTTAACAGCTGAGTGTTCGACTTTTAATTTTGATGGGTTTGCAAATCTATCACTGACAACCAGCTCATCTGACACAGCAAAAATACGGCACTTAATCTCTCAGTCTCATGGGCTACGCGATAATGAAATAGGTCTATACACTTCATCTATCGGCATGCAACTAGAGTGGCAATACTCAGCCCGTTGGCAAACCGTTATTCAAGCCGCTTTAAAAGACCAAGAAAAACATAATTTAGATACACTTACTCAATTGGCGTTTATTCGCTTTATGCCCACCGCGAACTGGACACTACGAGCAGGAAGAACCGAGCTTGATCTGTTCATGATGACCGAATATCGTGATATTGGCTACTCCTTTACCCAGGAACATTTGCCAACAGAGTTTTACGCGATTGTTCCTCATCAAAACATCGATGGTATAGACGCGCGTTATAAAGCGCCAACCACTTTAGGTTTATTGGGTTTGCATGCCTTTGTTGGTCGCTCAACAGCTCACATTGTCAGTGATGACAACTTTTACTGGAATGCAGAGTAAAGGGCTAACCATAGATTTAGAACGACACTATTGGTCATATAGAATCAATTATACCCAATCTAAATCAGGGAATGAAAATGCGCAACAGAAGCAACTTAAAGACGCCATAGCGCATGTGCCAATACAAATTTGGCCTAACCAACCACACCTTCAAGATTCTTCAAATATTGTGGGTAAACAATTTAACTACAGTGCAATTGGGGTAAGATATGACAATGCTACTTGGCTGATTCAATCAGAGCTTTCTTAATTCAGAAGTGCTGAGCCACCTAAGAAGTGGCTATTTAAGCGTTGGCAGACGTTTTAACCAATATACATTAATGGCAACTGCATCAATTGCCAAGTCAAATAATCAAGTGCCTGAGCCCCGCTAATATCAAACCCTGAGCTCGACTACCTGTACCAGAGTATTATCAACACACCAATTTTTACCTAATTGACCAAAACATCCTATCACTCACTTGGCGAATGGAATTAAATAATAATATAAACAAACTACTTTACCGCACTGAAGCACTTTTTAAGCAAGAACGTAGCAATGTATACGATAAAAAGAACCAGCAAAAATAACTTCGCTTTTTATCAAATATAAGTGCAGTTAAAATTGTTTCAGTAGATGTGACTGAAAATGAGTGATATCTAACTCAATATTGTAACGCGTAGTGAGTACATCCAATTGCGCTTGCCACATCACTAAGTCTTCCATAGTAATGGTATTATCATCAAGCTCCCACAACTGTTTAGAACCCGTATAGCTGAACTGAATAGCCAGCATTGCGTCGGCATTACCTTGCTCAGCAGCTTTCTTTAATTTCGCCATTTTTCGAGTGATTTTATTAAGCGCTTGCTTTAAATCCCATACATAGGCTACTTCATACATAAATGCATGATGTTTCACTTTCAACAGGACGACACCAATTGTCACACTCGTGAGAATGACACCGGTTAGATTCCAATGAAAGTGACTCCCATCCGAGTCAGGAAACAGGGCTATCAAACACTGTGCGATACCTAAACTACCCGCTGTTAATACAACAACACACGCGCCAATAACATAGTTGAGGTGCTTACGGTATCTGGCTTTATTAATTGTCTCTAACTTCATAGGGGGCTCTCTAAAATACAACTTCTGCGGATTGTACTCGCAATCTTAGAAAAAAAAATAAAAGTTCACCCCTTTTTTGATCTTACTTCGTTCTATGAAATAACTAACCTATAAAAGGAATATGCTATGTCAGCAATCGTCTATAGTCCGACCCCCCCTATTGCTAAAGTAGTCGTCTCTGCGGCAGGTGCCTTACTGGTAACATTTGCGGCTTTTGTATTTATGGATCAATTGATCAGTCAAGAACAAGTAAAAGCGCCAATAGTACCGAAGGTGATAGACCTCGCTCTTTTCGTAAATAAAGAAGACTCAGAAGTAAAAATCAAAAATATATTACCACCGCCACCAGCCCCAAAAGTACAGCCCCCAAGGCCAATAGAGGGTACTTCTGCAGCTCCCGTGGATACCGCCTTCACATTTACATCCCCCCTTAATATTGGTGAAATAAAACATGCCCCCCCTATATTGCGTCCACAAGATACTGAGGCAACCGCCATTGTGCGCTCTGAACCGAAATACCCAATTACTGCTGCACGTCAGGGGATAGAAGGATGGGTACAACTTCATTTTACCATTGCTCCCAATGGTCAAGTCACCCATGCCACCGTCGTGAATGCACAACCAAAGCGTATTTTTAACAAACAAGCCTTGCGTGCTATCAAACGCTGGAAATACAGGCCAAAAATAGTCGATGGACAAGCCATCGCTCAACCTAATCAAAATGTTGTGCTAGAGTTCAAATTGAGTCAGTAACTTTATTGGGTAAATACAACGCGGTGTTTACCCGTTAACTTTGAGGAAAGCCTATGCTGATAGCCTTAAGATCATGGTTAAAGTTAAATATGCCAGCTGATGATCCACTGCATGAATACAAAAAAACAGGCCAAGATCACTTTCTTGAACAAGCTATTGATGAATATAGCCATGATATATTTCACTTTATCAGCAGCCAAAGCAATCCTGTATTGGCTGATGATATCTGCCAAAAGACGTGGCTGAATGTCGTAGAAAAACGCCATACTTATCATCAACAAAGCACCCCAAAAGCATGGCTATTTTGCATTGCTCGCAACGCATTAATTGATGAGTTACGCAAAACAAATAGAATTGTGCAACTCGATGAAACAACGTTAATCGCAGCGCTGTCAGATAACACAGACGTAGATGCTCTGCGTCAAGCAATGATCACATTGCCATTTTTGCAGCGTGAAGCACTCATGCTTCAGCTTGAAGGATTCTCACTGCAAGAGATTTCACAGATCACACATCATAATCAAGAAACCATTAAAACCCGTTTGCGATATGCCAAACAGTACTTAAAGGCAAATATGGAGACCACTGATGGATAAAGAAAAGCAATTCGAACAAGCACTCAAACAGGCATACAAAAAAAATAAAACACCGTTAAGTGCGCATCAGCTTCACGCATACAAACACGCCTGTGCGAAAAGTAAAAAATACTTCTCATGGCAAACAGTACAGTGGTTATTGGCCTGCACAGGACTCGCTTTTTTAGGCGTACAGTTATTCATTACAACACCCGTTAATCAACAGCATGCCTTAAATACTCACGCTGCTATTAAGTATCAAAACTTTGAAATACATCGGGTTACACATGGGCAATACCAACGTGAAATGGTGGCATTAAAGCAAAACCTTGATGCACAGTTAGCCAACAGCCAGGCAATACGAAAAGCCGCCATTTACCATGGTGAAGTGATAGAGCAAAAGATGAGCGGATGGCTCATCGCAGACTGTCAAAGGCATACATTAATAAGCCTTGAGCAAAGCTTGCTAGCGCAGCTAGTACCTGATTGGAAAAGCCAACCTTCTTATATTGGTCAGTATTTAGCTCTCAATCACAACAATGTAGGGCAAATTACGGGACTACAAATTGCGGGGCCAAGTGATGTTAAAAATGGGCAACAAATATATAGTTGCCCATAGTAGCCCAGTACTTGTAGCCGCATACTTTTAGCTTCGCCTTAGACTCTGTTTGTACATACTTTAAAAAGTGGTTCGCTTAAATTAAAACGATGCTAGCGACAAAAAAGCCAACAAGTGCAAGAGCGCCACCCACCAATGCATAAGGCAATTGGGTTTTAACATGCGTTAATAGATCGCATCCCGATGCCAGTGCAGAAACCGCACTTGTATCAGAGATAGGCGAACAATGATCACCAAAAATTCCCCCGCTTAAAATTGCTCCAACAACCAACGAAGGAGGCAGCCCCAAAGCTTGAATAAGCGGCACACCGATAGGGATTAAAATCGCAAATGTGCCCCATGAAGTCCCCGTAGTAAATGACATCACCGCGCCCGTTAAAAATAGTACAGGAACAATAAAGTAAATAGGTAAATAATCACCCACTAAAGAGGCAACGAAAACCCCGGTTCCTAACTCTTTAAGACTCGCACCGAGAGTTAATGAAAGCAATACAATAGAAACAAGCGGCAATAACTCACCCATACCTTTAAACCCCACATCAACGAGCTGATAATGTGTGAAACGTTTATGGGTTAACAGTAATAGATAAGCGACGGCACACGCTAATACAGTTGCGTATAACACAGACTTTGAACCACTGCCCTGCGCAAGCTCCCCCCCCCCAGTCCAAAACATAAAACCCACCATACTGACAATCAAGGTCAATAATGGAATAAGCATAAAGCGTGCTTTACTTGCTGCTGGCCCCGCATCCATTTCAACTGAGTGCTTAGACAGCTGCTGCTCAGCTTGTCTCATTGGGCCATGTACTTTGTCGAACACAATGGTATATAACACAATAAGCAGTGCAATAATGGCGTAAAAATTAAATGCCACACTGCCCCACAAAATACTGACCGCCGATTGCTCTAACTCATAATTACTTAACAGCCCCAGCACATATGCTCCCCAGCCATTGAGCAAAATCAAAATGCATACCGGTGCACTCGTACTGTCAATAATATAGGCTAATCTGGCGCGGCTCATTTTAAATTTATCAAACAGCCCGCGCGACACGATACCAGAGGTAAGTACACTCATATTAGATTCAATAAATACCGCAGTTCCGGTAAACATGGTTAACAAACCAACTTGCCGTTTGCTCTTGGCAACCCCTCGATTCATCAATACATTTACAGCGGCAGCCACGCCACCAGACTCTCGAATATAAGCCAGTAATGCGCCAATCACGATACTAAAAATCAGTATTCGGCTATTGCCTGCAGACGTTGCAACTGAAACAACACGCTCAACGCTATTTACAACTGTCATAAATATATTACTTGCATCGCCCTGCAAGGCTAACAGTAACTCCGAGCTTAACAGAGCTAATACCAGCGCTAAAATCACTTCCTTGCGCCAAAAAACCACTAAAATAGCTATCAATGGCGGTAATATAGAATACCAAGTCATAAGTTCCCTTACAGGTCGCAATTGCAACAATTGAAAATAATAAATTCAGCCAAATAGCTTAATCAGTTCAGCACTAAAAACCAAGTTTTTCAGTTCAATCAAAGTCATAAATGCAACATTAGTACCCATAATAGTATAATGTGTGAAAAAATAGCAATAATCCTAACTGTAAACACTACCGCAACGTTCCAATTGCACCTATAATAAGTACAATTACAAGTTAGTTACAGGTGAAGTATCAAACATGTCTACATTCGTAAAAATAAAGGCTTTACGGCCTAGTCTGTCGAACAGCGAGGCTAAGCTTGCTGATTTTACATTAAATTCAAGTGCTAAAATTAGAGCGCTCTCATCTGTGGAACTTGCAAGAGCAGCCGGTGTTAGCCAATCTAGTGTTGTAAAGTTTGCACAAAAACTCGGGTATAAAGGCTTTCCAGCTTTTAAACTGGCGGTAGTCGATGATCTTAACTTACAGGTTCAACAAGCACGACCTGCCACAGGGATCATAAACAGCAACGACCCACTAGAGCAAATTGCTGATAAATTACTGTCTAACCAACACGCGATTTTGTCTGAAACGCATGAACTCAATACCCCAAATCAATTTGAGAGTGCGATCCAAACCATAAAGTCAGCCAAAAAAATCATGATATGTGCGGTTGGTGGAAGCTATACTATGGCCCAAGATTTTGCGCTTAAGCTGCAAAAGCTGGGTTTGCCTGCCATAGCACAGGTTGATGAACTATCAGCTTCAAGTTATGTTGCCACCATGGGTAAAGACGACTTATTGATTGCCATTAGTGACTCAGGGCAAAGCAAAGGCGTATTAAAAGTTGCCAAACAAGCTGCTGTCAACGAGTGTACAATTTTGACCATGTCTCGCTATGGTAACAATCCATTAAGTGATTTAGCGAATATCAAGCTATTTACCGTCATTGATCATGAGCCAATTAAACACGCATCAATCTTGACACGCACATCGCAAAGTTACTTAATCGATGTGCTGTTTATTGGCTTAACTCAATCAAACTTACATTGGCAGAAACGTGCAGAACGCGCCAATGAACATATGAGTGAACTACGTCATATTTAACGTTGATAAAGTAAATATGGTTGGCGGCGCTGCAAATAATGTTGCAACGGCCGCTGCCACCGCTGTTCAATGACCTGCTGAGGATCGCCGGCTTCAATTGCTAACCTTAACTTATCAGTACCTGCCAGCTTATCCATGAATTTTGCATGGGTGAAAAACGGGATATTGTGTGAAGACAGTTGCTGATATGCACTGATCAACCATTTTAAATCTAAGCCTTTACTCTCATACTTTGTTAAATCAACTCCCAATACACGCTGACCTTTAAATTTAGGGTTTGCAGCAGCGCCAACAATAGACTGCGGTGTAAAGCTAAACTTTCCAAGTTGCAACTCTGCGTGACCATAAACCTGAAAAGGTAACGCCGTACCACGCCCTACACTAACCGACGTTGCCTCAAAAAAACATAATGACGGATACAACGCAATCGCTTGTGCATTTGGTAAATTTGGGCTTGGCTTTATCGGCAAATCATAATGCATACTTGCACTATATCCCTCCACTGGGATCACTTTCAAATCAAGCGACTTGCTCTCCTCAAGCCAGCCTTCGCCTATTATCATTTTAGCTAACTCACCCACGGTTAAACCATGTAATACCGGAATAGGATGTAAACCAACGAACGATGTAAACGCGGGTTCTAAAATTGGCCCATCAATATAGGCGATATTTGGGTTGGGCCTATCAAGCACAATAAACGTTTTTTGATATTTTGCTGCCGCCTCCATCATGTAATGCATGGTACTAATATAAGTGTAAAAACGTACACCGACATCTTGAATGTCAAAAATTATGACATCAACATCATGTAACTGCTCTACTTTAGGACGCTTATTTTTACCATAAAGGGATAAGATGGGTATGCCTGTTTTTATATCCGTATTAGAGGCAACATGCGCCCCTGCATCATGGTCGCCACGAAAGCCATGTTCCGGTGCAAATACTTTACTAACTTTCACCCCCTTAGCTAATAAGCTATCTAATAAATGTCCACTTTTGGTTTGTGCACTGTGGTTAACAACAAGCGCCACACGCTGCTTTTTTAATAGCGGCAAATAGTGCTCATAGCGCTCAGCTCCAACCTGCAATGCGAATGAGTTTAAAGAAAATAAAGTGAACAGAAGTATAAAGAAGAGGCGCATAATCATTATGAGAATAGACATTTTTGCCATCATGACTGAGAAGATAAAGCGATGCAATAGTAAGATCATGACACATGATTTTAAATAGAAAGCATAAAAGTGATACCAAACTCACAGGTCGCAACGCAGCTTTGGTATACAGAAAATAAAATAGAAGAACTTGATAGATCATTCGTGAAATTAAGACACAAAAAAACCGATTGACTATAAATAATCATATCGGTTAATTGTTCACTTCAAAAGAAGTGGCGGACGCGGGAGGATTCGAACCTCCGACCGCCTGGTTCGTAGCCAGGTACTCTATCCAGCTGAGCTACGCGTCCGTATTAAGTCATTTTATATCTTACTTCAGATACCCGTTTATTTTACCACTTTGAGAAGTGGCGGACGCGGGAGGATTCGAACCTCCGACCGCCTGGTTCGTAGCCAGGTACTCTATCCAGCTGAGCTACGCGTCCGTATTAAGTTTTTATTTATATCGCTACTTACTGCGATTTCTTTTATATTTTACCACCTAAAGAAAAGTGGCGGACGCGGGAGGATTCGAACCTCCGACCGCCTGGTTCGTAGCCAGGTACTCTATCCAGCTGAGCTACGCGTCCGTATTAAGTATTATTTTAATCGATACTTCATCGACACGACAAACCATTTATAATTAAATGGCGGAGAAGGAGGGATTCGAACCCTCGATAGGGCTACAAACCCTATACTCCCTTAGCAGGGGAGCGCCTTCAGCCACTCGGCCACCTCTCCGTGTCGTGGGGCGTATAATATAGGCTATAAAAAATATGTCAAACACTTTTCTTGTAAAATCAGGTCATATGGTGATAGATTAACCAGCCTGGTCAAAATGGTGACTTTTCCACAAAAAATTGGTTTGAACATGGTAAATAAGGAAGGAGATATTGATCTAATAATGCCTTTTTCGAGCTTTGCAACTCTGCTAAATACGCATCTTGATAACCTAAACGCTGAAATTCGCAAATACATACTCTGCAGTATTCTATTCTTCTTTGTTCGGAATATTCTTCTGAGACCCTTAATTCATTTAACTATTTCATGATTATTCCTTAGTTATTCCAAGCAGTATAGAAAACAACTAAGCAGTTACCAGTCATGAACTGAGTCAAATTAAAAGGTAAAAAAAGTCGTAAACTACGATATTTCGCAGATAAATAGAAGAAAAGCGCCATTAAGGCGCTTTTCTCATTTAAACCACATAAAGTCTCAGCGTTAGTCTGCTTGAGGTCTCATATGAGGGAACAAGATCACATCTTTAATCGTTGATGAGTCAGTAAATAGCATCACTAAACGGTCAATACCAATACCTTCACCAGCCGTAGGTGGTAATCCATACTCTAATGCGCGAATGTAGTCTTCATCATAATGCATTGCTTCATCATCACCCGCATCTTTCTCTTCAACCTGACGTGCAAAGCGTGCAGCTTGATCTTCAGCATCATTTAATTCAGAGAAACCGTTCGCCAATTCACGTCCACCAACAAAGAATTCAAAGCGGTCTGTGATAAATGCATTGTCGTCATTACGACGTGCAAGCGGAGACACTTCCCATGGGTATGCAGTAATGAAGGTCGGTTGAATAAGTTTATGCTCTGCCACTTCTTCAAAGATTTCACATAAGAACTTACCAGGTCCCCATACACACTTTTCAGGAATTTTAACGTGAACTTGTTTAGCAAATGCTTTAAGCGCCTCAAAATGATTTTCAGGATCTTGGAAGATTTCAGCTTGCTTAGCCGCCTCTTCGCTGTACTCAATGATCGCATCAGCCATGGTTAAACGTGCAAACGGCTGACCAAAGTCATACTCAACGCTGTCAGTAACTTCACCTTCCGCATTTTTAGTGGTATTTAAAATGGTCGTCGTGCCCAACACATCTTGTGCCACAGTACGTAACATATCCTCAGTTAAGTTCATCAAGTCATTGTAATCTGCATAAGCTTGATAGAATTCAATCATAGTGAACTCAGGGTTATGACGTGTCGATAAACCTTCGTTACGGAAGTTACGGTTTATTTCAAATACACGATCAAAGCCACCTACCACTAAACGCTTTAAGTAAAGTTCAGGTGCAATACGCAGGTACATATCAATGTCTAAGGCGTTATGATGCGTCGCAAACGGGCGAGCAGTCGCACCACCAGGAATAACCTGTAGCATAGGTGTTTCAACTTCCATAAACTCACGTTCAGCAAGGAAACGACGAATACCTTCAATCACTTTAGATCGGATACGGAATGTTTCACGCGTATCTGTGTTGGTGATCAAATCAACATAGCGCTGACGGTATTTGGCTTCTTGGTCTGTTAAACCGTGAAACTTCTCGGGTAGCGGACGCAATGATTTAGTCAATAATTCATAGTGAACCATATCAACGTATAAATCGCCTTTGCCTGACTTGTGTACAGGTCCAGTTACACCAATAATATCGCCAATATCAAGCTGGCCATATTTTGCTTTTAGATCTTTTTGTACATCTTTAGATGCGTAAGCTTGAATGCGGCCTTTCATGTCTTGCAGTACTAAAAAAGGACCGCGTTTTGCTAAGACACGCCCAGCTACTGACGCCTGCTGGTTTAATTCAACAAGCTCTTCTTTCGATTTATCACCAAACTTAGCTTGTAGATCTGCCGTGTAATCTTCGCGGCGGAAGCTGTTAGGGTGGCCGTTGGCACTGCAATTCTCGCGAATCGCATCCAACTTAGTACGACGCTCAGCAATGAGTTTATTTTCGTCTTGGATTTGATCTGTCATTTTTTAGCTCTTAGTTTAGCTTGTTGATTAAAGGCCTGATTTCAGGCTAGCTTCGATAAATTTGTCTAGGTCACCATCGAGTACAACCTGTGTATTTCGATTTTCGACTCCTGTACGCAAATCTTTGATCCGCGAGTCATCTAATACGTAAGAACGTATTTGACTGCCCCAACCAATGTCTGATTTGGCATCTTCTTGTGACTGTTTTTCAGCGTTCTGTGCTTGCATTTCAAGTTCAAACAACTTGGCCTTTAATTGCTTCATCGCTTGTGCTTTGTTTTTATGCTGTGAACGCTCGTTCTGGCACTGTACCACGGTATTGGTGGGTAAGTGGGTAATACGTACTGCTGATTCAGTGGTGTTTACGTGCTGACCACCCGCGCCAGAAGCTCGATATACATCAATACGTAACTCAGCTGGGTTAATATCAATCTCAATGTTGTCGTCAACTTCTGGGTAAACAAACGCTGACGCAAATGAAGTGTGGCGACGACCACTTGAATCAAATGGGCTTTTACGCACCAAACGGTGTACGCCTGTTTCTGTACGTAGCCAACCGTAGGCATATTCACCACTGAAACGTACCGTAGCGCCTTTAATACCGGCCACATCACCATCGGTAGCTTCAACCAGCTCAACTTTAAAGCCTTTTGCTTCGCCCCAGCGTAAATACATACGCAGCAACATGTTACACCAGTCTTGCGCTTCTGTGCCGCCAGAGCCTGATTGTAAATCTAAGTATGCGTCATTGTCATCATGTGGACCTGAGAACATTCTACGGAATTCGAGCTTTTCAAGGCTCGCAATGAGCGCTGCTAACTCTTGCTCAGCTTCATCAAACGTGTCTTGATCTTCAGCTTCAACGGCAAGCTCCACCAGCCCTTCAACATCATCTGCACCAGCAACAAGGTTATCTATCGTTTCAACAACAATTTCTAATGCGGATTTTTCACGGCCTAATGCTTGCGCTCTTTCAGGTTCATTCCATACTGCCGAGTCTTCAAGTTCAGCGTTAACTTCTTCTAAGCGCTCTTGTTTAAGAGCATAGTCAAAGGTACCCCCGAAGCAGCTCAGTACGTTCGCGAATGTCCTTGATTTGATTAATCACAGGATTCACTTCAAACATGCACATTACTCCAAAATTTTACTACGGTAATGGGCTACCGCGTTAACGCAACGACGATCTGCAATAACCCAATTGTTAAACGCGCCATATTAACAAAATTTGTCCCTGCTATAAATCTCTTTATGCAGTAATTGCGCTGATTTCTCGCACTATTAACTGCAATGAAAATTTCCCTCGAAACTCGTTAATATCGAGTTGATAGGCAACTTGCGCTAACTGTGCTTGATTATTCGGCCATGCTCTAACATCAACATTGAATGCAATCGCATCGACTAACTTGCCACTAGGGTGTTTTAATACCAATTTTAGATGCTTTTCGCCCACGATACGCTGCTGAACCAACTCAAACTCACCACAAAATATAGGTTCAGCAAAGTGTTGCCCCCATGGGCCAGCTTGTTGCAAAAGTTGAGCGAAGTCCATCGAAAAACACTCTGCCGGTAACGCGCCATCAGTTAATAAAACACTCTGCTTATGTTCCTCTGATAACAGTTCACTGACGCCATATTCAAACGCCTGTTTGAATTGCGCAAAGTTGGCTTCGAGAATGGTCAAACCAGCAGCCATCGCATGACCACCAAACTTTAAAATAAGATCTGGCTTCTGGGTATTAAGCTGCTCTAACAAGTCTCGCATATGCAGACCTTCTATTGAGCGGCATGACCCTTTTATCTCACCATTATCACCTTGTGCAAAAATTACCGCAGGTCGATGATATTTTTCTTTTAACCTGCCTGCTAAAATACCTATCACCCCTTGGTGCCAATCATCTTGATACAAACACACCGCATCGGGCACACTTTTGCTGCTTAGTACCAATCGCTCAAGCACAGCCTGAGCTTCTTGCTGCATACCTTGCTCTATCTCTCGTCGTTCATGATTTAAGCCATCCAACTCACCCGCAATCCGCCGAGCTTGATTCGTATCTTTTGCCAATAAACAGGCTATGCCCAAACTCATATCATCTAGTCGCCCAGCAGCATTCAGGCGCGGGGCCAATGAAAACCCAAAATCACTGGCGCTCAAACGTGCAGCATTACGATTTGCTACCTCTATCAATGCCTGTATACCAGGGCGTGTATTACCACTTCTGATCCGTGCTAGCCCTTGATGCACTAGGGTGCGGTTGTTTGCATCAAGCGCAACCACATCGGCCACAGTACCCAATGCAACAATATCTAATAACGCCGCTAAATTGGGTTGTGGATGTGTTGTAAAGTGCCCCTTTTCTCTTAACGCATTACGTAATGCAATTAATAAATAGAAAGCAACCCCGACCCCTGCAATAGATTTTGACGGAAAAGTACAATCATGACGATTTGGATTAACAATCGCATCGGCATTCGGAAGCTGTGAGCCTTGTAAGTGGTGATCTGTCACAATCACCGTAATACCAGCTTGTTTCACAATATCTATTCCAGCCACACAGGAGATGCCATTATCAACCGTAATAACTAAATCTGGTTTAAGTTGCACTATTTGCTCAGCCAACGCGGGGCTTAACCCATAACCAAGGCTAAAACGATCAGGAACTAAGTAGTCAACCTGTGTAAAGCCAAACTGCGGAAGCCCTTCCATAAGGACAGCCGTACTGGTTGCCCCATCCGCATCAAAGTCTCCGACGATTAATACATTTGCTTTTTTACCAAGCATATCGATTAAGATATCACTGGCTTTATCTATATCTTTAAATAACTTGAAATCCAGCAGCGTTTTAGCACTATTATCTAATTCACTGGCATCTAGTACGCCTCGGGTTGCATAAACCTGTTTGATGACGGGGTGTAAATGGGCGGGTAAATGACTGTCATCAACAAACCCACGCGTGCGTATCTCTGTGTTCATTCAACATCTCACGTATTTTAGGCAATAAAAAAGGCCCAAAGGCCTTTTTTAGTCATGATATTAGTATATCAAAATTACGATTTTTTGCTTTTTTCATCCAATGCTTTAGATAACGACGCAGCTGGTTGGTAGCCTGGGATCAATGTGCCATCTTCCAGAATAATGGCCGGCGTACCTGTGATACCAAAACTCTGGCCCAACTCATAGTGTTCGGCAACTGGCGCATTACAATTTTCTACTTTAGCCACCGCTTGGCCAGCTTTCGCATCTGTCATGGCTTGCGCTGCATCTTTTGCACACCACACGTTTCTTAAATCTTCATACCCTGAACCACGTAATCCACCACGCGGAAATGCCATATATTTTACCGTGATCCCAGCGGCTAAGTAATCATCTAACTCACGATGAAGCTTGCGGCAATAACCGCATGTGATATCTGTAAAGACCGTGATCTGGTGTTTTTCATTTTCTGCTTTATACACAATCGTGGATTCTTGGTAATCGGCAACACCTTTTTTACGCAGACCACTTAACGCACCTTCCGTAATATTTTCACGATTTTCAAGGTCAATCACCGTACCCTGTATCAGATACTTACCATCTGCACTGGCATACAATACGCCTTTATCGGTGATCACGGTTTTCAGGTTCGCAATTGGGCTATCTGAAATACTCTTAACAATCACCCCTAAATTAGAAAACTGTTCGGTGATCGGATCTGCCACCATCGGGCTAGGTACGACCAATTCTGGTTCACTGGTTGCCAGTGTTGAAAAGCTACATGCCAAGGCCGCAGCTAAAAATAGTTTTTTCATATTCTGCTCGTTAATTATTCTTCGGTTACCCACTGAGACCGGACAATCTAAAAAAAATTCCCTTATGCTCGTGGATGATGCTGTTGGTGTAGCGATTTTAATCGTTCACTTGCAACATGTGTGTAAATCTGTGTCGTCGACAGATCACTGTGACCCAACATCATTTGGACGACGCGTAAGTCAGCACCATGATTAAGCAAATGTGTTGCAAAAGCATGACGCAACGTATGGGGTGATAAAGGCGACGTTACATTAGCCAAAATAGCATAGTGTTTAATTCGATGCCAAAAAGTTTGCCGCGTCATCCCAACCCCGCGCTTTGACGGAAACACAAAGTCAGTGGCATGCTTAATCAATTGTGAGCGACCAACCTTTAAAAATTGTTCGATCCAATGCAATGCTTCTTCCCCCATCGGAACCAAACGCTCTTTGCCACCCTTACCTTTGACTAACACAACCGCTTGACGCAAGTTAATTTGCTCGATACGCATACCGACCAGCTCTGTTACCCGCAAACCTGTTGCATATAAAAGCTCGAGCATGGCTTTGTCACGTAAGCCAAGGGCATCATCGGTGTCAGGGGCATCAAGCAAGGCTTCGACTTCCTGCTCAGTCAATGTCTTAGGCAAAGACTGCGCTATTTTGGGTTGTGCAATACTTAGCAATGGCGTCACCGCAATTGCCTTTTCTTTAACCCAATATAAAAAAAATCTTTTTAACGCGCTAATTGATCGTGCTGTACTACGAGATTTAAAGCCCGAATCAATCCGATAAGCCAAATAAGCTTCAATATCGTGACTTTCAACTTCCATCAATGAAATATCCCGGCTCGATTTTACTAAGAATTGGCAGAATTTATCCAAGTCTGAACGATACGCCGATAAAGTATTATCGCTCAATCCTTGCTCTAAAAATAAAGAGTCTAAAAATGCTTCTATATAGTCAGCATTACTCTTGATGCTGTCACTGTCATTAGGGTATTCGCTCACAGGCTTCCTGTATCAATTTTTAACGTCATAGGGTAGACTTCGCGTCTATCATAACAGTCAATTAGAAAGTGATAAACACAATGCAGATAGCGTTATTTTATGGTTCAACAACCTGCTACACCGAAATGGCAGCTGAGAAAATCAGAGAAATTATAGGTGAAGAAACGGTTTCATTACACAATATTAAAGATGAACCATTAAAAAATGCAGAGCAATATGATTTTTTGATCTTGGGGATCTCAACATGGGACTTCGGTGAGTTACAAGAAGACTGGGAATCGTGCTGGGATGACATAGAACATGTAAACCTAGTGGGGAAAACCATTGCCTTATTTGGTATGGGCGATCAGCAAGGTTATGGTCAGTGGTTTCAAGATGCGCTTGGTATGCTACACGACAAAATCAAGCCGCAAGGCGTTAACTTTCTTGGTTATTGGCCAAATACTGCGGATTACGAATTTGAAGCATCCAAAGCCCTCACCGAAGATGGAACTCACTTTGTCGGTCTTGCACTCGATGAGGATAGCCAATATGAAAAAAGCGATGAGCGTATCGCTGGCTGGATAGAACTTATTATGACCCAGTATAGTGACTCGCTATAACGTAAAAAATACCGCTTTCTCACATTATAAAAGCACCAAAACAAAGTGGTTTAATTGGCACTTACCCCGATTAGACCACAACGGGTTCTGCCCATGATACCTGACGGACCCAAGTTCTTACGTTCGGAAACTCTTCAACTGAATCTATCATACTCCATGCAGCGAGCAAGGGCTGACCATACAATTCATTATCTTCAAACACCCTGATCAGATTCTCGCTGGATCCCTTATACCCATCAGGATGTAACACCACACTGATTGGTAAACCAATATGCTGAATAGCTGCCACAGACCATGCTATTGCGGCAACTTCCTCTCCTTTCATCCAACTTTTATTGCTGCGACATTTATAGACATCATCACTTAATAAATGCCGCTCAGTCGGCTCACACACAGCTATATGTGCTGCTTCGTGTAATATATCACCTGCATAGAGTAGCTTATCCACATCAATATGTAATACACCTTGTTGCAGTCTCAAGCCGGGCAAAAATGTGTCATGGGTGAAATAGCTTAGCTGAAAGGGTAATTCAATCTGCGTTAAAAATGCCAAAATCTTACGTACTGTTGGATCCATATATACTTCCCTGCTAATTATCACGCCAAAAGCGCCCCCAAAGCGGGTGCTCTATGCTATTTTGAATCGTTTTCTTGGATAAATAAAGTCGATGTAATGCAGTGTAATTTTTTACAAAAATGACTATTCTATACCTCGCTGCAACGCCATTACATCTTTAAATAAAAATTCTGACATAAGGTAATATACTCTGGCGTATACGTATTATCACTATTACGAACACATAATGCGCTTACACACATTGATTTATTTGGTATCAATGAAAACGCCATAAGCCGGCGACTTACCGGCTTTGTTGGTGTCATCTGCACATGACACACTCTGTGCAAATGTAAGCCCATCACATTCGCATGCTCGGTAAAGATGTCAGCTTCAATACAAGGTAAAATGACCGTTAATGTACTGTGGGAATGACTGACTCGAATAAAAGCACTGAGTAATTCACTAAAGCTTAACCCTACAGTGTGCCGTGCTTTAGTCCGAGCACTATCTGGGCTATGTAAACTGTGATTGAAATACGGCGGGTTACTGATCACTACATCAAACTTTGTTTCACTAGAAAAATCCTGAATTGCACATTGATGAACAGTAATATCAGGCCAAGGACTATTTTTGATATTGGTACGCGCATCTTTCACTGCCTGTTCGTCAATTTCTACCGCATCGATCGCCAAGCTTTGATTACGCTGTTTGCACATCAGCGCCAGTAACCCCGTACCAGTTCCTATGTCTAATAAGCGGCTCGCATCACCAATATTTGCCCAAGCACCTAACAAGATCCCATCTGTTGATACCTTCATTGCGGTATTATTTTGTTGTACCTTAAACTGTTTAAATGCAAAGCCAGCCATTATTCACCTTTTCGAAAATCGCCATCACGCGTATAATTGTCTCCATTGTCCTTTATTTATGATGTGCTATGCAATTTTCTGAATTTGATCTTGATGCCAAAGTGTTGGCCGCTATTGACAAAATAGGTTACCAAACCGCCACCAGTATTCAACAGTTGGCAATTCCTGAAGCGTTGATTGGGCGCGATATTCTAGCGTCAGCCCCAACGGGTACCGGTAAAACTGCTGCGTTTTTGATCCCCGCGATTCAGCATTTGCTAGACTTTCCGCGCAAAGAACCAGGCTTTGCTCGGGTATTAATTATGACACCAACCCGTGAGCTTGCGTACCAAATTCACGAGCAGTGCCAATTACTTGCTGCAAATACACACTTGAAAATTGGTGTGGTTACTGGGGGCATTAACTATGGTACTCACAAAGAAATCTTTGAAAAAAATAACGATATTTTAATTTCAACCCCTGGTCGGTTGATGGAATACCTTGAAACTGAAAACTTTCACGCAGAAAACGTAGAACTGCTCATCCTTGATGAAGCAGACCGTATGCTCGATTTAGGTTTTAAAAAAGAAATGCTTCGCATATGCGAAGAAGCCAAAAATCGTCGTCAATGTTTCTTGTTTTCAGCCACACTAGAAGGTGACAGCGTTGAATTGTTCGCTGAACGCATTTTAAATGACCCTGCACTGCTTGAAGCAGAGTCATCACGTAAAGAAAAAGCCAAAATTCACCAATGGGTTCATTTGGCTGACAACTACACGCACAAGTTAGAATTACTGCTGCATTTATTACAAAGCGAAGAAGAAGTACAAAAAGCCATTGTGTTCGTCAAAACACGCGAACGCCTAGAGCAATTAGTCGGTGAGCTTTATACGCATGGTGTAAAAACGACTTGGCTACGCGGTGAAATGCCACAAGACAAGCGTATGACCGCCATGGCTAATTTCCAAAGTGGTCGTACGCGCATTTTAATTGCCACCGATGTTGCGGCCCGTGGTATTGACGTTGCTGACATCACGCATGTTATAAACTTTGACTTACCGCGTACAGCTGATGTTTATGTACACCGTATTGGTCGTACTGCCAGAGCAGGTAAAAAAGGCACCGCTATTTCATTTGTCGAAGCACATGACGTCGCTATTTTGGCAAAAATTGAACGGTACATTGACTTAGGTTTAAAACGACGTGTTATTAAGGGGCTAGAGCCACAAAATAAAGAAGCGCGACCACCTAAGAAGAAAAAAGACCCAGTAAAAATGAAAGCAAAGAAAAAAGCCAAAGCGAAAGTTAAGAAAAAGAAATAATTTAAATAAAATGGCCCCAATGGGGCCATTTTATTTTTACTCTTGTGTAAAGAAGCGCGTTACACTGAACGGGGTTAAATCTAAGCTCGTTTCTTGCCCTGTCACTAATTCCGTGATCAATTTCCCTGTAATCGCCGATGTCACTATTCCGGTACGAAAGTGCCCACACGCATTAATATAGCCTTTAATGCCGGGCACATGACCTAAGATAGGTAATTCATCAGGTGTACCAGGTCTGAGCCCTGCCCAACAACGTTTGATATTACTGTCTTTTAAAATAGGTAGGCACTTTAATGCTCCCTGAGAAAGCTCGGTAATTTTATCCAAGCTATTCGTTGTATCAAATCCTTTTTCTTCGGTAGAAGAACCAATTAAAATTTCACCATTGTCTTTTTGAGCGATATAACAATCACTGGTACTGACACAGCCATTAAGCACTTTGGGTAAACGTTCAGATAGCACAATTTGACCTTTCACTGGGTAAACTGGCATATTCAAACCCGTTGCTTTATTAAATAAAGTATCAGCCCATGCCCCTGCCGCATTTATCAACGTATCACAGTAGTATGTTTCTTCTTGAGTTGTCACCCCCGTAACCCTATCGTCTTTTCGTAATACCTTATTCACTTCACTATTGAGCACCAGATCGACACCATTTTGCCGTGCACCTTCTAAGTAAGCATCAACCAGTCGATAAGGATTAACTTGATGATCACAGATAAAATCTATGGCACCAATGGCATCATCTGTAATGTAGGGTTCCTCTTCTTTGAGCTGTTGTGCATCTAACCAACGAATTTGATCTGCTAAGTGTGGAATACCACGGGTGATCTGTTCGGCATAAATACGATCATCTTGGTTATACATAATGAACTTAAGACCGGTTCGTTCAAATTTAAAATCAACACCATGTTGTTCAAATAGTTCTTTATGTAACGCTGGATACATCGCATTAGAAGCTAACGCAAATTCAAAAAAACAATCTGGTAGTTGATGCGGGCGCATAACAGGAATATCTTTTCCTTTAGATTCACTTTGTAATTTAGAAAGCGTTTTAAAGAAGATAACGCCGCACCCTAACCCAACAGATTCGCCAATTGCCCATAATCCACCAGCAGATGCACGTGACGCATTACCCGGCTTTTTTATATCAATTAAAGCCACCTTAAGCTGTGTATCTCGACTCAAGAAATAAGCACATGCGGCTCCAATAACACCACCGCCGGCAATAACAATATCAAATTTTTTCATTACTGCTCTTCCAAAAAAGTAAAAGGGATAGGATCTAACGGAAAGCGAGGTTTTATGGCACCTATATTGTCTGTGCAACCCGATTGGTAAAGCCTGTCAATCGCATAACTTGCACATGTTTTTCCTTGGCAATCGCCCATACCTAATCGAGTTCGCATCTTTAAGCTCGTAATATCTTTTACACCTTGTGCTAATGCGATATCAACTTGCGCCCGCGTGGTTTTTTCGCATCTACAAACCACCGTTTCTGGTTTTGCTAACTCCATTAAGCCAACCTGTCTTTCTGAAAACCGATCAAAACCAGATCTAAAACGTTTAAGTCTTTCAAGTTTTCTCATCACTTTTCCGGCATGCTGCGCGGCTTCTTTGCCAGTCAAAACGCCTCGATTTTGCGCAATCCTAATAGCGGCAATTTGCCCCTCACAAATTGCCGCATCAGCGCCTAATACACCACTGCTGTCCCCAGCAACATATACATTATTTACACTACTATGTTGCCACTGATCTAACGTCGGAATACTGCCACTCACAGTGCTATATTGATGGTCTAAACCCATTAACATAGCCAGCTGGCTGCGTGCGACAAAACCATACCCGACACCAAGCGCATCGACTTCCAGTGTTTGCGCATTCTGAGTATCGGCTTGCCAATGCTCGTTATAAGGCGCCACAGTAATAGACTTTAACGCATTCTCACCCTGAGCACTGACAATCCCCCAGCCATAATAAAAAGGGATAGTATGCTTTTTTAAATACCCCATCATGCTCAAGCCTGACAAAGTTAACTTTGGCTCATTCAATAATGCGACGGCTTCTTTCGCTAATTTACTAAACTGACTTGCTTCATATACTCCTACAACATCAATACCTGATCTGTGCAGCTGACAGGCAACTAAGGGGAGTAAAGGGCCCGTACCCACTAAAGCCATTTTACGCCCAGGTTGTACTAATCCACTTTTAATTTGCAACTGAACTCCGCCCATAAGCATCACGCCAGGTAATTGCCAACCTTCAAAAGGTACACTTCTCTCATGGCAACCCGTTGCTAAAATAAGCTCTTGGTATTCAATGTTGCTTAGCGTTTCACCTTTGTTTAAGAGCAAAGAATGCGTCCCTTCAGGTCCCAATACCCGAGTATTCTCTAATAACTCAATGTGACGTCGATTAGCATAGTAGCGCGTTTGCAGTGCTGCCATGGCACGTTTTAAATTGTCATCTAAATGGGGCAAGCTGTGGGTGTTACGCAAAGGGCCTCGATAAATCACCCCACCAATTTTTGACGCTTCTTCGATGATTTTGCTCGTAATACCCAACTTTCCTAGTTGGGCCGCGGCGGCTGTGCCAGCAGGGCCTCCCCCAACAATCACCACAGGACATGAATGTGTCATTTTATGCCCTCTTCTAAAAAACGATTCGTTAACGTTTCAACAATCATTTGCGGCTTTACAA
This sequence comes from Pseudoalteromonas aurantia, assembly GCF_005886875.1. Taxonomy (GTDB): domain Bacteria; phylum Pseudomonadota; class Gammaproteobacteria; order Enterobacterales; family Alteromonadaceae; genus Pseudoalteromonas; species Pseudoalteromonas aurantia_A. The sequence continues at coordinate 113,204 of NZ_PNBY01000034.1, read as the reverse complement.
CCGTTTGACATGCGCGTTTTTTATAGCGCTTATTCACTTTAACATGACAGCAATGACAAACGCCCATACCACAATATGCACCAGATATACCTTGATGGTCATTCACCATCAACGCCTTATGCTCTGTTGCCAAAAGTACTGATAAAATAGTCTCCCCTTCACTCGCTGTAACCTGCCGCTGATTGACGGTTATTTCAAATGACGGTGATGTAATGGGCACAATGTCCTTTGTTCGCCTTAAACACTTCATAACTTGCCTCTATTTTTTATATCTCACTTGAAGAAATTTAAACTTCCCCTGCTGTGCGCAGGTTAAATTCAACAAGGATAAAAAACAAACAGCAACGTTACAAAAGGTTAATTTTTTGTACTTTTTTTGATCTAGATCTTGATTTGCTACCCACTGAACCCTTACGCGCGATATATTGAGCAAATAAACTGGGCAATTTCAAAGGAGCAAATGATGAATATTTCCAAGGAATAACAAGGTGTATTATGCAGTGAATTGGCTCAGCTGCGCCTAAAAGCAGACTTAACATTAGCGCCGAACTATCCATACTTTGCAGGTAAGCCATCCCCTCTCGGGCGCTGCAAAGAGATCAGGGATGAAGTATATCGTCTATTAATGCCCCCTCAGAGCTACACCGAATATCCGATATTAAATATACTGAAAACCACACAACAACGGCCTGAATTACGAAAAGTATGGGGCTCATTGAGAGATGAGTTTTCCAAAATGCCATAATAATTGATCAATGGTACATTGATGTGGCCAATGACACTGTTAATGCAAATAAACCCCGGGTAGAAATCGTGCCTTTTGCACAATCTGGGTTTAGTCAAATTACGAGCTTCAAGCAATTTGCTCATATCGCACGCCCTTATTGGCAAGTAGAGTTATATAGAAATACAGTATGGCCTGCACTGGCGCCCTTTTTACCTATTATTTGTGTCGGTAAAAATCAAACAAGCTGGCTAACTGCCGCCAATGATGAAATGTTAAAAGTTGCCATGTGCAGTGAGTTTAAAAGCCCGCTAGAAATTATTGATATCTTGCCTAACCCACCGACACATATCATACATAAATGGCAAGCCGTATTAGACAAACATGCTCACATTAGCCTACTCACACAAACAGGATCTGCACAGGTATTTTGCCAACAATATCGTATCGAACAGCGACATTTAGACAGTGCATTTAGAGATGAAATCGTGATCGTCTACTCTCATCTACCTAAAGGTATCTGAGTTAATGGCGTCTCTTTTTGTGACGCAAACCAGTAGATCACACCAAGCGCTATCAGCATGATAGGAATACTCATCATATTCAAAAAACGCCAGCCAGCAATAGCTTCTAACCAACCAGCACCTAACGAGGATATTGCAACCATGCTAAATACAGAGAATTCGTTACTGGCTTGTGCTTTTGCTCTCTCACTTGGGTGATACGTTTCACTCACCATATGAGTCGCTGAAATAAACATAAAATTCCAACCAACGCCTAAAATACACAGTGCGAATAAAAAGTGCCAATGACTCACCCCCAATAAATTGATGACGCAGCACCCGATAATAAGGAGTGCACCTGACGCCATCATAGGCGTCTGTCCAAACCGTTGAATTAACTTACCGGTAAAAAAGGAAGGGACAAACATGCCCAATACATGCCATTCAATAACCAGTGCCGAGTCAGCTAAGTCAAAACCATGACGATGCATGGCCAGAGGGGTTGCCGTCATCAATAAATTCATTATTGTATAGCTCAACATCGCAATTAACACTGCCGTTATAAACTGCGGCTGCATCACAATTTCTCGTAACCCTCTCGCCTTATGTAAATTCAATGTCTCACTTACTTCATTAAACTTGACTGCTTGCAGTAAACATAATGCCAGTAAGTACAAACCGCTCAGTGAAATAAAAACATTCGCATAATTAATACTAGGAAAATAGCTTGTTACCCATACCGCTAAATTTGGCCCCAGTATGGCTGCAACCACTCCACTCGCCATGATTATAGATATCGCTCTGGCAGGGTTATCACTGGCTTCTATCGCAGCAAAGCGATAAAGAGTCGCAAAACCGATACCAATACCTATCAAAAGGGTGGCAATACAAAACAACAAGAAAGCACTTTGATTCAAAGCAAAGTAACCTAAAAGTGTCCCACTTAACCCCACAATATTGCCTAAACTGAACCCTCTCCTACGTCCTATTTTTGCCATCACCAATGAAGCAGGGATCGTCGCAATAAGTAAGCCAAACATTTGAGTCGCTACAGGTAAGGTCGTGAATGCGGCTGAAGGGCTCAAGGCTTGGCCCACCAATGCCGCAATGGTAACGAGTAAAATGTTGCCCGTCGTAATTAACCCTTGGCACATTGCTAATAGCAATACGTTTTTGTTCATATCGGGTAGCTTAACTCCAAAAAGCTCGGTCGCATGGACGTTACCACCCCACAGTCGGTTTGGGGAACACAAATGGGTCCTCAGGTGACACTCGGCAACTATTAAGTGTTTCATAACATCTATCTAAACACGTTTGTTGCTGAGTACCGGGCAACGACGTGTCGTCATAACAATACGATTTACATTGTGAATGTGCTTGCTCGCAACTCAACCCTTTGCTCGTCATCGATGTCTTGACGCTACCACACCCCGTTATTAAACACACAAATGATGTTATCAATATCGTGCTTTTTAGCATATCGACTGCTCCTTACAAATAAGATATTACTCAGACCTATAAACCTAAGTTTTTGGCAAGGTACCTACTTAGGCATCATAAACACTTTTAATACTTTAGTACCTATCGTATTTTGTAAGAATATGTAGCTTGGTTAACCTTGTTCAGCACGTAAAAATACTGGTTCATTGGCTTTAATCGTTGCTTCTTCGCTAAAATAATAGCCTGCAACATCAAATGTTTTAAGCGCATCAAGACTTGTTATTTTATGCTCCATTATAAAACGCGCCATCATGCCACGCGCTTTTTTAGCGTAAAAGCTGATCACTTTAAACTGCCCATTTTTACAATCTTTAAATATCGGTGTAATAATGTCAGCGCTTAATGCCTTTTTATTAACCGCTTTAAAGTATTCATTTGATGCCAAATTAACTATGTGCGTTGCATGTTGATCAGCAACAGTTTCATTTAAATTCTCAGCAATAACCGAGCCCCAAAATTCATACAAATTTTTACCACGGCTGTTTTCTAATTTAGTGCCCATCTCTAAGCGATAAGCTTGCATCAGATCAAGCGGCCTCAACACACCATAAAGCCCAGATAAAATACGGAGATTATTTTGCGCATAATCTAGTGTCGCGTCATCTAAACTGGCTGCATCTAAGCCCGTGTACACATCACCATTGAATGCAAGTACCGCTTGCTTCGCATTCTCTGGCGTAAACGGCTGAGACCACTCACTAAATCGTGCAGCATTTAATCCCGACAATTTATCACTGATTTTCATCAAACTGCCGATTTGCTGAGGAGACAGTTCACGACAAACCGTCATCAACTCCTCGCTATGATCAAGTAGTTGCCCTTGTGTATGACGTGAAATATGTGCTGGAGTGTCGTAATCCAAATTTTTTGCAGGAGATATTACCGTGATCATGGCTAGCCTATTGACTTGAAAATTATTTAATGTCAATTTCAACACTATCCCTGTTTGACTTCAAGCTTAGAATAACCTTTGAAGTAATAAGGGATAGCCCTAATTCGTGTAATTACCTAAATGTTCCTTCTGGTTGTGCTTACCTGCCTTGAGTCTTTTTAGATACGGACAATTGACCTATTAAAGCAAATCACAGTACTGCAACATAGCGTAATTACACTTTAAATTTGCTGCAAATAGGAATGAGGACAGCTAATGACATCAGCACTAGATAGGCTAAAACAACATTCATCGATTGTTGCCGACACCGGCGACATTGAAGCCATTCGTAAGCATCAACCAGAAGATGCCACAACAAACCCTTCGCTACTGCTTAAAGCAAGTGAAATGCCTGCATACCAAGCTTATTTACAAAAAGCATGGGACTTTGCCAAAGCAAATGAATCAGATGCACAACAACAGCTAGAGCTTGCTTGTGATTACTTCGCAGTATTGATCGGTAAAGAAATTGCGGAGATTGTCCCTGGCTACATTTCTACCGAGGTTGATGCTCGTTTGTCTTTTGACGCACAAGCTATGATCAATAAAGCCAACACTTTATTGAAACTGTATGAGCAAGAAGGTGTAAGTAAAGATAAGATACTGATCAAGATTGCATCAACGTGGGAAGGTATTAAAGCTGCTGAGCAACTTGAAAAAGAAGGTGTAAAGTGCAATTTGACGTTACTATTTAGCCAAGCACAAGCCAGAGCTTGTGCCGATGCTAACGTATTTCTGATCTCACCGTTTGTTGGCCGTATCTTAGATTGGCATGTGGCCAATGGCTTAGAAAAGCCAACCGACCCACTTAATGATCCTGGTGTGCAGTCTGTGTGCAGTATTTATGAATTTTACAAACGCCATGGTTATAATACGGTTGTTATGGGTGCAAGTTTCCGAAACACAGGTGAGATCATTGCCCTAACAGGCTGTGACAAGCTGACTATTAGCCCGGGGTTACTTGAAGAGCTAGGTAACTTAACTGATGCACAAGAGTACCTACTTGAAAGCAACTACCCACTTGAAGCAAAACCAACTCCTTTAACAGAAGCACAATTCCGTTGGTTACATAATCAAGATGCTATGGCAACAGAAAAGCTAGCTGAAGGTATTCGGTCTTTCGCAGACGCGCAAGAAACGCTAGAGGCACGCTTTAAAGCGCTATAACCCAATAGTCAGCTTACTGTATTTAAAATCGCCGTTTTATACGGCGTTTTTTTATGCCCGGTTCTTTTTGACCTTCATCAAACTGTCACTTTTTTTTAACCTATCTGACACAGTATTGTTTTATTTTTAGCCGAGTTGTGGTATACCAAAGTTGCTTGTAGTGCTAGGGCACGCACACAAAGCTGGCGCGAAAGCGTTATTGAGGTTAATAATCAATTAGGAGATATTCATGGATAGCCTAGACGATATAATTGAAATACTAGAAGGTCCTGAAACAAAAAAACGAGCCTCTCAAAAAAGTAAAAAGAGAAAATGGCGTGAAATAGAAGCGCTCAAGGATAAACAGCGTCTTCGCAAAGAACTACAGGAACTAGACTACTTCGCAGACAATCTAGACTTAGATGATTTAGATCTTGTGTAAGTCAGTAAAAAAAGGCTCCTTAGGAGCCTTTTTAAAACTAAAAATAGTACTTAGCCTCAGCTATGAATAAAAACGTATTAATTTTTGTCTATAAGTCACTAAGCTTACTGAACACCAATACCTCTTGTTCTGCACCGAGTAACTCAAAATCACTACTTGATTCCACTCGAATAGCAAAACGACGCTTGTCTTTAATTACATACATACCTTTGGGAAAAGCAGTATATTTGGCATAAAAGAGCTCAGGATTTATCTCTTGCGCAATCAGCCTTTTTTTCCGCTCAGTGCCCGAACTGCCCTCATAAATTGCATACTCACCCACCACACATTTCAACGCGTAAAAAACCTCCCCCTCCATTAAAATGGCATAGCTTTTCATACTCTGTACAGTTGCTCCTGCACGAAGCTTTGCATAGATCTCACTGAGACAAGTGACATGCTGATCAAAGCCATGCGCTTTGGCAATAGTTGAAGCTTCTAATGAGTCTCTCATGGTAATTCCTCCTTCTTGACTGCCCATTTAAAAATACGCCTACCTATCTGATTGGCATATATTTTTATTAATAGAACAAAATAAGGCCCTAGTAGGGCCTTATGTAACATTACAATTGGATAGGTTTATTTACGTGTCTCTAAGTCATCTTTAGCTTGCTTCGCTTTATTCAATAATGGCTCTAAATGCGGTAATAACTGCTCACGGAAATGATACCCAGCCCCACCAGCGATAATAAGCAAGAACAGCCAGACTAGAAACGACCCACCCGCCGGATGATCTTCAGCACGACCAAAAACAAGGATCTCTCTTTCACCGCCGCGCCAAGTTTTGAACGTCTTTTTCTCTAATACTACATAGGCTTCTAAAGGCAACCTAGCATATTGGCCGTACGAGCCGTCAGAGGTTTTTTCTAATGCAATTAAACGTGTATGTGGCGAGGCATCATCTGTCCCTTGATAAATCGCATAATCACCTATCACACGTTGCATCGTATAACGCTCAGCATCTTCTGCTGGCACCATGGCGTACTCTGCCAGCTCATCAATACTTGCCCCAGCATAATGCTGTTGATAGAACGCTCGAATACTCCCAATATATGCATCATAACCATGCTCAGCAGCAATATCTGTTAGTTTTACATCCAAGTCTTGGGCAGCCATCTGCGCAGCATATTCTTTGTCTACTTTCGCCTGTGCCTCTTCTTCTAACCGTATACGTTCAGCTTCAGCCCTCGTGACTTTTAGTTCCGCTAATTCTCGGGTGTAGCGCTTTAGCGCTGCCATTTTATCAGAGCAATAAGTGATAATTTCATTAAACGGCTTGGCAGCGCGCCCTGAAATATCAACTTTTTGTGTATTTTGGGCATAGTTTGGATTTAACGCTTCAAGTTGTAAGCGCAGCTGTTCATATTCATTAGACAAGACGGTTTGCTGCGCCAGCTTGTTGTCGGAGCCGATTGACGGTTCATCGAACCAATCTGTTGCGCGCATTTTATAACATGCCGCTGCAGCCTCTTCCATTAGGCCAGACTCATCTGAATTGGCAAAAGATAAAGTGGGTAATGTACAAAGTAGGGCTAAGCCAAGAGCTCTTCTCATTAATAATCCTTATTATTTTTCATGAGTATTACATAGAGGTGGGCTTTAAATACGGGAACAACGAGCACCTAATCGTGCATCGTTATTTACTACTTTTAAAGTCCATTTCTCAAGTAGTTTAGTTGCGAAAAATAATACTATAATTTTCTAAATGAAAAGTCATTATAATTATAGTAAAACCATAACATCATGAGTTTTATTATAAAATAAATCATAAAAATGAATTAATAGTAAAAGTTACCGCCATTCATTGTTAACACCATAGTAATAACTTAACCATGACGCGCTCTATACCTGCCAATTGATGGGCTGTCTACCCATGTCCAATAACAACTGATTCGTTTTAGAAAAATGCTGACAGCCGAAGAACCCACGGTGAGCCGATAAAGGAGATGGGTGTGGTGCGTGCAATACATGATGGCGGGCGGTATCGATGCTTTTCCCTTTTTTCTGAGCATGTGCGCCCCACAATAAAAATATAGTGCCTGTGGTGTGCTCATTTACATGTGTAATCACAGCGTCAGTAAATCGCTCCCAGCCAAGCTTTTTATGGGAATGTGCGGCGCCTTGCTCAACCGTTAATACGGTATTTAACAGTAAAACACCTTGCTCAGCCCATGACAATAAAAAGCCATGCTCTGGGATGGTAAAATCCGCCACATCTTGTACCAGCTCTTTATACATATTCGCCAATGACGGAGGTGGCTTTATTCCTGGTAAAACCGAAAAACACAAGCCATGCGCTTGTTCAGGACCATGGTAAGGGTCTTGTCCTAATATCACGACTTTTACTTTATCTAAATCAGTGACATTCAGCGCTTCAAATACATGCTTATCTTCCGGGTAAACCGCAATCCCCTCAGCACGACGTTGTGCGACATAACTGAGTGTATCTTGTAAGTAAGTTTGCTTATGCTCTTGCTCTAAAAATGTTTTCCAACCGCTCATGTGGATAGCCTCATTAATTAACCTAGCCTCAATACATCGCATAATAAATTATTGTCATAACGAATTATAATGTGCTTTTGAATGCCGCATTTTATCACACATATCGCTTACTCCTTGCAACACCCGAGTGCTATAACGGTGCAACAAATCAGCATTCACTTCTATAAATTGCTGATTCGCCACAGCTGGGATCTCTGGCCATTTTTGCCAATTAACCATTTGTATTTGCTTCTTGGTTTTTTCAGTAGGTAAGACAATAACGTGAGGGCTAGCTTTGATCACATTCTCAATGCTGATTTGTGGATAGTCAGTACTGCCCTTTGCAAATACGTTCTCAACACCACACACTGATAATAACTGGTGGATCCACGTATTTTTGCTAACAGTCATCATAGGGTCGGGCCACAATTGATAAAAAACCTTAAGCGAATTACCTGTGGCGTAACGCGTTTTTATTTCTTCAAACTGAGCCGTAAAAGCACTTGCTGCGTATTCGCCCTCCTGGTTCTTCCCAGTTAACTGACCAAAAAGCCGTAATTCATCAGCCACTTTATTAATGTCTTTTGCATCGCTATAAACGACTTTAATGCCCAGCTTTTCCACTTTTGTTAAGTCAATTTTTTTACTGCCCGTTTGCCACGCAATCACTAAATCTGGCTTTAGTGCCAATAGTTTTTCGAGCTGAATGCCGTTGTAACCCCCAATACGAGGAATGGCGTTGGCGGCGTCAGGGTAATCGGCATAATCAACCGTACCGACTATCAAATCACCCGCTCCAATTGCAAATAAGTTTTCAACCACATGTGGCGCTAATGCCACAATGCGCTTAGCGCTATCAGCTTGAACATAGCTACTTAGCAATAAAAACGCTGTAAAAGCAGTAAAAAAACGCATTAAAAATCAAACCCTTTTTGCGCTTTAATCCCTGCTTCAAAGGCATGCTTTACATTACGAACCTCACTGACTGTATCAGCAAGATCAGTTAAGCGTCGATGTGCAGCACGACCTGTGATGATGACTGATTGCATTTTAGGACGATTTTCAATAGCCGTAATGACCTCATCTAAATCGATATACTCATAGGTCACCATGTAAGTCAGCTCATCAAGTAAGACAAGATCGATACTGTCGTCCGCTAACCAAGCTTTAGCTTGTTGCCAGGTGTCTTGTGCTGCTTTGGTATCTGTTTCACGATTTTGCGTTTCCCATGTAAAACCGGTTTTCATCACAGAAAATGGAACTCCCGCTTTTTCTAGCAGGTTACGTTCTCCACAGTCCCATAAACCTTTTATAAACTGAGCAACAGCCGCGTTCATACCATGCCCAACACACCGAGCGACGGTACCAAATCCAGACGTTGATTTTCCTTTACCATTACCAGTAATAACTTGAAATACCCCTTGCTCAACTTGTGCAGCAGCGACTTTTGCATCCACATTCTCTTTTACTTTTTGCTGGCGTTGCTGATGCTTATCGTGGCTTTTTTGTTGTGCTTCTTGTGTCTTATTTTGCTTATCGGTGCTCATATTTTCCTCTACTCACCACGCGTGATCGCGGTAATTTTTGTTATATCTAAATATTGTTCACATACATCAGCAAGGCGTTCTAATTGCGTTTCTCGATGCTTATTTAAGTCGAACATCTCATTGTCTAATTGCCCTTCACTGGCCCAGCGCAAAATGGCAAATGCTGCCTCTGTGTTATCAAATAAACCATGTAAATAGGTACCCGCTATTTGGTTATCGTCACAAATAAAGCCATCTTGTTCAGTACCATCTGGGTGGGCTGAAAAATACAAAAAAGGACGTGCCATCGCTGGCCCATGACTTTGGCCACAATGGATCTCATATCCCGCAATAGCAACATCGTTGCCATCTAATTTGCAGGTTCCACTCACTTGGGTCAAGGTTTTCTCTACACTTAACTGTGTCGTAAAATCAGCCAAACCCAAAGTGGTAATATGCAGAACTGATGACTCAACCCCTAACGGATCTGAAATCGATTTTCCCAGCATTTGCAACCCTCCACATACGCCAAGTACCTTTCCACCGTAGCGTAAATGGCGCTTGATCTCTGCTGACCAAGTTTGCGACTGTAGAAAGGTGAAATCACTGATCACATTCTTGCTACCAGGAATAATGATCAAATCTACATTGCCAATACTTTGAGTGTGACGCACATAGCGTAAATCAACATTTGGGTGTAGACGTAACACATCAAAGTCTGTGTGATTGCTAATATGAGGCAATAGCAGTACCGCTACTGACACTTGCTTATCATCAAGCACATTATCCATCGCTACTGCGTCTTCTGCATCTAAATTCAATGAATGTAAATAAGGCAATACACCCAGTACTGGCTTGCCGGTTCTTTCTTCCAACCAATCCAGCCCTGATTGTAATAATCCAATATCGCCACGAAAGCGGTTAATCACAAACCCTTTTACCAGTGCTTGTTCTTTCTCACTGAGCAACATCAGTGTGCCAACAAGGTGTGCAAATACCCCTCCTTTATCAATATCAGCAATAATGATCACTGGGCAATTGACTTGGGTTGCAAATCCCATATTGGCAATATCATTTTCTCGCAAGTTAATTTCTGCAGGGCTGCCCGCCCCTTCAACCATGATCATGTCATACGCGTTTATCAGCCGGCCATGTGATTGCAGCACCGCCTCCATCGCCACTTTTTTATAATCATGATATTTGGCCGCTTCCATATTACTAATGACCTTCCCATGAATAATAACTTGTGCACCAGTATCGCTATTAGGTTTGAGCAAAATAGGATTAAAGTCAGTATCTAAAGCGACATTTGCGGCCATAGCCTGCAACGCTTGCGCACGACCAATTTCACCACCACAAGGGGTCACTGCGCTATTTAATGCCATATTTTGTGGTTTAAATGGCGCAACGTTAAAATTTTTCCTGGCAAATACACGACATAACCCTGCTACCAGTGTGCTTTTACCAGCATCTGACGTGGTCCCTTGTACCATCAATGTTTTCACTGTTTTCTTCTCTGTTTTATTCGTAATGTACAACCAGCCAGAATGAAGTCGACGCGATCGGCTAACTGCGCAATATCTTGATGTAACAACCTTGATTGGTCTACAAAAGTACGACTCAATTCACCTAACAGTACAATGCCATGCCCTACTTCATTACTCACTAAAATCACTGTGGCTTGAGTTTCTCCCAATACACTCAACAAGGCTGATTTTTGCCTTATATACGCATCGATGGCTTTGTTTCACCTGAGCAATGCGCAAAAATCATATACTGTTGTGCGTTCGGTGAAAGGGCGCACACGATCCTTGCCGCAGCCGCTCCAATAAATCCGTCGATCAGCAAAATCATTTGTAATTTTACTGCTTGTTGCATGGTGCCCACCATTTGCCCCGTTACTTCACGCAGTGCAATCGAAATGTCTTGTGCCGCCACACCATACTTTCCCGCAAAAACGATTAGTTGTGGTGAAGTAATTTCAAAACGCGCCTCAGCAAATTGCTTATCGTCTAACTTTTGGGACAAAATAGTGACTACTTGGTAAGCCACATCCTCTAATTTACCGAGTGCCCCGAATGCTTGGTTTTAAAGTCTATTTTATGATTAATTTGCATTGCAAATTTTTTCTCTCGCGGCGCTATCATCCGTTAACTCTCTGCGTTGGGGTTAAGATTATTAAGATGAACGTTTACGAAACATCAATAAAAACAGGAAAAACACACTACCAATTGCAGAAGTAATTACACCAATCGGCAACTCTTGATTTTCAAAAGAGGTTCGAGCTATCACATCTACCCAAATCATCAACAGCCCGCCACTCATTGAGGTCGTGATCAGGCCAAGAGTGGTTGCCTGCGAGATAAAAAATCGCACAATATGGGGGATCATTAAGCCTACAAACCCTACGCCACCACACATAGCAACAAGCACCGCCGTCAATAAGGAGCTTAATAGCAGCATGCCTAAACGTACTTTTTCAACACTGACACCTAACGTAGTAGCACCCTCATCCCCGAGTAATAAAGCGTTAATAGGCCGGCGTAATAGCAACATAATCAGCATGCAACCACTCACCACCAAAGACGGTAACCACAACCACTGCCAGTCTGCTCGACTAAAGCTGCCTAAATTCCAAAACAAAATGGCGCTGATCGCTTGTGGGTCGCTCCAATACAAAAGCAAACTAGTAAAAGAACTAAATAAGAAAGACAGCGCTACACCGGCCAGTAACATGGCCTCAACTTGTCCTGATGTCCGCCCTTTTGCGATCAGTAACAACAATGTCATCGCCAGTAAACTCCCAGCAAAGGCAGCACCAGATAATGCCAAACCAGCTTGAATACCCGTGACAGCAGATAACACCACAACCCCGAACGACGCGCCCGATGAAATACCAAACAAATAAGGGTCAGCCAAAGGATTACGCGTTACCGTTTGTAAAATAAGCCCTGCCATAGCCAAACCACTGCCTGCAATAAATGCCAAAATTACACGAGGCAAGCGTAGTTCTACAATAATTTTCTGTGAAAAATCCCCTACATCATACTGCCACAAAGTCTGTAATACTTGCTCTGTGGTAATGGCAATGGCACCTAGCTTTAACGCTATGAAAAAGCTCACTATACAGCTTATAAATAGCGTAGTAACTATCGTTGCCCCCCTCATGACTGGCACCCATAGTGATAACGAATATGGGGAACTTGCACAACACCATCATATGGACAAGGCACAGGAACCACCGACGCACGCACATCATATACGTCAGCTAAAAGCTCTGCAGTTAATACATCAATAGGCACTCCTTGCGCGACTAACTTTCCTTGCTGTAAAACAAGTATTTCATCACACAATGCCCCTGCTAAATTCAAATCATGAAATGACGCTAGTACTGTAATATTCAGTGACTTTGCCAGCGCCATAATTTGAATTTGATATTTCACATCTAAATGACTGGTGGGCTCATCCATAATTAAAAAAGTGGGCTGTTGCACTATCGCGCGCGCGATCAATGCCCGTTGTCTTTCTCCCCCCGACAAGTGAGAAAAAGGCTGCTGTGCTTTGTCACCTAAGCCAACTTTATCAATCGCATTTAAAATATGTGTTTTGTCTTGCTGGTTAACTGAACTAAACAATGTTTTATGTGGTAACACGCCCATCGCGACAACATCAAACACCGTTAAATTAAATTGTTCAGGGATCTCTTGCAGCACAACCGCAACGTGTTTTGCATATTCTTGCCGAGGATAATCAAATAACGACTTTCCAATAAATGTAATACGTCCAGCGTTCGGCGTTACATAACGATATAGGCAGCGCAGTAATGAAGACTTACCCGCGCCATTAGGCCCTATTAACCCTACAAACTTACCAGCTTGAATTGTAAAATCAATCTTGTTCAGTATATGGTGTTCAGCAATTTTAAGATCTAAGTTACAGACCTCAATAACAGGTGAGCGGTTAGACCCTCGATCGTCCATAGTGACCCTCATGTCTGCATTTAATCAGCTATGATCAGTTTGAAAGCTATATTTCACGGGCTATTAAAAACGATAATACAAGAAAGCATGTCATATCACTGATATAACATATAAATTAATTGAATCACCCAGAGTACGCCCGCTCATGAGAAAGTTGCCGGTCTTGGTATCTGACTTCAGCACATTTAATGCATTTACAGTTGCGGGGACAGTTGAACACTTGCAGTTCATTCCCAAGAAAAACCAACAAACAGTCACTATTATGCTGTCTAGATGTCTAAAATACAACTTTTGGCCACGCAATGCCCTGCTCATCATAGTAGACCTGTAATTTAATCATTGCCCCATAACCGACATCAAATGAGCTTTGTTGTCTAGTATCTTACTTGGGAAACGCTAAAATCAGCACCAGCAACTGCTTGATCACACCGCCATATGTGATCACTAGATTGCATGAATCATTGGATGTCGCAAATTGTGCATGCCACCACTGATGAATCCGTGTGTAAAACGCTTTCATGGTTTCAGCCTCTGGCGGAGTATACAGCAAGGGTTTTGCCAAAAGTCACAGATGCTCGGATTATGGGGATTACTCCAAAGCCATTCAAACGATTTGCCATACCACGCGCCAAAATCCATCCTTGTAATGAGTATGAAATAGATAAAGAGATCTGCCAGCAACAACTTAATGCTGTAGCAGACTGGCGACATCGCTGTAAGGGAAAAGAGAATATACGGTCTATATCAGTCAATGTCTTCGTTTTAGCAAATAGCAGCTCTATACCTAATTCACTGAGTGTAATATCAGTACGACCAGACATTACACCACTTTGAATCAGTGCGCCATGGCGTAAAAAGTACCAAGTCTGTTGCATATTGTCTCTAAAATGCAGATACAAAAATGCGAGCTAATCGCTCGCATTACACTGAGTAACTGAAGTTACTTCCATCACTCTATTATAAAATTTGGTTTTCTTTCCAAACTTGCTCTTTTTCTAGGCGCTTTTTGCGTTTATCACACGGGTCATCACAATCACATGCTTTATCAATACCTACTGCACCTAAACCACCACAGCTACCCGCCATAGATTTTTTTTGAACAATAACACCTACAGCCATTGCCACAACAATTAAAATCAGTAAACCAAATGTAAGTAAAAACAGCGACATTGCACAGGCCCCTTAAAAGCAAATAAACAGCTCAATAATTGAGCTCATGACGGTGTAAAACACCCCTCATTATAACGCGGTTATTCCGTACTCACAAATATGGTTTGAACCGCTCACTTGCATAGGTTACTAAGCCATCATCACTTTTACTGATCAAATACACCGCTAGGTCATGCTGCTGTGCATATGCTTTAGCCCGCTCAGTGCCCATTACAGTTAAAGCCGTAGCTAAACCGTCGGCTGTCATTGCTGATGGATGTAACACAGTTACCGACACAAGTTCATGCTTTACTGGCATCCCCGTCATCGGGTCAATCAAATGCGTAAACGTTTCGCCGTCCATTTCATAAAAAATACGGTAATCACCAGAAGTCGCTATACCATTATTTCCAGGTTCAATAATTTTATGAATTTGACGTTGCCCCACAGGTGCATCTGGTTTTTCTATGGCAATTCTCCAAGGCGCTTTATCCGCTTTAGTTCCAGACACTCTCAGCTCACCGCCGATTTCAACCATATAATTACGAAACCCTTGCTGCTCCAATAATAAGGCAACTTTATCGATACCATACCCTTTCGCCGTGGCCGAAAAAGACAGCTCTAAACCATTTTGAGTCTTAGCCAAACCTTGCTCGTTCAGAACTAGTTTATCCACGCCAATATGAGCACGCATATCATCTAATTGCATTTTTCCAGGGCGCTTAGTTGGTCGCTTATCTGGTCCAAACCCCCATAAATCAATCAATGGTCCCATGGTTACATCGAGCGTTTTTGTCGACCGACCCAAGCGTATAGACTCAGCAATGACGACTCGAAAATCATCACTGATCTC
This sequence comes from Pseudoalteromonas aurantia, assembly GCF_005886875.1. Lineage (GTDB taxonomy): Bacteria > Pseudomonadota > Gammaproteobacteria > Enterobacterales > Alteromonadaceae > Pseudoalteromonas > Pseudoalteromonas aurantia_A. The sequence continues at coordinate 97,930 of NZ_PNBY01000034.1, read as the reverse complement.
CATAACCTCATTCGCCTTTAGACCATTAAAACGATTAATCTCAGAGTTTTCGACCCACGGCGACATAGAAGCATTCACCGCAATCAGTGTATCATCGATTTTCTGCTGTAATTCCCCCCCTTCCACCTGCTTACCCTGAGTAAATACTTTGACATTATAGGTAGTGCCCATCGTTTTACCATGCAATGTCAGAGGTTTAACTGGCTCATGCGATGCATTGTCACAACCCACTAAAAACAAACCCAAAGACACGGTTAATACAATACTCATTCTATTCATTTACTGACTGCTCCATAGAAAATAAAAAGCCCCCAAGTACATGACTTGAGGGCTGATATCTATTTCAAAACTATGTTTGAAAAACTAAGTGTGCTAATTAGCCACCGAAGTCATCTAGTAAGATGTTTTCTTCTTCTACACCCAAGTCTTTCAACAAGTTGATAACTGCCGCGTTCATCATTGGAGGACCACACATGTAGTACTCACAATCTTCTGGCGCTTCATGGTCACGTAGGTAGTTTTCAAACAATACGTTATGAATGAATCCAGTGTAACCTTCCCAGTTATCTTCTGGTTGCGGATCTGACAATGCAGTGTGCCATACGAAGTTTTCATTTTCAGCCGCTAAGCCGTCAAAGTCTTCAACGTAGAACATTTCACGTTTAGAACGTGCACCATACCAGAACGACATCTTACGCTTCGAATTAAGACGCTTAAGTTGGTCAAAGATATGTGAACGCATTGGCGCCATACCAGCACCACCACCAACAAATACCATTTCAGCATCGGTGTCTTTAGCGAAGAACTCACCGAATGGACCAGAAATCGTCACCTTGTCACCTTCTTTCAATGACCAGATGTACGATGACATCTTACCACAAGGAAGCGTAAGGTTGTTTGGCGGCGGAGAAGCGATACGCACGTTAAGCATGATGATACCCTCTTCTTCAGGGTAGTTAGCCATTGAGTACGCACGAATTGTCTCATCATCAACCTTAGATTCAAGATTAAAGAAGCCAAAACGTTCCCAATCGCCACGGTACTCATCAGGCACATCAAAGTCTGCATATTTAACATGGTGTGCGGGTGCTTCGATCTGGATATAACCACCGGCACGAAATGGTACTGACTCACCATCAGGGATACCTAGTTTAAGCTCCTTGATGAAGGTTGCTTTGTTATCGTTAGAAATAACTTCACATTCCCACTTCTTAACACCGAAAATTGACTCTTCAAGTTCGATGTCCATGTCTGTTTTAACATTAACCTGACATGCTAAACGACACCCTTCGCGTGCTTCACCTTTAGAAATATGGTCAAGCTCTGTAGGTAGAATATCACCACCGCCATCATGAATGTGTACACGACACTGACCACAAGAGCCACCGCCACCACATGCAGATGATACGAAAATACCTGCATCAGCTAAGGCACCAAGTAACTTTGTACCAGCCGATGTTTTGATGCCCTTCTCAGGATCACCATTAATATTAATTAATATGTCACCGCTCGCTACTAGCTTAGATTTAGCTGCAATAATAACTAAAACAAGTAGTACAACGATAGCAATGAACATTCCTACGCCTAAAAATACCTCAAGCATGATTTTTCCTCGCTACCTTACAGTGAAATACCAGAGAATGACATAAAGCCAAAGCCCATCAAGCCTACAGTGATGAAGGTAATACCTAAACCACGTAATCCATCAGGTACGTCTGCATATTTCATTTTCTCACGGATACCGGCAAGTAATACAATTGCCAATGCCCAACCAACACCAGAACCAATACCAAACACCACTGATTCAGTAAAGTTCAAGTTACGCTCTACCATGAATGATACTGCACCAAAGATTGCACAGTTTACGGTAATAAGCGGTAAGAATATGCCCAGTGCATTATAAAGTGCAGGGAAGAACTTATCTAAAGCCATTTCCAAGATCTGTACAAGTGCTGCAATAACACCGATAAAGGTCAGGAAACGTAAGAAGCTCAAATCCGCCTCTTTAAAGCCAAGCCACTCTAACGCACCTGGTGCAAGTACTGCGTAATACACTAAGTTGTTTACGGGTACCGCAACACCTAGTACAAAGATTACTGCAACACCTAACCCCAATGAAGTCGTTACTTTCTTTGATACTGCTAAGAAAGTACACATACCCAAGAAGAAAGATAACGCTAAGTTTTCAACGAAAACTGCTTTGACGAATAAACTGATATATTGTTCCATCTCTCTCCCCTTATGCCTTCGCTTCTACTTGATCTTTCTTGTATGTACGAAGTATCCAAATAAAGATACCGACCAAGAAGAACGAGCTAAATGGCATAATTAGTAGACCCATAGGACGATACCAACCACCATCAGAAACCAAAGGTAAAATCTCAGCACCAAATAATGTACCTGAACCAAACAGTTCACGTACAAAACCAACCGTTAGAAGTACCACTGAGTACCCTAAACCGTTACCAATACCATCTAAAAATGACATCGTTGGTGGTGATTTCATTGCATAAGCTTCAGCACGACCCATTACAATACAGTTTGTAATGATCAAACCAATGAAAGTAGATAACTCTTTTGCCGTGGTATAAACAACGGCTTGGAGTACCTGATCAACAACAATTACCAATGAAGCGATAATTGTCATCTGAACTATGATACGTACGCTTGAAGGAATATGATTACGTATCATTGAGATAAATAAACTTGAGAATGCAGTTACCAAAGTCAAAGCAATTGACATGATAAGCGCATTTTTAAGGCTTGAAGTTACGGCAAGTGCAGAGCAAACACCTAATACCTGAAGGGCAATTGGGTTGTTAGCAAATACAGGGCCAAACAAAACGTCTTTCATTTCTTTAGCATTAGCCATTAGTTCAATGCTCCTTTACGTACTTTCGCAAGGAATGGACCAAAACCAGTATTACCAGTCCAAAAATCAATTGTATTGTCTACACCAACTGACGTTAATGTTGCACCTGACAGCCCGTCAATCTTGTTGGCGTCGCCATCAGAAGTACCTTTAACAATATCAATTGGAAGTGACTTTCCAGCCCAAGTTGCTGTCCACTTCGGGTTTTGGATTTCACCACCCAGACCTGCCGTTTCATTATGCTTATAAAACTGAATTGCATTGATCGTTTGACCGTCGCTGTCTAACGCTAGGAAACCAAACATCACGCCCCATAATCCATACCCTTGAATAGGTAAGATAACAGACGCAACATTGCCATTTTCATCTTTGCTAAGATAAACAGGCGAGTTGTTTGTCATGCGCTGAACGCCAGCAATGTCATCAGCTTTAGATAACGCAATGCTTCGTGTGTCATCAAATTTAGTCATTTCAAAATCAAATGACATAGGGTCAACGTCAACAAAGTCACCCGTTTTCATGTTGATAACGCGTGATTCAATGTTAGTACCGAAGGTTGCTTTTACATCAGTAACATCATTAAAGCCTGCTGCTGCTAAAATATTGCGCTGCACGTCTTCAATTTTGTTAGCTTGCTGTAGTGGACGCAACTGCACTGATGCAGCAGATACCACTACCGCACACACTAAACATAGACCAATAACAACGCCTAATGTTTTGCCTATAGATTCATTGTTACTAGACACGTGCTAATCTCCTATTAACATTAGACTGCACAACAAAGTGGTCAAATAATGGCGCGAACAAGTTAGCGAAAAGAATAGCCAACATCATGCCTTCAGGGTATGCAGGGTTAACGACGCGAACAAGTACAACCATCACACCAATCAATGCACCGTATGCAAATTTACCGTTATTTGTGAATGACGCAGAAACTGGGTCAGTCGCCATAAAGAACATACCGAATGCAAAACCACCAAGTACTAAGTGCCAATGCCAAGGCATTGCAAATGCTGGATTTGTTTCAGAACCAAGTACATTAAATAGCGTTGACATCACAACCATTCCTAGGAAAACACCTAGAACAATTCGCCATGACGCAATACGTACATAGATTAAGAACAAGCCACCAATCATGAGTGCAAGCGTTGACGTTTCACCCATTGAACCTTGAATGAAGCCATAGAATGCATCCCACCAAAGCGCCATGTTGTTAAAATCAACCGCACCTTGTGCAACTTGACCCAAGTATGTTGCACCTGAGAATGAATCCACTGCAGTCCAAACCGTGTCACCAGAAATGTCAGCTGGGTATGCAAAGAATAAGAATGCACGACCCGATAGTGCAGGGTTTAAGAAATTACGACCCGTACCACCAAATACTTCTTTAGCAACAACAACACCAAAAGTAATACCTAGCGCAGCTTGCCACAGAGGAATGGTTGAAGGAAGAATAAGCGAGAACAACACAGAGGTTACGAAGAAGCCTTCGTTTACTTCATGCTTACGGATTGACGCGAATAATACTTCCCAGAATCCACCCACTATGAAGACAGTACCATAGACAGGTAAGAAGAAACACGCACCATAGAATATTTTAGCGCCCCAGCCAGCTTGTGCGGTTAATTCACCACCCAACGCTTGGAAAATCGCTACCTGCCATGTATTAGCAATTTCAAATCCGTTACCCAACGCTAAAGCAGCCTGGTGACCAATATTGAACATACCAAAAAACATTGCCGGAAAAGTTGCCATCCACACTAAAATCATAATACGTTTTAGGTCGATGTTATCACGCACATGCGTGCCGCCTTTGTTAACATAACCAGGCGTATAAAAGACAGTTGCTATCGCTTCATACAGAGCGTACCACTTTTCGTGCTTACCGCCCGCTTCAAAGTGAGGTTCAATGTCTTCTAAAAATTTCTTTAAGGCCATTTTAACCTTCCTTCTCGATAGTAGTCAGGCAATCACGAAGGATTGAACCGTACTCATATTTGCCAGGACACACGAACGTACACAATGCCAGATCTTCTTCATCTAGCTCTAATGCACCCAAGGTAATTGCACCATCTAAGTCACCTGAAATTAGGTCACGTAGTAAAGGTGTTGGTAAAATATCGAGTGGCATAACACGTTCATAGTTACCAATTGGCACCATTGCTCGTTTAGACCCACCCGTAGACGTTGTCATTTTAAATAAACGACTCGGTGCAAGGTGTGAAACAAACATACGTGTTACTGAGAACTTGTTACTGCCAGGCGCTATCCAACCGAATAGTTCTTTTTCGCGACCTTCAAGTAATACACATACTTGAACATGGTAACGGCCTAAGAAAGCATGAGGTCCGGCTGCTGTTTTACCAGCTAACACAGAGCCAGAAATGACTCGGTTATCACCGTCTTCAAGCTCACCGGCAACTAAATCAGTTAGCGATGCACCTAATTGTGTTTTAACTAGACGTGGGTTTTTCACACGAGGGCCAGCTAAGGATACAACACGTTCTACATTGATTTCGCCAGTTAAGAATAACTGACCAAACGCAATCACGTCTTGGTAGCCTAGGTGCCAAACCTGCTTGCTAGCAGATACCGCGTCTAAATGATGAATATGAGTACCAACCAGTCCTGCTGGGTGCAAACCACCAAACTCATGCACTTCTACTTGAGAAAGCGACGAGCTAGGTACTTGACTACCAGCTTGTTTGCAGACGAATACTTTACCATCAGTTAGTCTTGATAACACAGCAAGACCCGCTTCAAATGCTTCCACATTTTCAGCTATGATAACTGCAGGATCAGCAGCTAACGGATTAGTATCCATTGCAGTTACAAACACAGAGCTAGGAGTAGCATCTAGTTGAGCAACTTTACTAAAAGGACGGACACGAAGCGCTGGCCATTGACCAGACTCAACAAGCACTTCTTTTACTTTATCACGCTCAAGATTGCTTAATTCAGCAGCCGAGAACTTTTCAAAAGTAATTTGCTCATTGCCTTGTACTTCGATCACGATGGATTGTAGTACACGCTTAGCACCACGGTTGATTTCTTTAACTACACCAGCAGCTGGTGCAGTAAACTTGACGCCAGGATTCTTTTTATCTAAAAAAAGAACTTGGCCTTTCTTGACTTGGTCATCCACACGAACATGCATGGTAGGACGCATACCAATAAACTCTTCACCTAGCACAGCTACTCGTTTGACGGCAGAGCCATCATGAATAACTTGCTGAGGTGCGCCCTCTATGGGTAAGTCCAGACCTTTTTTTATGTTGATCATACGCACTTGCATTACATTAACGGAAAGAAATTGAAAAATCTTTTAATTACCACGGCGCTTGTTGCCTCGTATTCGTCAGGTATAAAAGAGCCACCTGTCCAAGTACTGAAACAAGCATCGTAGTCGTGTTCTCACATATTGCCTAGATTTTAACATTAATCGCCCTAACTATGCGAGGATAAATATTAAATTAATACGTCTTTATAATGGTTTTTGTGTAGTTATGGGTCTTGTACTTATTTCAACGTAGACTAAAGTCTAATTGATGAAAAATATAGAAGGGTTTTGAACAAAAATAAAGCTAAATAGAACTAAAAATGTTGAATAAATGAACTAAGCACAGATGGTAATTGGGCCTAGTCCATAATTATCAGTACGTTACAAAAGGTGATTAATCACCACAGCAGAATCAACGTCTTGATCATAATCTATCGATTCGATGCCAAAACCAAATAAACGTAAGAACTCATTGTGGTAACCAACATAATCCGTAAGCTCATCAATGGTTTCAGAATTAACCGAATCCCAAATGACTTGAATACGTGATTGCACGTCTTCTTCCAGCTCTTTATAGTTTTGGAATAAGTGGCCACCCTCATCAAAACGTGGCGTGTCACCATAAAGACTCTCGCGGAACAGACCATTTATTTGTTCAATGGTACCTTCATATGTACCATCCGCTTTCATTACTTTAAATAGCGCAGAAATATAAAGAGGCATAATAGGGATAGCAGAACTGGCTTGTGTTACCACCGCATTTAACGAAGAGACATACGCTTCACCATTTAAAGAAGCAGTCGATGCTTTAATTGCGGCTGTTGCCCTATCTAAATCTTCTTTTGCTTTACCAATCGTTGCATGGCCGTATATTGGCCAAGTCAGTTCTTTACCAATGTACGTATACGCGGTCGTTTTGAAGTTATCAGCTAACACATCTGCTTCTTTTAAAGCATCAACCCACAACTCCCAATCTTCACCACCCATCACTTTCACTGTATTGGCAATCTCGTCTTCATTTGCCGCTTCAACGGTAATATCACCTATTGTACGTGCTGACGTATTCAAATTTTTTGTTGTAACATCATTACCAATGGGCTTGAGTACCGACGAGAATACTTCACCGGTTTTTGGATCTGTGCGACGTGGAGACGCCAAACTATAGATAACCAAATCAACCTTACCCATTTCAGCTTTAATTGCAGCAATCGTTTTTTGCTTTATCTCGTCAGAGAACGCATCACCGTTTATGTTCTTAGACCATAAACCAGCTTCATCTGCCGCTTGCTGAAATGCCGCTGTATTATACCAACCAGCCGATGCGGTTTTACGCTCAGTGCCTTCTTTTTCAAAAAAGATCCCTAACGTCTTTGCGCCTGCACCAAAGGCAGCCGTAATACGAGACGCCAATCCATATCCAGTTGATGCACCAATAACCAATACATTCTTAGGACCATTTTCAATTGGGCCTTGCGCTTTTACATAATCAATTTGCTCTTGAACGTGAGCGGCACAACCAGCAGAGTGTGCGTTAGTACAAATAAAACCACGAATTTTTGGCTTAACGACCATGATAAATCCTATTTACTTTTCAAATAACTGCCATAGTTTAATGGTTGATCAGACAAACACAGGTCTGATCAGCTACTTATCAAACTTTGAACCACCCAAACATGTTGGCGAATCAGGAGTTTGCCCATTTTTTTCACTATACTCCTCAGGAGTATATGCATGGATAGAAAGCGCATGAATATGGTTAGCAAGTTCATCTTTTAAGATCTCATTAACGATACGGTGACGCGGTAACAAGCGCTTCCCTAAAAACTCTTCACTTACAATGACGACTTTAAAATGTGACTCTTCACCCCTGCTATGCATATGGCTTTCATTCACCACATTTAAATGCTTACACGCAACTGCATCAGCAAGCTTAGCGTGAATGTGTTGTTGCATTGACATTTCAAGTCCTTCAATAAATTTGGAATTTAGGGCTACTATACGCTTTTGCTTGCTATTGACCAACACTACGAAAGGTTAAATTTATACGCCCACCTTTCACCCGGGTTTGTTTTGGAAGTGCATGTTGATAGTCTGATTGGCTGGTGCTGTGCATAAGTAAACCACTGCCATTTTCAAGCAAGATATTGTAAGTAGTTTTGGAGGTCTTCTCTTTAATGACAAACTTTCTTGACGCGCCAAGCGAAATAGACACAATAAAAGGGTTAATACCGAGTTCGGGTTCATCGTCACTATGCCAACCCATACAGTCATTACCATCTCGGTACCAATTGACTAGTAACGCATTAAAACGATACCCATAAGCCTTTTGCAGACGCATCCGCATATCATCCAACACACTAGGCCAGCGCTCAGAGCATAAAGTCTGCTTTGAATAACTGTAATTCACGTTATTGTCTGCAATAAAGCTTTGCAACCGAGGAATGCGATGTAACTTACCGAATACTTGAATTTGTGGCTGTTGCCAGTTTAGATTCGTAACCAAGTACTCATACAAAGCCATCCCTTTTCTATAACTCATAACATGCTTTATATAGTCGAAGCCGTGAGGCAAGAGCAGTTCAGGGTTTTGCAATGTCATGATACCATTCTCCTATTCTCTATAACTGCTACTATATTGATTATGACAACTGACGCGCTACTGGGTGAGCATCACCTTACACTACACCGTTTTCCACTGGAACAAAAAAATCGCAGTTTACAAGCGTGGGATTCGGCTGATGAATATTTACTAGATTACACTTTTGAGCATCATTGCCCCCCTCAACATGCACTGGTTTTGAATGACGCTTTTGGCGCCATTACAGCAGCACTTATTGCTCAATACCCAACGATCAGAGTAACTTGCGTATCAGACTCATTTGTTAGCCATCAAGCATGCCAATACAATTTAGCTGTGAACACACTTAATACAGAACACGTTACTTCTCAAAATAGCTTAACGTCTCTGCCCCAAGATGTTGATTTGATTTTAATGAAAGTACCTAAGAATGCTGGCTTTATGCAGCATCAGTTAGCCCAAATTAGCCAACTAGCGGCTGACATTCCAGTTATCATTGCGGGGAAAGTTAAAGAAATACACAGTTCAACACTCAAAAGTGTCACCCATTTTTTATCTGAACCAAAAACCAGTTTAGCTGTTAAAAAGTCTCGACTAATATTTGCCACTAGCACAGGCAAGCCAGTCAAAGACAAGTTCCCAACCAGTTGGGCTTTAGAAAAAACAAACTTTACTATTTACAATCATGCTAATGTATTTTCAAGAGATTCACTTGATATTGGTGCGCGCTTTTTTGCCAACTACTTGCCACAAGGTAAAAAGCCATTAAAAGTCATAGATCTTGGCTGTGGAAATGGCGTAATAGGCCTTTTAACGCTCGCCAAAATGCCAAATGCTAAACTGACATTTGTGGATGAATCTGCCATGGCTGTTGCAAGTGCAGAACATAATGTACTGCATAACTTACCTGAGCAAATCAGTAACTGTACCTTTATTCAAAATGACTGCCTTACAGACTTCACACTGGGTTCAGCTGACTTAGTGTTATGTAACCCTCCGTTTCATCAAGCGCAAGCCATCACTGATCACATTGCTTGGCAAATGTTTGTACAAGCCAAGCAGACGCTAAAACAAGGTGGTGAATTACGCATTATTGGAAATCGTCATTTGGAGTATCAAGAAAAACTAAATCGACTATTTGGCAATTGCAAAATTATCGGAAATAACAAAAAATTTACCGTGCTAAGCGCAACAAAAAGGGGTTAATCCATGTTAAAACTGTGTCTTCTATTTATCAGCCTTTTCACACTGTCAGGGTGTGCAACACAGCCAAAATCCGTTATTTTAAACCCAGTTTATTCCAGTGGAAAAATAAGTACTATTAACAGTGTACTGCAAGCAAAGGTTGTCGATCACCGTATTACCAATTTCACAATCAAAGTACTCAATCAAGAGCCCGCTGTATATTTACCCGATGCCAGTTTGCCAGTAAAAATACAAAACGCCTTTTTAGACGCACTAACCAGCAATGGCGTAACAGTCTTACCTACTTCAAGCCATACTATCACGCTACAAATCAATGCATTTAATAGCAAAATATCAGAAAGTCTCACGCAACATGAAAGTAACGCTGTTGCAGATTGGTTGGTTATTGCTGCCGCTAATGGCAATACGTTTGAAAAACGTTATACAGGCCAATCGCAAATTACAGGGCCGTTAAAACACGAACAAGCAAAAGTCGAATCACAATTAAACAACTTGACGAAGAAAATGCTGACGCGCATTGTAACTGATCAAGTACTTATCAATTTCTTACAAGGACAATAAGATGAAAAGAATATGGTTTATTTTGATCGTAGCGTTATTTTCTAACCTCGCTTTTACGGCGAATAAAGAAGGGCGCTTTGTACAAAAAGATAATTTGTTTCCTCGTGTTGAGATCACCACAAGTCTTGGCAAAGTGACTTTGGAGCTGGATCGTTCTCGTGCTCCTATTACCGTAAACAACTTTCTGACATATGTCATCAATGGTGACTATAAAGGTTCCGTCTTTCATCGTGTTGAACGCGATGATGCCAATGAACAAGACTTCGTTATCCAAGGAGGCGGATATGATAAAGACTATGATGGCATGTTCGAACGCCCGCCTATATTTAACGAAAGTGGTAATGGTATGAAAAATGATATTTATAGCGTTGCAATGGCATACCAAGACAGTAAACCCCACTCAGGTACGCGTCAGTTCTTTTTTAATATGGATAACAATAAACATTTAAACCCGGGCCGTGATTGGGGCTTCGCAGTATTTGGTAATGTTATTGAAGGCTATGAAACGCTCGACAAAATAATGCAAGTAGAGACAGGTTACAATCAAAAACTCGGCTACACCTTTATCCCCAAGACTCCGGTTATTATTTTCGATATTGCCGTGCTCAAAGCAATAGAACTTTAAACTAAACAAGAAGCACACCAATGATCCTCAAAGCAAGTTTACGTGACTATTTGGGTTACTATAAAGACCGACGATTGGTCACTATTTTTATGTTGGGGATCAGCAGTGGCTTCCCTTGGGTTTTAATAGGTTCAGTTATGTCCGCATGGCTTAAAGATGAAGGTTTAAGCCGCAGTATGATAGGCTTATTTGGTATCGTCTTCGGTGCATATACGATTAACTTTTTATGGTCACCGTTGCTCGATCGCGTCAAGATCCCACGATTGACCGCCATGCTAGGTCAAAGACGAAGCTGGATCGCCACTTGCCAAGTGATCACTATGCTTGCAACCATAGGCATGTCTTATATCGTCATCAAAGATAACGTATTCAGTGCCGCCTTACTGTGTTTTATTATTGCGGCTGCTTCGGCAACACACGACATTGCGATTGACGCCTACCGTATAGATATCTTACCTGAAGCAGAAAGTGAAAAAGCCACTGCGGCTGCCGCAATGGCGACCTCTGGGTGGTGGAGTGGCTATGCATTACTCGGCGCGATCCCTTTTTTCTTGGCTGACTCACCGGCTTTCGATTGGCCAAGAATTTATTTAGTACTTGGTATCATTATGGGGCTACTCGTTCTCGTTACATTATTTGCTAAAGAGCCGGAATCAAAAAGAGATCATATTCACAAACAGCTAGAATTAGCTTACCAAGCTCGCTTAGGCCACTCACAAAGTGCCATAAATAAAGCACTAGCATGGTTTGCGGTGACACTCATAGAGCCTTTTAAAAGTTTTTTCACTAAAAATGGCGTCAAAACAGCGCTAGCATTATTGCTATTTATATTCTTATTTAAAATAGGTGAATCGTTTTTAGCAAGAATGTCTATTGTTTTCTATAAAGAGATTGGTTTCAGTAACAGTCAAATTGGCCAATATTCGAAGCTAGGAACGGGTGTGATCACCATTATATTCGCTTTTTTAAGCAGTATTTTTAACCATAAGTATGGCATTGTAAAAGGGCTATTTATCAGCGGTTTAGCAATGGCTGCTTCTAATCTCATGTTTTCATGGATCGCTGTAGTAGGCCCTCAAGAGCATTTATATGCTATGGCGATCGTGGTTGATGGCTTTACACAAGCTTGGTCATTAGTTGCAATGGTCGCCTTTATATCGATGATGTGTGACCGCGCATTCAGTGCAACACATTATGCCTTGCTAGCCTCACTAGGAAGCTTAGGGCGAACGGTTATGTCGAGCTATAGTGGCATGGTAATTGATGATTGGTTACAAGGGGATTGGGCGTTATTCTTTGTGATAACTGCATTAATGGTAATACCATCATTATTGCTACTTTATATGATACGTCATAAACTGTATGACATTGAATCTGCATATCATCTTTCAAAAAAGTAACGTAAGAGTGAGAGGATTGAGGTGCAGTTCCTTGCACCTTCATACGCTAACTTATTTAATTAGTCTTCGTCTTTATTCACTAAGTTAAGACCTTCATACGGGTCTACTTCTAATGCTTCGCAATAGCGTAAAAATTCAATCACATCCAAACGACGTTCTTGATTTTCAATTTTACCGATAAAAGAGTGCGGTGTGCCTAAAACCTGCGCAAGGCTGCGCATTGTATGGCCTTTTTCATGACGCTTCGATTTTAACCATTTTGTTAACTTGCCGTTTTCTTCTGAAGAAACCGTTTTACCCATCATATTTAACATCTCCTACTCGATGATTATTCTAAATTACACCGATATGAAATTTGCCCGTCTCACATCAGCGGTGTACTGTATACCATAGGCATGATCAAAAAATCTATCATTTGTTCCTATGTACCAAATTAGGTATAGCCTATATTTTTGTTAACACCTAATTAAAATTTAACTTTTTACCGACTTTTTATCCAAGCGTGGACAGGCATTAACTTTAACAAATTTTTTATAAAATGCACCAGAAAATGAAATGATTTATTTTTTCATTTAAAACAATAGCTTAGATTTTTAAAAGGATAGGTAAACCTAAAAAAGAGAATCTTTTATGTTTAGAGTGCTGTTTTTGTTACCTATTTTATTATGTATAGGATGGTTTTGGTTTTTACGCAGTAATCGAATTCCACTGAAACAAGGGAAGCAAGGATTTATCTATATACTCGTATTTAGTTCTTTTGTATTAGGATTCTTTACATTAATGATCCAAGTGACAAAGACATAAAAAAGCCACGTTAATTCGTGGCCTCTTCATTTTAAGTAGTGGGGTTTAATTAAACGCTAAAACTAGCCCCACACCCACAGGTTGTCGTTGCATTTGGGTTACTTACAAAAAAGCGTGCGCCTTCTAACCCTTCAGTATAATCCACCACACCATCAATTAAATATTGAATACTCATCGGGTCAACAACCATGACCACCCCATTTTTTTCAATTTCTAAATCACCAGGGTTGGCTTTTTCATCAAAAGTGAATCCATATTGAAAACCAGAGCAACCACCTCCAGTTACATAAACACGCAGCTTTAACTCAGGATTCTCTTCTTCTTCAATTAACTCTTTTACGCGATGCGCCGCGGCATCACTAAATTGAATTGGTAACTGTTCAGACATACTTTTCGACCCTTGTACATTTTATGGCTGGATTATCTAATACCCGAGTGTTTTAATCAAGTATAGTCACAACACCTTAATTGATTAAAATAACCCCATATCAAACACGCTTCTCAGACTATTGCCAAATTCCTCATAATGACATTTGCTTCTCATAAGTATTCAGGTAATTCTTGCCATAAAATTTCAGTTTCTCAATAAGACGAAGTGACATTTTTTTGATAGACTTAAGTCTTTAATATGACATGGAATTAAGATATGTCGCTGGATACATTACGGCGTAGTTTGGCCAAACCCAAAACATCCGTTCAACTGTGTTTACTCGGTGTGTGTGCAGGATTAATTGCGGCTATTCTGATCATATTATTTCGTCTCACCATTGTGCTTGTGCAATCAACCTTTTTAGACTCTCCTGATCATTTTTCGCAGCTCCCTGAGTTTCAACGTGTTGTACTACCTGTTTTGGCCGCTTTATTGATTGCTCTATTCGCTAATTTAACAGGCTTTAGGCATTATAGGTTGGGTATTCCTTTTGTGATCCACCGTATCAAACATCACTACGGTCAAATGCCGATTTGGAATACCGCGAACCAATTTTTTGGCGGAGCTGTCGCACTTATAAGTGGCTTCTCTGTTGGCCGTGAAGGACCTTCTGTTCATATGGGAGCTACCGGCGCCAGTATTTTAGCTGAGCGGCTACATTTACCTATGAATGCCTCTCGTACTCTTGCTGGCTGTGGTGTCGCTGCAGGTATAGCGGCGTCATTTAACACACCGCTGGCTGCGGTTATTTTTGTGATGGAAGTCGTTTTACGAGAATACAAAATACATATCTTTGTGCCCATCATGCTCGCCGCAGTCACAGGGGCCTTAGCAACGCAGTTTGTATTTGGCGCAGGATCTGAGTTGGCACTAATCAATATCACGCCTTTGAGCTTTTGGCACTACCCTTATTTAATTCTGTGTGGCGCAATACTCGGTGCCGTCGCCTTTAGTTTTAATCAAAATCTTATGCTCATTATAAAAACATTCAAACCATTGAGCATGTTACCAAGATTAATGTTAGCTGGGCTAATTGCGGGCCTTATCGGCTATATGGTTCCTCAAGCAATGGGGTCTGGGATGAGTGCTATCACCATTGCTGTGGATTCACCAGAAAATATTCAATTACTCACAACAATACTCATCGCTAAATTGCTTGCTACTTTATTTGCGATAGGGCTAGGTATACCAGGGGGGTTAATTGGTCCCGTTATCGGACTTGGGGTTGTTATGGGCACGTTAATGTCCTTTTTTGCCCAGTTTATTACCCCGGGGGTTGATGTCAGCGGCACCTATGGTGTATTGGGCATGGCAGGGTTACTTGCGGCTACCTTGCATGCGCCTTTGGCGGCGTTAACTGCGGTAATGGAATTGACTTCTAGTCCAGAAATCATCGTACCTGCAATGCTGGTGATCTCTACCGCCTATGTAACTGCACTGCAAGTGTTTGGTAATCGGTCTATTTTTTTACAGCAACTTGATTTTCAGGGCTTACCTTATCAAGTTTCTCCCGCCAGCGAAGCACTACAAAAAGTGGGGATAATGGATGACATGGACGAACAATTTAAATTGTTATATTCCGATGATAAAGAACAAATAAAAGAAACACTCGACGCAGTGAATAGTCAAACTCCACTGATCGTTTATGATGAAGAACACGGTTATCGATTAGCTGAATATGACCTAAATTTAATGAGTGATCAAAGCATGAATATTTCTTATATTCCGCTTCAAGGCCTAAGCAGTCAAGCAACCTTGTCAGACGCATTTGATGTACTCAAAGATAAGCGCAGTGGCGCAGTATATATTTACAATCAAAAAGATAATCAACAAATAATGGGGATATTACGCTGGGACCATATCCGTCATATTTTAACCACGCGTAATAGCTTACTTTAACATTGAGGGCACAATGAGCTTACTTTTAACTTTTAAAGCGTTACATCTCTTTTTTATGATCGCATGGTTTGCGGGTATTTTTTATCTTCCTAGATTATTTGTCTACCACGCAATGACTGAAGAAAAGTCATGCAGTGCTATGCTTAAAATAATGGAGCGCCGATTACTTTATTTTGTTACCCCATTTGCAATCCTAACTCTGATTTTCGGCGTATTAACTATCGTTGAATATGGACGTGAGTGGTTCCGGTACAGTATGTGGCTACATTACAAATTAATACTGGTGATCATTCTTTATATTTATCATGGCTTTTGCTTTAAATTACTCGCTGATTTTAAGCATGACAGAAATAAACGAAGCGATCGCTTCTATCGTTACTTTAACGAGTTTCCAGTGCTGGTATTACTTGCAATTGTATTGCTCGCGGTACTCAAACCAAGCCTTTAATTGTGTTACAATGGCGCGCCAAATAACCATGCTACTGTATGCGCGTTATGATGGTGGTTTGCTGCGCCGCAAGCCCGTTGTCAATCAGTGATTAGGAACCACCCCATGTTAAGTTTCCAAGGTGAAAACATTCTTTCCGTAAATCAATTGGACCGAGAGGCAATTGAGCATATTTTTGCTGTTGCAAAACAAATGGAACCTTATGCAAAAAAGCATAAGCGCACGCGTGTTTTAGAGGGCGCTATCTTAGCCAACCTATTCTTTGAACCAAGTACTCGAACACGAGTGAGTTTTGGTACCGCATTTAACTTACTCGGTGGTATTGTCCGAGAGACAACAGGTATGCAAAGCTCTGCATTAGCAAAGGGTGAATCTCTCTACGATACTGCACGTGTCATTTCAGCTTATGCTGATGCCGTTGCAATGCGCCACCCTGATGCAGGATCAGTCGCAGAGTTTGCGACAGGCTCAGACGTTCCCGTAATTAATGGCGGTGACGGGCCAAATGAGCACCCAACTCAAGCCTTATTAGATTTGCTGACAATAGATCGAGAACTGGGTCGTTTTGAGCGTGGAATCGATGGAATGCATATTGCTCTGGTGGGTGATTTAAAATATGGCCGCACAGTGCACTCTTTATCAAAATTACTCTGTCACTATAAAGATATTCGCTTCAGTATGGTTGCACCTGACGGATTACAAATGCCCGATTACATCTTAGATAGTGTCAGTAATGCGGGCCATAAAATAGAAATCGTGTCACAAATGGAAGGCAACCTAGCCGCTGATATCGTCTATCAAACACGTATTCAAGAAGAGCGTTTCCCTTCCCAAGAAGAAGCAAACAAATACCGTGGTGGCTTTCGGATCAGCCAAGCCATTTACAACGCGCACTGCAAACCAAACTCCGTATTAATGCATCCGCTGCCGCGTGATAGCCGCAGTGACGCGAATGAACTAGACAATGATCTCAATAATAACGATAACCTCGCAATATTCCGTCAAGTACAAAATGGTGTCTTGATCAGAATGGCGTTGTTTGCATTAACGCTTGGCGTAGAAAACCAAATTACTCAGTATGAAGCAGATGTACCTTGGTTCAGCCGTAAGCGTAATAGCTAAGCAGATAGGAATTTAACATGACCATAAGCCAAGATTTATTTTCTCGTGCACAAACCTCTATTCCAGGAGGTGTAAACTCTCCTGTGCGCGCATTCAATGGTGTCGGCGGTACACCTTTGTTTATTACCAAAGCAGAAGGGCCTTTTACCTACGATGCCGACAACAATTGTTACATCGATTATGTTGGCTCATGGGGACCGATGATCTTAGGGCACAATCACCCAGAGATAAAACAAGCCGTGTTAGCCGCAGTAGAAAACGGTCTAAGCTACGGCGCCCCAACTGAAGCTGAAATTCTTATGGCAGAAAAAGTCAAAGAGCTAGTTCCTTCAATTGAAAAGGTACGCATGGTAAGTTCAGGCACAGAAGCCACCATGAGCGCAATTCGTTTAGCCCGAGGCTACACTAATCGTGACAAAATCCTCAAATTTGAAGGATGTTATCATGGCCATGCAGATTCTTTATTGGTTAAAGCAGGCTCAGGCGCACTCACCATGGGCGTGCCTAGCTCCCCTGGGATCCCAGAAGATTTTGCCAAACACACGCTCACCGTATCATTTAATAATTTAGATGAAGTGAAAGCCATCTTTGCACAGTACCCAGATGAAATATCTTGTATTATCGTGGAACCGGTTGCTGGTAACATGAACTGCATTCCACCTGAGCCTGGCTTCTTGCAAGGTTTGCGTGACGTGTGTGATGAACACGGCGCAGTACTCATCTTTGATGAGGTCATGACAGGCTTTCGGGTGGCACTTGGGGGGGCTCAGGCTTATTACGATATCCAGCCAGATTTAACTTGCTTAGGGAAGGTGATTGGTGGTGGTATGCCTGTCGGTGCGTTTGGGGGTAAACACGCCATTATGGATTATATTGCCCCTGTTGGCCCTGTATACCAAGCCGGTACTTTATCAGGCAATCCAATCGCTATGGCGGCCGGATTAAAAGCACTAGAGCTTTTATCTGCTGAAGGCTTGCATGATGAACTTGAAGCAAAAAGTAAAGCGCTATGCGAAGGCTTTCAGCAAGCAGCTGATGCCGCAGGTATTCCACTAACTACCAATTTTGCTGGTGGGATGTACGGTTTCTTCTTCACTGACGCGGAGTCGGTTACCAGTTACCAGCAAGCAACGGAATGTGATTTAGAGCGCTTTAAACGCTTCTTCCATTTAATGCTAGAAGAAGGTGTTTACTTAGCCCCCTCAGCATTTGAAGCTGGCTTTGTAAGTACAATGCACTCAAATGAAGATATTAAAAATACCATCGCTGCTGCGCAACGTGCCTTTGCTAAATTGTAATACACTCAGTGTTGTTACAGTAAATTATTGAATAAAAAGCCCGAAAGGGCTTTTTTTATGCCTGACTATTTTATTTTGAACTAATATTAGTCATTACACGGTCTACTCTTCTCGAATACTTTTAACATTCAAAAGTGAACAATATGCAAGGACTAAGAACGCTCAGCGCGCCTGCCACTCAATTTATGGCGCAATTAAAATACAAAACAAAAATAACCTTAGTGTTCGGTATTTTACTGGTTCCATTGAGTTTAAGCTTATTTTTTCTAACCAACATATTGTCTGACTCGATCCGAGTGAGCAAAGAACAGCAACATGGCTTAAGTATTTATCCAAAGTTACTCTCTAATATCATGCAGGCACGGCCCGACAATAATAAGCAAGTCGCTGAAAGAGCTGGTTTTCAATTAACAACTCAGCAAGATTCTTCGGTACTTGAGCTCGTATCCATTCAATCTAAACTAGCAATCGATGATAATTTAACCCGCTCTTATATCAATAGAACGCTTGTTGAATCCACGCCTCGCCTACTGGCTCAAATCAATGCTGTCGCAGAGCAAGCTAATAAAGTGATCAATGCCGGTCGCTTCACACCAGATAGCTTTATTGCACTGTCTAATTTGAACAAGGGGTTACCGACTTTTAACGAACAACTGCAAAGTAAGCTACTCGTTGCCCTACATGCAATGCCAAGTACAAAAAAAGTGTTACAGCCACATGTGGATGCACTAGAGAAAAGCTTAGATGAATACAAAAATGCCGTCACCAATAAGCTATTGGAGCCTGATAACCTAGAGCTCAGCGCGAGTCAGTTTTCTCGCTTTCATCAAAATGTGCTGAATGACGTCAATGCGTTAGTTAACGCTGCAACCCCACAATTAAAAACATTGCTAACTCAGAAGCTGGAACAGCAGCGCTTGATCCGAAATACCGTCGCATTTGCTGCACTTGTTAGTTTATTAATTGCCATCTATTTAATGTTAGGGTTCTATTTCGCAGTATCAGATAGCATTTCAAACTTTTCTCGTACTGCTGCAAGAGCAGCCGGTGGCGATTTAAGTGCCAAAGCAACAGCCCATGGTAAAGATGAAATGTCTATCATCGTCGAACAGTACAATAAGGTTATTGATGCCTTCGTGCATTTATTGGAAGACGTGAATGTGACTAGTGGCGACCTACACACTGCGACCAAACAACTCAGTCAAATCAGCCAAGACACCCGTGATGACGTTGACCAGCAACAAAATAAGATTCAAACTATTCATAGTGCTTTAAGTGAAATGGCACACTCTGCCGACTCGGTTGAGACCTCTGCACAACATGCAACTGAACTTGCGAGCACAGCAGCACAGCACGTAAAACAAGGCACAACCAATACCACTGAATTGGCTCGCCATATGACAGAGCTACAATTGGAGTTTGAAGAGAGCCGAGGCGCACTCGATAAACTCGCGCAAGACAGTCAAAATATCAGTAAGGTCAGTGCTGCTATTAGTGAAATCGCAGAGCAAACAAACCTATTAGCACTCAATGCAGCCATTGAAGCTGCAAGGGCCGGAGAACAAGGTCGTGGTTTTGCGGTTGTTGCCGATGAAGTACGCACACTCGCAAAGCGCACACAACAGCAAACAGAAGAGATCCACAGCATTATTAGTTCGCTCCAAAATGCATCGAACGATACGCAAAGCAAAATGCGCAATAGCGTTGAAAAAATGGAACTCGGCGTCAATGCAGCCAATCAAACCAATCAAGTGCTTCAAGCCGCAAAGCAAAGTATGATCGACATTGATCAGCAAGGGCACCTTATTTCAGACCTAGTTAAACAACAGTCTAGTGCAACCCAGCAAGCACTGGCTGATTCAAGTGAAATAAGCAGTCTTTCCGAGCATACTTTGGTGTCTGCCGAAGCCACTCAAGAGGGGGCACAAAAGCTCTCAACCATGGCGACTAATTTACAGGCCGCGATGGATCAGTTTAAAACATAACCACCAGACTATAAGAGGCCTAAATTATTGAACACATTTAGCTCTTGGTTCAAATTCGCTGCTTCGTATCGGTAATTGGATCACTTTCCCGCACCAAGGTGGCGCTTGTTTGCCTGTTTTTTCATTGACAAAAGCCCAGCGAACGCCAGCAGGTCGGGCGTCTGCAATGGCTTGTGGGTTTAAAGGCTTTAAATAACGAATATATAACTCTAACGCACCGCTGGCACCCGTCAAACCTGTTGGACGATTATCGTCTCGCCCTAACCAAGTAACCGTTACCGTATTATGATCAAACCCAGCAAACCAACTATCTCGTAGATCATTACTTGTGCCCGTTTTCCCTGCAAGTTGAATTGACGGAAAGTGCGCATTGATACGCCGTGCAGTTCCATCTTTTGTCACCCGCTTTAATCCATACTTTGTCATATAACTGGCGTCTGCAGAGAATCGCTTCTGTGCATCAACATTATGCTCATATAAAACCCGCCCAACCGCGTCAGTCATCGCCGAAATACTGGTTAATTTTCGATATTGCCCACCACTTGCTATGGTGGTATACATTTGTGCAACATCAAAGCTAGATAGTTCTATCGCGCCTAGTAATAATGAAGGGTATTGGTTTATTTTTTCTTCTATTCCCAGTTTATTTAGTGATTCAACAACGTTGTGAACCCCGATATCGAGCCCTAGATTCACCACGGGAATATTAATACTGCGACTAAACGCCCTAAACAATGGCATATATCCTCTAAACTTATGATCAAAGTTTTCAGGTTTCCAAGTATCGCCAGCTTCATCTGTTACCTGTAGCGGAGAATCATCTAATAACGTGCCTAAGTTGTATTGTGATTGCTCTAATGCCGTTAAATATACTGCCGGCTTCACCAGTGAACCGATATTACGCTTGGTATCTAATACTCTATTAAAACCGTTGTAGCGCACTTCCCTACCCGCAACCAATGCTGACACACCGCCTTTTTCTATGTTAACTGAAATCATGGCGGTTTCTAGTTGCTTGGTTTTAAACCGCCTCTCTAAATACGGTATCCCAGCTCCAATTGATTGCTCCATGGCCGATTGTTTTTGCAAATCGAAATACGTGAAAATACGCACTCCTGCATTCACGATTTCTTGATTTGGCAAGCGCTTTTTCAACTCTCGGTTAACCAGTTCTAGGTATCCCGGGTAGCTCTTGTGTAAGCTATTTTTTAATGTTTGAATTTTGATAGGTCGTGCCAACGCTAAGCGAAATTCATTGGTACTGATATGGCCGGACTCTGCCAGCAAACGTAAGACAAGATCTCTGCGTTCTTGCACTCGTTCAGGGTAGCGTCGCGGGTTATAATAAGAAGGCCCTTTAACCATCGCAACCAATAGTGCAATTTGATCAAACTCTAACTCATCAACAGGTTTTGCAAAATAAAACTCAGCAGCTAAACCCATGCCATGAACACCTTGGTTATATGCTTGGCCTAGATATACTTCATTAAGATACGCTTCAAGTATCTCATCCTTGCTGTACCTATAATCTAAAATTAATGCAATAAAGGCTTCGTTAATTTTGCGCACGATGGAGCGCTCTCGTGTTAAATAAAAGTTTTTTGCCAATTGCTGAGTGAGTGTACTGCCCCCTTGCACGGTGCGGCCGACTTTAATATTGGTATAGAATGCGCGCATAATCGACCACAGTGATACACCATGATGCTCATAAAAATCTCGATCCTCGACTACCAATAATGCTTGCTTAAGAATATTCGGGAATTTTTCTAACGGCACAAATTCACGGTCTTGATTACTTTCATTACCAATACGGGCTATTTGAACAGGCTCTAGTCGGGCTGAATTAACCCTACGGCCATTTTTATCAACAATGCTGGCTAGTTTTTTACCCGCAAAGTTTAAAATAAAGGTACGAGCTTGCTCACTCCCATCATGAAAATTAAAACTGCGTCGATGTACTTCAATGGTTCGTCCTTGCAGCACATATTGCCCAGTGCGGTTTATTCGATTAACTTGTGAATAATTTAAGCGTTTTAATTCCCATAACACCTCATCTTCTGACAAGTACTGATCAGGATAAAAGGTCATAGCACGTGCGTACACCTGCACTGGCAGTTGCCACTTATTCCCTTCAAATTGTTTGGTGATTTTGGCGTCGAGATACACTAAATAAAACGCCACGACCACAATGCATGCTAAACTCCCTTTCCAAATTAAGTGCCAAAGGGTACGCAATGTACGCTGCTTGATTCGTTGTAACAAAGGGGCATTAGTCGGCTTTCTGGCTGCTCTTTTTCTGGGTTTTGGCTTTGCTGTTTTTGCTCTGCTTTTAGTGGCTGACTTACTGACTTTATCAGTGCTTTTTTTAGAACCTGCGTTTTTTTCTGCCATGCCTACCGTACAAAAAGAAATATTAAATAGTTGATAAGCGTAGGTTACCTCAGATTAACCAGACCTGAAAGTCACAACGGGCCCTTAGGCCCGTAAATATTCTGATATAGAGTAAGTAAGTTTACTGAGAACGCACACTCACAAATTCAGGATATGCATCAACACCACAATCATGTTGATCCATACCATTTATTTCTTCTTCTTGGCCCACCCTAATTCCCATTGTTGCTTTTAGTAGTGCCCACACCAAATAAGACACAACAAAAACAAAACCTAAAATACATAGCAAACCAATTAGCTGCACACCAAAAGTAGCATCGCTGTTAGACAGCGGTACTAACATGACCCCCAACATGCCACAAGTGCCATGTACTGAAATCGCTCCCACAGGGTCATCCACCTTCGCTTTATCTAAAAACACGATACTAAATACCACCAGCGAGCCTCCTAATGCGCCTAATAAACACGCCATTAACGGAGTCGGAGACGCAGGTTCAGCAGTAATAACCACGAGGCCAGCTAACGCACCATTTAAAATCATCGTCAGATCTGCTTTACCCCATAAAACTTTACACACCAACAATGCGGCAATTGCCCCTGTGGCTGCCGCCGCATTGGTATTTAAAAGTATTTGACTCACCGCAACTGCGTTTTCTTTGTCTGCTAAAAAAAGTTGAGAGCCTCCATTAAAGCCAAACCAGCCCATCCACAATATAAAAGTCCCCAATGTTGCCAGAGGCATATTTGAGCCAGGGATCGGGTAAATCTCACCGTTACGACCGTATTTCCCTTTGCGCGCACCCAGCAATAATACTCCCGCCAATGCAGCAGCAGCACCCGCGCCATGCACAATGGCAGAACCTGCAAAATCAACAAAGCCTAGTTGTGATAAAAACCCACCACCCCATGTCCAAAACCCTTCGACCGGATAGATGAAGCCGGTCAATACGACTGTAAAGGCTAAAAATGCCCATAATTTCATACGTTCAGCTACTGCGCCAGATACTATCGACATTGCTGTCGCGACAAATACCACTTGAAAGAAAAAATCAGCCTCTAACGCATGCGTAGCATCGGTGCTTGCTGAACCAATTAAAGCACCAAACTCAGGAACGACTCCGCCCTCGGTATTTCCCACGTACATAATATTATAGCCAATCAGCAAAAACATGGTGCATGCAATGGCATATAACGCGATGTTTTTGGTTAATATCTCAGTGGTATTTTTAGAGCGGACAAGTCCTGCTTCGAGCATGGCAAAACCCGCCGCCATCCACATAACCAGTACGCCAGATATAAGAAAGTAGAAAGTATTTAATGAAAACTTTAGTTCTATTATTGCATTTTCCATGATGGTTCCTCAGATAGCTTCTTCGTCTAGTTCACCAGTACGGATCCGCACTATTTGATCTAAATCGTAAACAAATATTTTTCCATCACCAATTTTCCCTGTGTGTGCTGCTTGTGTTAATACATCTACAACACGCTGCGTATTTTCACTTCGTGTGGCAATTTCTAGCTTAATTTTGGGAATAAAATCTACTTGGTATTCAGCCCCTCGATATAACTCAGTATGACCTCGCTGACGCCCAAACCCTTTTACATCGACCACCGTCATCCCTTCCACGCCTAAATCGGCAAGCGCTTCGCGTACTTCATCCAATTTAAATGGTTTTATTATTGCACTTATCATTTTCATTGTTCGTCCCCTTAGGACAGGCTTATCCTGTACACAGGGGTAATCCAACCTTTATGCCATAATTTTTTATTGTTTATTTTTAGAGACTTATTATATTTAGTATTACGAGGCGTATAAAAAATGCACCATAAAGGTGCATTTTATTTATTTATGAGCTGAACTGGTGCGCTAGCTGTATACCACCACACGGTTACGTTGCTGAGCTTTGGCTTGATAGAGTGCTTTATCCGCTGCACGCATTATTTGGCTAAGAGAACCATGGTTGCAAAATGCTAAGCCGATGCTCACCGTGCTAAACAATATTTCACCATTAATATCGAACTGTGTTTTTGCTAAACGGTTACGAAAATCGTTCATTGCCCGCTCTGCAACTTGCATATCATTGCCCGGTAGCACCACAGCGAACTCTTCCCCGCCGATCCGAGCAACCATACAATGGTTGAATACACTTTTAAGTAAATCAGCAACTTGGGTTAGAACTGAGTCCCCACCTTCATGACCATATTGATCGTTAATACTTTTAAATAGGTCTAAATCAAGCAGCGCCAATATATATTGCTCTGGTTTTGCCTTAAACAATTTTTCAGCTTGTTGACAGAAGAAGCGACGGTTATATAAACCCGTTAAATAATCTCGGTGTGCATACTCTTTAATTTCAGCAATTAAATTTAATTGTTCCATTGTCTGCATTATGCGGCAATGAAACTCTTCATTCATAAAAGGCTTTGCTAAGAAATCATTGGCACCAAATTTAATAAACTTAGCCGACAAACCATGGCTGCCTGCCCCCGACAAACCAATAATCGCTAATTCATCTCGACCTCGATTATTTCTTATGGCTTTAACTAACTCAAAGCCATCCATTGTCGGCATAGCATAATCCGTTAATAGCAGCTTGATCTCATAATCTTCTTTAAGCATGTGTAATGCTTGCTCACCATCTTGTGCTTCAAGCACAGTAAACAGCTGCTTTTCGAGCATTTGCCGCATAACTGCACGGCTGATCATCGAGTCATCGGCGACTAATGCTTTACAACCTTGGTTTCGCAGCAGTCGAGAAACCAGCTTTACAGCATATAAATATGAGTCACGGTTGTCTTTGATAACATAATCAACCACACCGAGCTCTAACATTTGCTGACGGCTGTACTCATCAATTTTTGACGTGAGCACCACGGTAGGTACATTTTGTCTTAGCGTATGTTGAACAACTTCTCCATCCATAGCATCGGGTAACGTCAAATCGACCAAAGCCAATGTATATTGATGCTTACTCAAATATTCTCGACTTTCTTTTAAAGACCACGCAAAGTCTATTTCAACTTCTAAATATAAGCTGGCTAAATGACGCAGCACTTGCTGTACCACTTTACTGTCTTCAACAATTAAAACTCTTTGCATGATAACGAGGCTCTATAACTACTAAGAGAAATGGGACGATTCAAGGATTTAAACGACTAAATACTTTAATACGACATAATAAAGTATTAAATATACGCGATTTTTGTTACAAAAAAAACCACAAACACGTTACAAATTACAATCAACTTAGCATGTGTACCTAGGCTATTTCCACTAAAAGCAATAATCTCATCATGTCGCCATTTAAACTCAAATCCTTTGCATTATATAAAATTTTCCTCTTTAATTAATCAATTGCAAAACATAGGATTATTATGAAACCCGTTACAATATTGCTATTTATACTGATCTTGCTCTGTTATAGCGCTAGCGCCAGTGCCAGCGAGCATGCAAGAGCCATCGACATTGATAGCCACGTTATCACCAAGCATAAAGCGACCATTAATGATCAAAAGATCAGTTATACCGTCAATACGGGTACCCAGCCGGTATGGAATGCGCAAGGGCAACCTATTGCAACCTTACACTACACCTATTACAAAAGAGATAAAATCAAAGACGACAGTAAACGCCCGTTATTAATTTCTTTTAATGGTGGTCCAGGTTCAGCTTCGGTATGGATGCATGTTGCCTATACTGGGCCTCGCGTGCTTAACATTGACGAAGAAGGCTACCCAGTGCAGCCATACGGCTTGCAAGATAATCCATTTTCAGTACTTGATGTGGCAGATATTGTTTTTGTGAACCCAGTAAATACCGGTTACTCACGAATATTACCCAACAAAGATGGCAAAATGCCAAGTAAAGCAGAGCAAAAGAAATTGTTCTTTGGTGTAAATGCCGACGTAACGTATTTAGCCGAATGGTTAAATACCTTTGTTAATCGTCACAACCGCTTTCGTTCACCTAAATTTCTCATTGGTGAAAGCTATGGCACAACCCGTGTCTCTGGGCTAGCTCATGCTTTGCAAAATCAGCAATGGATGTATATTAACGGGGTAATTTTAGTCTCGCCAACCGATAT
Organism: Pseudoalteromonas aurantia; assembly: GCF_005886875.1. Classification (GTDB taxonomy): domain Bacteria; phylum Pseudomonadota; class Gammaproteobacteria; order Enterobacterales; family Alteromonadaceae; genus Pseudoalteromonas; species Pseudoalteromonas aurantia_A. Next base: position 70,946 of record NZ_PNBY01000034.1, on the reverse strand, counting down.
TGGTATCAAGCGTGATGGTCCAGTCAAAGCGGCTAATAGACTCCCTTATTTCGCTGCTGCAGCCTGGTATCACAAAGCCCTCACCACCGAGCTACAAAATAAAGACTTGCTTGAGGTCTTGGAAGAGGTTGAAAGCTATACCATTGATCAATACTTACCCGCGCTCGCAAAAGGCGCATTTATTAGCGAACAAGAAAAACAACACACCATTACACAAGTAGCTAAATACAGTGGTGTATCTGAAGAATTTGTTGCACAAAACAACCTTGATATTCCAAATGCAGCGTTTTGGAAAGAGCTATTGCGTGATAAGGGTTATACATTGGGTCGCTTAGATTCTCGCTACTTAGGTATTGATAAAAGAGATGCCGGATCTCGACCTGATTACTGGCCAGAGCTTACATCGTGGTTACATTCATTTACCCCTGCGATTAACTATTATTTAAGAGAAGAGCTAAATTATAAAACCGACGTAAAATACAATATGTTTGGTAACGTGCATCCTTGGGACCGCAGTAATAATAAGACGGGTGAACAATTGCGATTAGCGATGGCACAAAATCCCTATTTGAATGTGATGATCCAAGCGGGTTATTACGACGGAGCAACCAATTACTTTGATGCTAAATACACCCTTTGGCAACTCGACCCAAGCGGAAAAATGCGCGACAGACTCAGCTTTAAAGGGTATCGTTCAGGCCATATGATGTATTTACGTCGAGCCGACCTTGAAAAGTCAAATCAGGAGTTACGCGACTTTATAAAAGCGTCATTACCCAGCGCAGACAAAGCCGCTAAATACTAAGCAATTTATTACCGTAAAGGCGCAGACCGTACTGCGCCTTTTTCCACTGTTATATTCATAAATTCTTTTCGAATATTCGCGCAGCATCGCGCGCTTTGATAATATTACTTTTTTAAACATCTTTAGGGGCGTAAAGATGCAAGGTACTTTGAGTAAATTAAAAGCACAACTGACCAATCCTATCCAATACCAACTTCCGGTTGGGGATGAACTCATTAACTTAAATGACTTTATGGGTAAAACAATCACATTGACGCATACTGGCAATATCTTTTGTAGTAACTGCGGTAAAAAAACCAAAAAGAGCTACTCTCAAGGCCACTGCTTCATGTGTATGAAAAAGCTTGCTAGCTGCGATATGTGTATCATGAAGCCGGAAACTTGCCATTATGATCAAGGAACATGTCGAGAACCGGAATGGGGTGAGAATAACTGCTTTGTCCCTCATTATGTCTATCTAGCCAATACTTCGGGTTTAAAGGTCGGTATCACACGCCATACTCAGATCCCAACACGTTGGATAGATCAGGGAGCAACACAAGCATTACCCATTTTTAAAGTACAAACCAGATTACAATCAGGACTGGTTGAAGTCGCCTTAGCTGAGTTTATTGCTGATAAAACAAATTGGCGTAATATGTTAAAAGGGATCAGTGTTGACGCTGATTTAAAAGCGGCTGCAGCTCAGTTGATCCCCCAGATACAAGCAAAATTAGATGAACTTGCAGAACTATTTGGTGCAACGGCCATTGAAAAGCTCGATGAAGATGTTATCGATTTATCGTTTCCAGTCGAGACATTCCCAAGTAAGGTCACCTCATTTAACTTTGATAAAAATCCAGAAGTCAGTGGTGTACTTCAAGGTATAAAAGGCCAATACCTTATTTTCGATACCGGTGTGATCAACATCCGTAAATTCACTTCTTATGAAGTGAGCTTTGCTGAGTTGTAAAAATTCATCCAATCATTGACAGCCCGAGGTTTACAAAACAAATAGCCTTGTAAAGTATGACAGCCCAGTTTTTGTAAAAAATGGCATCAATTTTCAACATATCAATTGGGGATTTTGTCAGGTAACTTAAGGCTGAATAGCCTGTATCAAAGTCATCTAATGCAATTGACACACCTAAGTTCTTGAGCTGTGTTAGCTGCATTTTTGCCTCATCTAAGTTACTAGGGGGCAGTTGATCTTTCAGGTTCATTTTTGCAGCAGTTTGATTGACTTTTATATAAGGCAGAGGGGGCGTAGCATGGTTACTCCATGTGAGCCAGCCGGTAACATAGTAGAAAAGCCAATCAATTCTGGTTCTTTTGAGCGCCCTTCTCTCTTTACTGCTTACTATTCGCTTAGATCACTAGGCCACACATTAAGCGCCACGATAAAAGTACACTTAAAGAGAACAAAAATAGAACAGCAAAGAACAACAGTCACTAATTGGTTGGAAAATATATCTTTGACTTGTAATTGGCGGTTATCAGTTTCCATAAGCTAAACCTCGCTTTCTAGCACTACAAGCCAGTATAATATTGCTCACCATTTATACTTTGATTGAACACAAAAAATGACAATAAAGCACTACCCTCTACTGCTTATAATACAAGGTGATATTGAGTACATTAAGGATCAAAGCATGTTAGATGCATCGCTTTACAGTATTGATAAGAAAGAATTTAATAAAATACTCGTCATATACAACAGCGGAGAGTGCCATGTATTAAGCTCATCCGCGCCAATCAAAATATGCCTAACGGAATTAACCAAATTAGTGCAACAGTCTCTTGTTGATGATGGCCAGTGTTGTGTAGAAAAGATCGAAATAACAGATGTTTGCCAAGCGTTTTATTTACTTCAAGACTCAGCTTAGCGGCTTAGTAGATATTTAGCCGTTGACCAATGCTTTTATATGCGTAACGGCACTACGCCCCAACGAAGATAAGTCGTACCCTCCCTCCAAATAAGAAATAATGCCCAGTGCACCGGAGTCTTTAACAAACTGTGCCACCTGCTCGGTAAACCACTGGTAGTCAGTTTCAACAAACTTAAGGCTACCCATTTCATCTTCTAAATGAGCATCAAACCCAGCACTGATCAACACTAACTGTGGAGAAAATGACTTAAGCCTAGGCAACCACTGCTGTTCATAAAGTGCACGTAAATCTTTGCCATCACTGGCAATAGCCAGCGGAGAGTTCAACACTGAGTCGGTGTTTTCAATAGCAGTATTTGGATAAAATGGGTATTGAAATAAAGAGCAAAACAAAACAGCAGGGTCAGATTTAAAAATATCTTGCGTGCCATTACCGTGATGCACATCAATATCAAGGATCGCAATGCGCTCAACCCCTTGCTGTTTGGCATAGGCTGCAGCAATGGCAACATTATTAAAGATACAAAAACCAGCTGATGTATGCTGATTAGCATGGTGTCCAGGCGGGCGCACACTGCAAAACGCAGCATCTAAATTTCCCGCTAAAATTTCATCAACAGCTAAGATCCCAGCCCCCACAGCTCGTTCTATGGCTTTAAATGACTCCGAACATAACCAGGTGTCACCATCTAAGTTCTTCAAACCATGCTCTGGTAATTGTGTCAACACACGATCTATCATGGTGTGATCATGTACCAAAGCAATATGATCACGGGTAGCGGAGGGTGCTTGCTTTTGCGTCACTGCAATATCGAGTCCTGATGCCAAAAGCCTATCCGATATGGCATCCAAACGAGCTGGGCACTCAGGATGATCGGCGATCATCTTATGCTTGCGACAATGAGGGTGACTGATCACAGCAGTGCGCATTTTAGATCCTTTTGAAAAACTCATACACAATAAACGAATGTGCACAGAGTGTAGCAAAGCTTATCTGTGCATACTTTGCTACTTTGGTGTTATGAATACACACTCAGCCTTTATTTAGCGGTTAAGTTTAGATCATGAAAATCAAAACTAAAATCTGAAATATCAGGGTTCACAAATTCCATTGTGGCTGACTTTACTTGCTGGGTTTTGTCAAAAACAAAATCAATATAAGCATCTGCCTCAAGTAGCCTTTCGTCCCATCGCACCACAAAACGGTCTCCCGAGACGTGCTCTAATTTACCTTTGAGCATTTTAGTATGCATAAAGTCAATACGCAGTTCACCCACTAACTCTTCAATAATAACATCACCATACCAATCACTTTTTAATGTACCGGTGTAATACTGTGCTGGAAAAGCTTTTCGGATCTCTATAGGAAGTGTAATGCCTGCATTGGCATATAGCTTGGCTTTTTCATTTTTGTATTCTGTTGCTAATAACGTTACCCAATCTTTGTCCGTTTGCCCTAGTGCATCTTCAAACACTTCATGAATTATCGCAGTCAACGCTGGGTAAGCCTGTTGATTAGAAAGTACCACGACTCCCAGCTTCTTCTCTGGGATCATCGCAACCTGTGAAACCATTCCTAAAATCCCACCACCATGGCCCACTTTTTTATAACCAAAGTAATCTTCAATTGCCCAACCTAAACCATAGCCCCTAAATTGCTGTCGGTATGCATTAAAAGAAGCGGGCTCTGTCAGACGCATGATATGCGGGTGCCACATTTGTACCTGATGTTCGCTGTTATATAACTGCTCACCAGCTAACGATTTACCCGAGGCGAGTTGAGTTAATAACCACTTACTCATATCATCAACATTAGATGCAATTGCGCCTGCACCTCGAAAGTCTTCTAAGTAATTAACAAAGAATGGCGTCAACTGACCATTATCAGGTATGTTACCAATCGCCCAGTTGGTATTGTGCTTAGCAATACGTGAGAAGCCGGCTCTAGAACCATCCATTTTGAGTGTTTTGAAAATCCGCTGCTCGATAAATTCTCTCCAGCTCATACCAGATACTCGAGCAACCACTTCTCCTGCGACCACAAACATTAAATTATTATATGCATATTCACTACGAAAACTTGAAGACGGCGGAATGTACTGTAGCCCTTTAATAATATCTTGCACCGACTTATCCGTATCAGGCCAAATCATTAAGTCCCCAGCACCTAAGCCCAAACCACTGCGATGGCTCAATAGGTCTCTGATAGTCATGTGAGCTGTCGCATACTCATCATATAAGCGAAATTCAGGAAGATGTTTAGTAACCTTGTCATTCCAGCTTAACTTACCTTCATCAATAAGTATCGCTAACGCAGCAGCAGTAAACGCTTTAGAGTTTGAAGCGATGCCAAATAAGGTGTTTTTATCTACTTTTTTACCAGATGCTAAATCTCTTACACCGTACCCTTTTGACAATACAACTTGATTATTTTCCACCACGGCAATTGCGATACCTGGTACATTAAATTGTGCCATTGCAGCGTATACAGCATCATCAATATCAGTAATATTCACTTTCGCGGCAGGGGCCGCCCCAAATGAGCCTAAGCTCACAGTAAGTAAAGTCGCAGCGACCAATGTATTAAGGTATTTCATTATTAATAACTTCTTTATTTTGTATAGATTGAGAGTTCGGTTTCTTTGCGCTGAGCTTGCCTATCAATGACAGACGCTTGCTCTTTAATACGTGCTAAATAACTTGTTGGGAAGTGGTGCTCTAATGCCCCGACATATACATGCTGAACATACCAGTCAAACGGAAGCTGTGTCGTTATGAATGTATTGGCAATGTAACAATACGCACTCACATACCCACCTGACCTCAATTGCACGGTGACTTCTGTGCGGTCGTAACGTGCTCCTTCAACCTCGTCAAGTAAGGCTTGTTCATGCTCATCCAACGCATACACAACCCCAAAAACAACATCTTGGGTGTTACTGGTCTGATGAATATTACACTTTGCAGAGCCATCGGTACTGAGCATCGAAAACTTCAGTTCAAAACCTGACAACTGAGCAACCCCCACCTTTTTCGCTTGCGGTAATCGTGCAAACAGTCGCAAACTTGACATGTTAGAGCCAAATGCAAAGTTGTAAAAGGTAATACCTTTCATCGCTAAGCTCCTCTTAAATGACTACTCGAACTGCCAGGGCAATTAAAATGATACCAATCCCTCTATCAAACCAATGCCCTGCTTTACGAAAAAATGCTCTTACCGACTGTTTAGATAAGACAATCGATAAAAACGAAAACCACAGCCAAGTTGCAATAGCCATATAACCACCGTAGAGTGCTTGCACAACACTTGGCGTATCAGCAGATATAACCAAGGTAAATAGAGATAAAAAGAACAGTGTTGCTTTGGGATTAAGCGCATTAACCAAAAAGCCTCTACGTAACGCTAAACCATATGACTCAGCTTGAGACTGTTCATTGGTAACACTTTGAGGGTCAGTATTCGCTTTTGCTCTAAGCGCTAGGATCCCCATATATGCTAAGTAGGCACCCGCAACATATTTTAATGCATTAAAGGCAGCTTCAAATTGAGACAATAAAATCGCTACACCAAACAAGCAATACGTGACATGCACTAAAATGCCTAAAGCAACTCCTGCACTCGTCCACAAAGCATTTGTACGGCCTCGCTGAACACTTTGTTTCAACACAATCGCAAAATCAGGTCCAGGGCTCGCTACAGCAAAAAAGTGTGCGACTGCAATTAATAAAAATTCATCAAGATAGACGAACATGACGCTGCTCCTCTAAAGCCAACAACAATGGATTTGGCGTATCATTTATATAGTTCTTAATTTGCTTTTGTGCCTTTTTATATACACCGCGCAAATGGGGTTTTAAATGTTTTTTACCATCTACCTGTGGCTTAAAATGACAAATTAATGCATGCATAAAGACCGTTTGTGGTTCAGTCAAAGCGGCTTGGCGATTTGCATAGGGGTTGTAACACGACCCACATCCCCCTTTAAATTGATAAACCGTATTACTCATCATGACGCCGAATCCTAAAAAGCAAGCCAATGCATCACTCGCTGCAGCAACTTGCGCTTCGCCTCCAGGCGGTAAAATACCACGATGATAAATCATTACCGTCGCCAGAGAACCGGCAAAACTTGCGACTAAATCTTGTGGTTGGTTAATTTGATTTGGGTTATAAGATAACTGCATATCAATTGCCGGCGCATTCACTAATTGGGCTTTCTCGCCACGAATTTCATCTACGAAAGTAAACTTAGGCATACTTTGCTGCTGCATGTGTTGCTGCGGATTTACAACACTAATTGGCCATGATTGCATACCAGCATAATGACTCACGCGTTTAAACACGGTGCTGGCCATTTGCTCAACACTACTGACTTGATCTGGAAAAAATTTACCCGTTGGTTCAATAATTTGGGTTTCAGTCATAAAATACTGACCATCAAATTGCTCACATGCCCATACGAACGTATCGATTAACCATTCGACTTCAGAGTCGCTTAATAAAGGAGATGATTTAAAGAGTGTCAACATAATTTACTGTGCCTTATTTGCCCATTCCCATGCATGCGTCCCATACAAAGGCACTGTTGATAGTGCATGATGGTGACTGCCGCTGGTCTCTTTTGTTGAATATGATAAATAAATTAAGCTTCGTGTTGGTGCATCAAAAATACGTCTCACTTTCAATGATTTAAACAAGATACTTTTCGACGTTTTAAACACTACCTCACCACTTTTTGATAAGTTGATCTTTGCTAGTTGCTCAGCGGTAATGGGGCCTGTTTGACGACATGCGATCGACATGTCTGAGGGATCAGAAAAATCAAGATCTGCTTCTACGTGACTTATATGACAGGTAACACCCGTTACTAATGGGTCTTGTTGAGCAGAAACCACGACATCTTTCGTAGTAAACAACCCTAAACTTACCTTAGCGGCATCATCAGAACAAGCAGACAAGAGGCTAACGCCCAGTAAAAGCGCTAAAATTCTATAATTAACCATTTGGCTTTCCTTTCAAATTTACTTAGTATATTTGGCATTTACGCATAAACTACACAATAAGTCATCATGCCTCATTTGATCATTGAACACTCTCATAACTTACCCGTTTCTGAAATAAACTTACTTAATGCACTACATGACACGGCAGCATCAACCCAATTATTTGATCCCACGACCATAAAATCTCGCACAATAGAGTTTAAGCACTTTAAACTAGGGAACAATAAATGTGGCTTTGTCCATGTTCAAGCACATATTATTGAGGGCAGAACAACAGAGCAAAAACAACTCTTAAGCGATGCATTACTTCAACAACTGCAAATACAATTGACCGATGAATACCAATTAAGTGTTCATATTTATGATTTGACCCCACAAATATATCGAAAAAACTGAACTGAGCCTGTAGCTAACGTATAATGAGACATACGTTATACTTTTCCAATGAGTTTATATGAAATTTCCGTGTAGAATCGACAAATTTGTCAGCCATCTTACTGAATTACCCCGCACAAAAGTCAAAGCAGGCATCAAAAAAAATAAAGTAACTGTTAACGGCGAAACCATTACAAAATTTGATCATTCAATTACCTTAGACGACCAGGTTACATGGCAAGGTGAGTCATTAAAATACCTTGGTAAACGGTACTTTATGTTAAACAAGCCAGCTGGATATGTTTGCGCAAATAGCGATGAGTTACACACGACTGTGTTTGATTTATTAGATGAAACACACTTAAAGGATTTTCATGTTGCAGGGCGTTTAGATATTGATACAACCGGGCTGGTATTGCTCACTAATGATGGAGATTGGTCTCATAAGATCACCTCACCAAAAAAACAAAAATACAAAACGTACCTAGTTGAAACACAGGATATCATTACCTCTGAAGCAATCGAACAGCTTCGAAATGGCGTGCAATTGCATAACGAAAAACAGCCAACAGCCCCAGCGATAGTTGAACAACTCGCCAGCTACAGCCTGCGTTTATCAATTTATGAAGGCAAATATCATCAAGTAAAAAGGATGCTTGCCGCTGTAGGTAATAAAGTCGTTGAACTGCATAGAGAAAATATTGCAGGTATCGCACTAGATGAAGCCTTATCAGCAGGTGAATATCGGCTACTGACAGATGAAGAAATCAACATAATTAATGCAAAATAGTCTTACATTACGGGAGTATGAGTAAATATCATCTCATTTTCCCGTAAATACGTTATATCTTACTTACATGATTTCAATAAACGTGATAATTAATATACTTGACATGTTTTAAGGGGTATTTTGTGTTTTCATCATTAACGTTAAGAATTAAAATAATTTTATTCGCTGCAGCATTTTTCCTCTCACTGCTAATTGTTGCTATTTTAGGCTTGCAATCACTTCGACACGCAAGTGAAGTAGATAATATTGCACGAATAAATCAATTAATGAAAACCACAGTCAATATTGTCGAGCAATTTGAGCAATATGCTTCAAGTGGTGAATTGTCAAAGTCTCAAGCTAAACAACTTGCGATTGAGATGCTTCGTAATAATAAATACCATGACTCTGAGTACGTCTATGTGGTTGACGATAGTTTAAATTTTGTTGCTACCCCTCACGACCCGCAACTTCATGGTACCAGCTTTAACGACTTCAAAGATGCCAAAGGGCAAAGCATTGGCAGAATGGTCGAACGTTTAGTCGGCAGAAAAACAAATCAAATCATTACCTACCATTGGGACTCTGTACGCGATGGTGAAACCGTGGATTTAACCTCGGTAGTGCAAAAAACAGCGAATTTTGGGTGGTATATTGGCACCGGAATTAGCTACAAAGAGGTAGATGAACGCTACTGGGAAACCGCACAGTGGTTGTTATCTTTATCCTTAATTATTGCGGTTGTACTCACATTCGCGCTCAGTAAATTTGGTATTGGACTCTCTAACAAATTAGGGGGCGAGATTAACGATGTGTTGTCTATCGTTAATCAAGTTTCAAGGGGTAACTTAACCTCCCCTATAAACACATCAAACGCGCACCCTGATAGCATGATGTCTGCGATGGACTACATGCAAAAAGGCCTACGAGATGTTGTGGGTGGAATCGTCACGGTAAGTGACACATTAAAAGTACAAAGCTTTGATGGTGAAAAGCGCTCTGACGAATTGGAGCATTTAACGCAAAGCTTAAGTGAGGAAACACAAATGGTCGCATCAGCCATTACAGAGCTAACTGCATCAGCACATACCGTAGTCGAGCATGCAGAACAAGCTGCAACGTCTGTCCAAGAAGCTGAGAACCAAGGACAAAATGCAGACAGATTAACTTCCAATGCAGCAGAAGCCATAGAGGTGTTGGAGCAGCAAATTGACAGTGCAGGCAATAATATTCATGTTCTTGATGAAGAAGTAAATAATATCGCAAACGTTTTGAGTGTCATACAAAGCATTGCCGAGCAGACCAATTTGCTGGCGCTTAATGCTGCAATTGAAGCGGCACGAGCTGGAGAACAAGGGCGAGGTTTTGCCGTTGTTGCAGATGAGGTCAGACAACTTGCCCAAAGAACACAAACAAGTACCGAAGAAATTCACACGATGATAGGTAAGCTCCAATCGGCCACACAGGATGCAAAATCTTCCGTATCTTTGAGTATTGCAACCAGTGAGAAAACAGTAACCATGTCAAAAGAAGCAAGTGAGGAGCTTCGCAGGGTAGCAAGTTCTTTAGGTGCTATTTCTCAAATGAGTCACCAAATTGCATTGGCGGCTAAAGAGCAACTTGATGCAGGTGAAGATACCGCTAGACGAGTGGTAACCATTTCAGATACTGCATCACAAACCGCAAATGTATCGCAGCAAGCACACTTAGCAACTGATAGTATTAAAGAACTCACAGCGACCTTAGAGCGAGAAATGGATAAGTTCGATGCCTAACAAAACCATAAAAATATAAATCTTAATGATTTAAATCAACAACTTAAGAAAAACCCAACACGTATAAAGGCTATGTATAGTTTTTAGGAAAAATTAATTAATTCATTTCTTTTTTTGTTTAATTAGTGTTAAATTCTTAATTGTAACTAAAAATAATTGTAACAAACCATATCGTTTCGATTTTTCTAGTTATAGCTAACCCCAAAAGTATAGGCATAAATTGAAATACGGATAATACATCTTTTAATTAAATACTTTGCAGAAGGAATATCAAAATGAAAGCACTATCGTTAGAAGCATGTAAAAAAGTTATAGGCGCTGGTATCTTTGATCCAGAGCAACCGATAATAAAAGCTAATTCAGAAAAAGTAATACAGCAAAAACGCAAATGAAATCGGAGAAAAACCTTTATAGGTTACTATTGATTTATGCTGTATCAATAGTAATTTGGGTCATTGTAAAAGACAACCCCTTGATCTCTATAAGTGTATTAATGGCAGTTGGATTACTTGTCTTATTCTTATCGATTAGAATAGACGAAGTGAATATCGCCACTATTGTCGTTCTCATTTTCCTACCTACACTCTTTGAGTTTCTCATTTTTGGGCTCGGGTTAGTCGAACTTTCCTCATCACATGGTGATAGGCTCGTTCAAAATAGTATAATTTACGGCATACATTTTGCCATAGACTTAGCTGTGCTAGTGCCACTAACATACCGTGTTGAGTTATCAAAAAAGCTTTTTCCCGTAGCCAAGGTAAAATATACTTTTGCTGATAGCATGTTACCATGGGTACAAATCATTGCTATCGCTATGAGCTTCTTTACATTAATTGAGAATTACTTTAGAAATGCCAAAGGCTATGACATCACCTTCTTTTTTTACTCGTATTCAATTGTAGGATATTTAAAATATTCTTTTGCTGTTGGTATCATTACCGTATTACTGGGTATGGCGTATAAAGAGTTTTATGGTTTTAAAACACCGACATTACTTTCTAAAGATGTGAAGCGCTCGAATAAATAGGGCCTCAAAGGCCCTTATTGCTTACTTTATTTCAACCCTTCGCGAACGCGTAACAATCTCATCGTTTAGCTCGATACCGATACCAGGCTCTTCTGATACTTTGAAGATGCCATTTTCAGGTTGAGGATCTTGAATACATAGCTCACGGTTCCACTTTTTAATCGCGTAAGTATGATGTTCATGAATAAGAAAATTTGGAATAGCTGTTTCTAAATGCAATGACGCCGCAGTTGCAACTGGTCCACCACAAACATGCGCTTGTACGCGTACATCAAAAATATCTGCATAATCACACACTTTCTTAGTTTCAGTGAAACCACCACACAATCCCACATCTGGCTGTAATACATCAATACTCTGATCTTCAAAGTAAGGACGAACACCCCAACGATTATACAAGCGCTCACCACCAGCAATGGGCACAGCAACTTTATCTGCAACTTTCGCATGTAACGAATGGTTTAAGTAATTCACTGGCTCTTCATAGAACATGCAATCAAACTCTTGCGCAATCTCTCCAATTTGAATTGCAGAAGTCGCGCCAGGTAAACTATGACATTCAAAAATAATATCTACTTCATCACCAACTGCTTCTCGAATAGCTTGCATACGCGCGCGGTATAATTTCATTTCTTGGCGAGAGATCAGCTTAGTGCGGTCATAATAAGTGTTACCCGCCTTATCATACATAATTGGGTCAACTTTGACAGCATCGTACCCTTGTGCAATCGCTTTTAAAGCCGCTTCCGCGTATTCTTGTGGTTGAACAAGCGCTTTAAATTCATCATCCCAATCAAATTGTAATTGTGACGCATAAGTACGTAGCTCTGGATTTACTTTACCACCAAGTAATTGATATACAGGTAACTTAAGTGCCTTACCCTTTATATCCCATAAGGCAATATCAATTGCACTCATCGCAGCATAAACCACAGGCCCGCCACCTAGACCCCAAAAGCTTTCTCTTAGCATACGAGACCAAAGCAATTCAGTTTGAAATGGGTCATGCCCTATCAGAAACGCTTCCGCCATTTCTTTAATCATACTGGCAGCAGCGCTATGCCCTAAGTCGTAAGCTAAACCCGCTTCACCCACACCGGAAATACCTTCATCAGTATGAATTCGAATAAAAACGGGGGTCCAAGCTGGTCGTTCTGGACAGTGAATATCAAATACTTCGACGCGATTAACTTTCATGTAAACTCCTATTGAGCAAAACCAGGATCAAGACGATACGCCTTTCTCAACATGGCTGGCCAGGCTAACTGCCCACCTGTACTGCCGCTGTGTACCACGCTTGCTTGTTTATAAATATTATCAATGATGGGCTGTGGAACTTGAACAGCTTGTTGCCCGGTGGCTTGAATGGCGACTTGAATTTCACATGCTCGCTGCAAATCATAAAAACGCATAAATGCATCACCTACCGTAGGCCCAACCGTTAAACCACCATGATTCACCAGAAGCATATGATTAGTCGTTCCCAAGTCATCTTGTAAACGCTGCCTCTCATCATCATTTACGGCTAAACCTTCGTAGCCATGGTAAGACAGTGAGGGCAGTGAAAACATCGAATGTTGGCTTAAAGGTAATAGACCACATTCGCTACTAGCAACCGCAATCGTTTCTTTGGTGTGTAAATGAATAACGCAGTGCGCGTCATCACGAACCTCGTGAATTGCGCTATGAATAGTAAATCCAGCGGGGTTTATTTCAAATGGCGTATCATCGATAATATTACCAGCCAAGTCAACTTTAACAAGATTGGAGGCGGTAACTTCGTCAAAGCTCAGGCCAAAAGCATTCACAAGATAATAGTCTGTACCGGGTAACCTAGCCGACATATGGGTATAAATTAAATCACCCCAACGCATGTGTTCTACCAACCGGTAACATGCAGCTAAATCAACTCTCAATTGCCACTCTTGCTCACTGACCTTGCCTTTTAAATCAAGTTTTGGCAGCTCTAGCATATACTTTCCTTTTTACTTGGTCACACACCCATCAATATAGATGTTTAGAAGTCTAAATCACTCAGCTCGTTTGTTCAATGAAAAATAAAAACCACCGACAAGCGGTGGTTTTTATTTGACTCAAATAATGCGTTATTTAACTTTGGATAAATACTCTGCAATGGCGTCAATTTCAGCATCTGACACGTTGGCTACCATGGCTTTCATTGCCATCGACATACCATTATTACGTTTACCAGATTTAATATCTTTCATCTGAGCCGCTAAATACTCTTTGTTCTGACCATTTAATTTCGGGTACAGTGCCATTATAGGCGCTTTACCTTCAGCACCATGGCATGTTTGACACATCTTAGCGGTATAAAGTGCAGCACCATCCGCAGCGTTCACTGCCGTTGCTCCCATCGTGGAAAGCGCTAACCCGACTCCCATTATTACGTGTTTTATCTTGCTCATAACTTTACTCTTTTTTTAAATAAACGGATAAATCTTTTATAGTGTAGACCAATTACTTTCACTACACATACGCACTTACTCGCTTCAAAGATCGCAATGAGTGTATCCATACCAACGATAGCTGGCGCAGAGAAAAACAATCTTACCAGCCACATTCAGTCACTATTTTTCGTCTTACCACACTAAATCGTCTGGGATCTCATAGTCTGCATATGGGTCATTTTCATCTGGCCCTTGGCTATCATCTTCAACGTGGAACACGATGTACTTCTCATCCACCTCTGCGACCTTTCTTGCCGGCTCATCTTGAAGCACAAAAAACTGACCTTCCAGTACACAAATCGCTAAGCGACCTTTAGATAAAGCGTTCTTCGTGGGCTCATCCACATCTAATTCTTTTACTTTATTGTTATATGTAAAATTGAAAGTGAGTTCCCCACGGATCTCATCCTGATTGTGATGCTCTAGAATTTGTTTAACGCGAGCCACTTGCTCACGCTCTTTAAGCTCAGCTTTTTTCGCTTGATTCTGCTCTTCGGCTTTTTTCTGCTGCTCTAATTTAGTTTGCGCAATGTGCTTTTGTAAATCACTCGGATCGCTCGTGGCACCTTTTTTCTTTTTCTTCTGCGCTTTACGCTTTTCAGATTTAGCCACTTTGGCTTTATGTTCCGATGTTAATCCTGCTTTCAAAAGCTGGTCTTGTAATGAACCCATAATGCAGTGCTCCATGAAAATATAATGCGCTATATTTTAACCTAGTTGATTTTTTTCACCAGATAGAAAACACACATTTCTGTGGCTTATTTACCAGGAAAGGCACAAACAGTAATTTAGCAAGTTCATCAGCAGGCACCATGACTTAGCGCAAGTTATTTGTATCTAAAAAATTTAAAGTTATGATGAAGAATAAAATTAATAAAATTTATCACCCACTTATTTAATACTGATATTGAGTTGTTTCATGCCTTTAATGCTATTACTTAGCTGCTCTCTTTTTACATTTTTTGTCTTGTATGCACCGCAGCCTTTGTTGATGGTATTGGCAACGCAATACAACGTCAGCCCAGCCAGCAGTGGCAGCTTGATGTCTGCGACTATGCTGCCACTTGCAATCGCGCCAATTTGTTATGGCATTTTATTTACTCGATTTAACCCGTTACGGATTTTAAAATATGCCATGTTCTTACTTGCGATCACCTGTATCATCTTTGTTCATATGCCCAACTTTGAGTTGCTGCTAGCCACACGTTTTATACAAGGTTTGATCTTACCCGCCGCGTTAACAGCCATGACAACTTACATCGGCCAACAATATCAAAGCCAGACCTTACATAAGAATATGACGCGGTATATCGCAAGTTCAATTATGGGAGGATATTTAGGTCGGGTACTTTCAGCAAATTTCGCCGCCTTTTTTACTTGGCAAAGCTTTTATTATTTTATTGCAGTGATGCTTGTGGTTTTAGCATTAGCTATCACGACTCCGTCAAGTAAATTCAGTCCGAGTAAGCATACCGTACCAAGCTCACCTAAAGACTATTTACGTCCACTGAAAGAAACACGATTATTCAGACTTTATTGTGCGGTGTTTTGTATGTTCTTTTGCTTTTCAGGATTACTGAACTATTTGCCCTTTATCTTGCAAACACGCTTTCATATCATTGATAATAAAATGATTGGGTGGGTTTACACCAGCTACTTAGTCGGCGCCATTTTATCACTGTCCACGCCCACTTTTCGACGCTACATCACTAACAACTGGATATTCTTAAGCGCGGTATTTTTGACATATAGCATCAGTATTGCACTCTTATCAGTTAGTAACTTAAACTTCTTTGTCGTTATATTTACGCTCTTTTGTGCTTGTATGTTCATGATACATTCGACAGCAGCGCCATTAGTAAATCAATTAAGCAAAGCGCCGACTTCTATAACAAATGGCGCCTACGTCTCATTTTATTACAGTGGTGGCGCACTTGGCTCTTACATTCCAGGGCTTATCATGCAACACCATGGCTATACAGCCTTTATCATCAGTTTATTGCTCGTAAGCTTAGTCGGCCTGGTTTTAGTCGCGAAGAATTATAAACATGGGATGTCAACTATGCGCGGGTAATGCCCTGTTTGTCGCCAAAAAGTATAAAGATCATGTTGCTGTAATACCCAGGTTTTATCGTTTTCAAACGGATGACACTGCCACTCTAATTCGTTCAATAAACCACTATCTAGCCACAGTTCAACCGCTCTTTTATCATCATTTACTAACGCAAGAGCAGATACACAACCTGGCTTAACCCCTAAATACTTATCTAAACGCTCCGTAGAAGCGAACCCCAAACGGGATAGCTTTTGCTGTGTAGATAAGGCCTTTAAATCAACTTGTAAATGAGCACGGGTCAGGCACAAAATATGCCTCTTTCCTCGATTATCTCGTAAAAACAGGTTTTTGATCTGGACACCACTGCGTTTAAGTCCGAGTTTTTGCGCTTCGGTACAAGTAGGTAAAGGTGGATGTTCGTAACTTTTGAATGTGATTCTTAGCGTTTCTAGTACGGCTTTGAGCTTAAGCTGTTGAGGCGTCATGAGCACTCACCCCGCAATTGTACGCTCCTTTGTCGCCAAAAAACTTGGCTCACTTTATAGCCTTGCGGACAATACGTAGTTTCATCCAGTTTTTTTTCTAAAAGCGTGACAGCCTCTTCTTCTAAAGCCAATTTTAACTCTGGAGAATCTTCAACGCGTTCATATTCAGAGAAACGCTTGAGCTCACTGCGCGTCATTGCTTTGCGACTATCCACTTTCATCATTGGGGTGGGTAATACTGTCACAATAAATACAAAGAGCTCAGCTCCTTGCTCAGACTTTTTTGTATGCAGCACTTGTTTTTCGATTTCATAGCTTGGTTTTGGGGTACTACTACACCCCAGCATAAATAATACGCTAGGAAAAATAACGGCTAGGCTTTTAATCAAAATATTCTACCCTCTTAAACTGTATAGCCAGTCTAACAAAGGCAGCATTAAAATTGTTAATTTTTTAATATCGAAAATACTTGACTCTTGAGGAGAAAAACTATAAATTTTGGCTCGTCTTTTGACGGAATGTGGGGCTATAGCTCAGCT
Organism: Pseudoalteromonas aurantia; assembly: GCF_005886875.1. Classification (GTDB taxonomy): domain Bacteria; phylum Pseudomonadota; class Gammaproteobacteria; order Enterobacterales; family Alteromonadaceae; genus Pseudoalteromonas; species Pseudoalteromonas aurantia_A. Next base: position 53,772 of record NZ_PNBY01000034.1, on the reverse strand, counting down.
GGGAGAGCGCCTGCCTTGCACGCAGGAGGTCAGCAGTTCGATCCTGCTTAGCTCCACCACTTTCCGTATCTTTATTTTAAGTGTTAATCACTCATTTTTCTTCTGATTGAGCTATCTATTCGCTTTAAATAGCGTTATCCAATCTTAAGTATTAACGTGCCTTATACTTCATACGTTTTTGATTTTAGCCCAGCCCCATATCAAACTATAAGTTGACTGCGGCTAGCACGCCCTTGCATTAAATAACAAAAAATTCTCCCGCAGACATTCCAATACGCATCACGTAACGCTTAATTCAGCACAGCCATCGAATACTTAATAATTAGCCGTAAAAATAATTCAAAACAGGCACCGTTGAAATGTCATATATTCACAGTAATTTTCACGGTAAAGGATCATTAAACAGTCTATTGTTAAAGTGAATACGTAGTTTGAAAACGCAATACTAAATTGCTTTCTCTCACCTTAATTATGCGACAACCACAAGCGAGTTGTCCGTTAAATTTTGCTGACACTATGATCAGCCGGAGACGCTATGTCAGCTATTTACATTGCTGGAATTGCCTTATTTTCTGTTTTTGCGCAATGGCTTGCGTGGGTCTTCAAAGTGCCAGCCATCCTGTTTTTACTACTTGTTGGACTCCTTCTCGGCCCAATTTCTGGCCAGCTAAGCCCTGATGACTTATTGGGGGACTTATTATTTCCCATTGTTTCATTGTCTGTTGCTGTGATCTTATTTGAAGGATCTTTAACACTGCATTTTAGAGAACTGAAAGGTATTGGAAAAATAGTACGTAACTTGTGCTCTATAGGCATGCTCGCAACTTTTGTCACTATTGCTCTCAGTGGTTACTTTATCCTTAATTTAGACTGGCGAGTCGCAGCAGTGTTAGGCGCTGTACTCGTGGTTACTGGGCCAACCGTTATTGCGCCAATGCTTAACGCAATGCGCCCGACACAAGACATTGACCGAGTATTACGCTGGGAAGGGATCGTTATAGATCCCATAGGGGCGCTATTTGCCGTATTAGTGTTTGAAGCAGTTAGCTTTGTAGGCAAAGGCGAAGTGTTAAGCCATACCATAATTGCCCTTTTTACCACGTTAGGTGTGGGGATGAGTGTCGGCGTTGTTAGTGGCTGGCTAACAAGTTTATTGATCAGACGTGAATGGCTCCCATATGAACTTCATAAGTTCGGGATCCTCGCATTGGTGCTATTTAGCTTTTCATTTTCTAACATTTTAAGTCATGAGTCCGGTTTATTAGCTGTCACGGTCTTTGGTATTTGGCTTGCCAATCAGGATGATTTGGAAATTGATTCAGTCCTTGAGTTTAAAGAGGATCTATCAATGATCCTGATTTCGAGTTTATTTATCTTGCTCGCTGCGCGCCTTCAAATCAACGATTTGATGTTACTCGATATCAATATTTTCATTTTTCTCGCCATCGTACTCTTTGTCGCAAGGCCTATCTGTATTGCTATCTCAACCTTCAATAGTGATTTGCCATTTAAGTCTCGACTCCTATTATCTTGGATAGCTCCTAGAGGAATAGTCGCAGCGGCAGTGGGTTCCGTCTTCGCAATCAGTATGTTTGAATCAGGTATTGCAGATGCTAATAAAATAGTCCCTCTTATATTCACCGTGATCATTGTCACTGTGGTACTGCAGAGCTTAACGGCCACCCCACTTGCTAAATTATTGGGTGTGCGTCAACCCAGTCCAAATACATTACTCATAATTGGGGCTAATCACGTCGCTAGAGCTATTGCTTGTGGTTTAAAAGACCAAAATATTGACGTTCACTTATCAGACCCAGCATGGGAAAATTGTAAAATGGCACGTATGGATGGCTTACCTTGTTATTATGGAAACCCTCAGTCTGAACACGCGGAGCGTTACTTACCGCTCACTCAACTGAGATCAGTGATAGCACTTTCACCAAATCGTCATCACAACGCGTTAGGGGTGCAATACTTCTCGCATTTATTAAATGAGCAAAGTGTATTTTCATTGCGCTCCTCAACCAACCACGCCAAAGCAAACAAAGATAGTGCAACCTTTTTATCCCGGCAGATATTGTTTGGAGAGCAAGGTAATTATGCGCGTTTAAGCAGTTTAATAGCCAAAGGGGGGAAAGTAAGTGCAACCCGCCTATCAGAAGAATTTACGTGGCAACAGTATCTCGATGTAAATAAAGAAGCCATCCCACTGTTTATTATATCTGAGCGCAGTAAAGAAGATAGCCCTCTGCTCATTAGGCCTTTTGTTATTGGTATGCTAAAGCAGCCTGAAGAAGGTGAAAAGATCGTCGCCTTGCAACCCCCTAAAATGACTGTTTTAAAAGATACAACTCTCAATAAAGAGCCTTCTTAGCAAGCACACGTAGAAGGCTAAGAAACGCAGCCAGTATGGCTATGACAACTTTCTCATAGCCAGTTAAATAACCTCAGGTTTGGGTAAGGGTTTTGGAATAGAAAATGTTTTGAAAACAAACTTACGTACAATCTAATGATGATATTTTGCTCAATATCAAGGCGCTTTTATGCAGTCATAGCGGGCTGTTACTACATAAAAGCAACGCGAGAGTGAGAAAAATAGCTTTATTGGGCAAGTTCGCTTATCCAGAGCTGAGGTTAAATAAGTTACAACGGCAGTCGTGCACGGCGTATAACACTTAGTGGCATACGCTCTGCGAGCTTGCTTAAAGCATGCTCTATTTGTTTATGTTGTTTTTTATCCGCAACGGCAGAATGAAATAACCATCGATAAGCATCTTCATAATCTCTCGGGCTACCATGCCCGTTATTAAATAAACCAACTAAACGTAGCTGGGCTTTTAAATTGCCTTGTGCTGCGGCTTCACGTAAATAGGTTATCGCCATCGCTTTATCTGCTTGCACCAACTGCCCGACATCATAATATCGACCTAGTTGCTCAAGTGCCGACGCTAGGCCCTGCTCAGCAGCACTTCGCATATAATATAACCCTAGCTCTACATCACGTTCTACACAAACCGCATACGCTAACATATCCCCATATAAAAATTGATATGACGGTAACGCCATTATCTCTGCTCTGGCTTCAATATCTTGAACCAATTGACATTCATCAGCCTTCACCCGCTCTAAATGCGTGTTTTGCTTTATGAGCTCAATTAACTCAGCCTGATTATACAAGGGAACGGCTTCAATCGGCTCCTGCGCGGAATAGACTTGCCAACAGAGCAAAAAACCAACACTACACCACTTTTTCAACATAAGCACCTTGAGGTCAATATCACACTCTCATATCTATACAAAGACTATACCAATAATCAAATTTTAGGCATAAAAAAAGCTGCAATTGCAGCTTTTTTTTAATTTGATCGAGTTTACTCGCCAAATGGGTTACGTAAAACCATCGTTTCTACGCGATCTGGGCCAGTTGAAATAATATCAATTGGCACACCAGTAATTTCTTCTAAGCGCTTAACATAGTTAACAGCTGCTTCTGGAAGCTGTTCAACTGACGTTGCACCGAATGTATTTTCAGTCCAACCAGACATTTCTTCATAAACTGGCGTTACTTTTTCGTAACCTTCAGCAGCCAATGGGGTGATATTTGTTACCGTTCCATCTTCTAACTGATACCCAGTACAGATCTTAATTGTTTCTAAGCCATCTAAGACATCTAACTTGGTTAAACAAAAGCCTGTGATACTATTGATTTGAATCGCACGACGCATCGCAACAGCATCAAACCAACCGGTACGGCGCAAACGACCTGTTGTCGCACCGAACTCATGGCCTTTATCTCCTAAGTGCTTGCCTACTGGGTCTTGCTTGTCTAAGCCGTCGTATAGTTCAGTTGGGAAAGGACCAGAGCCTACACGTGTTGTATATGCTTTAACAATACCAAGTACGTAATCTAAGTTTAATGGACCAAAACCAGCACCTGTTGCAACACCACCAGCAGTAGTATTCGAAGACGTTACATAGGGGTATGTACCATGATCGATATCTAGTAACGTACCCTGTGCACCTTCAAATAAGATGTGTTCACCTGCGGCACGCTTTTGATCCAGTAGTTCTGTAACATCAACAACCATTGATTTCAGAATATCAGCAACAGCCATTGCTTCGTCATACGTCTTTTGGAAGTCTACTGCGTCAACTTTGTAGTAATTAACAAGTGCGAAGTTATGGTACTCAAGAACTTCTTTAAGCTTATTTGCAAATTGCTCTGGGTTGAATAAATCACCAACGCGTAACCCACGACGTGCAACTTTGTCTTCATATGCAGGGCCGATGCCACGACCAGTTGTACCAATTGCTTTCTCGCCGCGAGCAAGCTCACGTGCTTGGTCTAAAGCTACATGGTAAGGCAAAATAAGAGGACAAGCTTCACTGATCAACAAACGTTCACGTACTGGTACGCCACGCTCTTCTAGCATGCCAATTTCTCTCATTAGCGCATCTGGCGCTAAAACCACACCATTGCCGATCACGCACTGCACGTTTTCACGTAACACACCTGAAGGGATTAAGTGTAGAACGGTTTTTTCACCGTTAATTACCAATGTATGGCCAGCGTTATGACCACCTTGATAACGTACAACAAGAGAAGCTTTATCTGTCAGTAAGTCAACAACCTTACCTTTACCTTCGTCACCCCATTGGGTGCCTAATACAACGACGTTTTTACCCATTGCAAAATCACTTAGAAAAAATTAGGCGCAGATTTTACCAGAAAACCATGGTCAAGATCACCTTGTTTAGATTATTTTTTCCTCATTCAATTTTTTATTATCAAAAGCCATTGAATTAAAAACAAAAAAAGCTCTGAATTCTCAGAGCTTTTTTACAAAGGCCTACAACCACTACTGTGCGTTTGCGCCTTTCATGTAATTGAAGAAATCGCTTTTAGGCGATAATACCATTACATCATTTTTGTCTTTAAAAGTGTTTTTGTACGCTTCCAGTGAACGAACAAAACTAAAGAACTCAGGATCTTTGTTATACGCATCTGCATAAATCTTTGCAGCTGTTGCATCACCTTCACCTCGAACACCACGCGCATTACGTTCAGCATCAGCCAACATAACCGTCACTCTGCGGTCTACTTCAGCGCGAATAGTCTCAGCCTTCTCTTGACCTTCAGAACGGTGCTCTTTCGCCACAGCGGTACGCTCAGCGCGCATACGTTGATAAATTGAGTTACTCACTTCATTAGGTAAGTTAATTTGCTTAACACGAACATCTAATACTTCAATACCAAGCTCCTGCGCACTTTCTGATGCTTGTACCAGCGCTTCAGCCATTAACTCACTTCGTTCACCTGATACAATTTCACGAATGGTACGCGAACCAAAGTTTGTTCTCAGTCCATTATTCACTTTTTGCTTAAGGAGTGTTTCAGCATATGCCTTATCTCCACGTGCACGTAAATAAAACGAACTAAAATCATTAACACGCCATTTTACGAAAGAGTCAACAATCAAATCTTTCTTTTCACTGGTTACAAATCTATCAGGCGCACCATCAAGTGTTTGAATACGTGCATCTAAGCGACGAACTTGGCTAAAAAATGGAATTTTTAAGTGTAAACCGGGTCCATATACAACAGCATCGTCATTACTATCTTTTTGTACTTTACTAAATAGCAAAACAATCGCACGTTGACCTTCTGTGACAACAAACACAGATGAAAAAGACATCACGACTGCGGCTAGTAGTAGCACAACACTAAAGTTTTTCATTGCAATTACCTCCCGCTGTTAAATCTGTCTTGTGTATAGCGATCATTACTGCTATTCACTGTGCTATTACGTGATTGACCTAGCGTCTTACGAAGCTGATTAATATCATTTTGGTTAGGTAAGGTCATCGGTGTGCCACCTGAAGACTGATTCATGATTTTATCAAGCGGTAAATACATCATATTATTTGAGCCTTCAACATCAACTAACACCTTAGTGCTGCGCCCTAATACCTCTTCCATTGCATCTATATATAAACGCTGACGCGTTACTTCTTTCGCCGCAAAATATTCTGGTAATAGTTTCTCAAATCGTGCAACCTCACCTTGAGCTTCTAATGTAATACGCTCTCGGTAACCTTCCGCTTCTTGAGTCATTCGTGTAACTCGACCACGTGCACTTGGCTCAATCTCACGCGCATATGCTTCAGCTTCACGGATGAAGCGCTCTTCATCTTCTTGTGCTGCAATCGCATCATCAAACGCATCTTTTACTTCTGATGGTGGACGCGAATCTTTAAAGTTCACATCAGTTACCAAAATACCTAAATTGTAAGGTTCGATAATTTTGTTAAGTTCATCCCAAGTACGCTGACGAACTAATTCACGCCCTGTTGTTAGTACTTGGTCCATGCGTGAGTGACCCACAACATATCGTAAAGCACTATCAAGAGATTGCTGCAAACTGTGATCGGCATCCGTCACACTAAACTTGTATAGTGTTGGATCCATAACACGGTATTGCACTTCAAATTCAACGCTGACCACATTTTCATCTTCAGTGAGCATAAAGCCTGATGCTGATAACGAACGAACGGCTTCGATATTAATTGGAATGACACGCTCAATAAACGTCATTTTCCAACGTAAACCTGGCTCAGCAATACGGTCAAATTTACCGAACTGTAATACGATGCCGCGCTCAGCTTCTTTAACGGTATAAATACCACTTAAAGCCCAAACAACAGCTGCGATAAGCAATACAAATGTAATACCAGCACCACCGATGCCACCATTGCCACCGCCGCCGGATTTACCGCCGAACAAACCGCCAAACTTGTTACTGAACTTACGGAATACTTCATCTAGATCAGGTGGGCCTTGATCTCGTCCACCACGGTTTTTGTTTTTCCATGGGTCGTTATCATTGCCATTATTACCCGGTTCATTCCAGGCCATAGCTATACTCCATTGTAATTAAAATGAATTAAGATAAATCTAACAAATATAGAACGCATCTCATACAAAAATGCGCGAAAAACTGTAATTTATTGTGAAAATTTTATTTTATAATAAAACTTTCTATTTCTGAGCCTTGTTCTTTCTTTAGCTTTTCCCAGTCGACATGAGGCACTCTGACGTCAATTAGCCAATTACCCTGCTCGTCATAACTTTCTTGCTGCACTGCACTCAGGTTAAACAACGCCCCTCGTAGACGTCCAAAACTTGGCGGAATACATAGACTCTCTGAGAATATCTTTTTCGCCAGTAATTCAGAAATAGCATCACTGAGTAGCTCAACACCCGCACCGCTATGTGCGGATAACCACACACGAATTGGCATTCCTTCGTCGTTACGGTCAATACGAGGTCTTACTTCGTCTAATAAATCGATTTTGTTGTACACTAATAACTGAGGAATATCATCTGCCTCAATTTCAGTTAACACCGATTGTACCTCTTCTATATTCTCTTTTCTTCTACTATCCGCCGTATCAATCACATGAATTTGTAAATCAGCTTCTCGTGTTTCTGTTAACGTTGCTTTAAAAGCCGCCACCAAATCATGAGGTAAATGGCGAATAAAGCCTACTGTATCAGCTAAGATCACAGGCCCAATATCGTCTATATGCAACTTTCTTAATGTGGGATCAAGTGTTGCAAATAATTGATCTGCTGCATACACATCAGCATTAGTAATATGGTTAAAGAGTGTCGACTTTCCAGCGTTGGTATACCCAACTAGCGATACAGTAGGTACCTCGTTGCGAGCTCTCGCACGTCGCCCTTGCTCTCGTACAAGTGCAACCTTATCTAACCGTTTGCGAATACTCTTTATACGCTCTCGCAGTAGACGACGGTCAGTTTCTAACTGCGTTTCACCTGGTCCTCGTAACCCAATACCACCTTTTTGGCGCTCTAAATGCGTCCAACCTCGGATCAATCGAGTAGACACATGGCGCAGTTGAGCAAGCTCAACTTGTAACTTTCCTTCGTGCGTTCTTGCACGTTGGGCGAATATATCTAAAATCAACGTCGTTCTATCTAATACTCGACACTGGCAGATACGTTCTAAATTGCGCTCTTGCGAAGGGCTGAGTTGGTGATTAAATATGATGACATCTGCATTGTGGATTTTGACAGTTTCAGCTATTTCTTCTGCTTTACCCGTACCGACGAATAGCTTGGCATGCGGTGATTGACGGCTGCCTTGCACAACCGCCAAACTACTAACACCAGCAGAAGATACCAACATTTCCAGCTCATGAAGATCTTCACGATCTCCTTCATTTGGAAACTCGATATGGACTAAAACTGCCTGTTCGCCGGCTTCATAACGGTCAAACAAGCATTACGCTCCTAGTTTTTATTGATAGCTACCTTCATCGCTTTGCTCAGCAACGTCATTGCCTTGCGCACTTTGAAAATTTACTGCGCGCGCAGGCACAACAGTAGAAATAGCGTGCTTATAAACCATCTGGTTTACTGTGTTTTCAAGCAAAATTACAAACTGGTCAAACGATTGAATTTTACCCTGTAATTTAATGCCGTTAACTAAAAAAATTGAAACAGGAATGCGCTCACGACGTAAGACATTCAAAAATGGGTCTTGTAACGATTGGCCTTTTGCCATTTTCTTTTCCTTCGTTCTAGGTGTTATTATAATTTCGCTGTCATCAAATCGGAACAGATTGATTTAACAACTACTATTAGCTTAGCGAAGTTAATACGCGTTGCAAGTTTTCTTGATCATCAGTCTCTAACCAATTCACATCCGGCCAGCTTCTTAACCAAGTAAGCTGACGCTTCGCAAGTTGTCTGGTTGCCGCAATCCCTTTGAATACCATTTCGTCATGATCGCAGTTTCCCGCTAAATGTTCCCACATTTGTCGATACCCTACACACCGTATCGACGGTAAATCTGGATGTAAGTCTCCCCGCTGATATAAGGCCGAAACTTCATTTTTAAACCCCTGATCTAACATTATATTAAATCTTTTTTCAATACGATCGTGTAATACTTTACGATCTGTGGGCGCAATAGCAAATTGGTGGAAGTGATAAGGTAAAAGAGGCTGCTTTTGCTGCTGCAAAACAGTCATAGTTTGACCTGTCAAACGATATACTTCAAGAGCTCGATTGATACGCTGAGAATCATTTTCACTGATTTTTGCTGCTGCATCAGGGTCAACCGTTGCAAGTTGCTCATGCAAACCAGCCCAACCGATTCGCTGTGCTTGTGCTTCTAACTCTTGACGTATTGTAGCATCAGCTTCCGGCAAAGGAGATAGCCCTTCAATTAAACCTTTAAAATACATCATCGTTCCTCCCACCAAAATGGGCACTTTTCCTTGTTGGTGTAACTGTTCAATTTTTTCAATCGCATCACGACGAAAATCAGCCACCGAATAGGTTTCAAGCGGATCTAACATATCAATTAGATGATGTGGCGCAAGTGATAACTCCTCTGCATCAGGTTTAGCTGTGCCTATGTTCATGCCTTTATATACCAAAGCAGAATCAACGCTAATAACTTGTGTATCTAAATGTTGGCATAACTCAATGGCCAATGCCGTTTTTCCAGCGGCAGTGGGGCCCATTAAGGTTATAACGGGTAAATTATTCACTCTCAGACTCTTGCTGTAATAACTTCAAAAATATACTGTTTTCTATTTTAACTGCTTTTTCCTGAATGCGCGCCAAACATTCGGTATTTTTTTCTACTGCTGGCTGAATTTTTGCAAAATGCTCCGATGCAAAATAACGTTTAGGTGTATGGCTATTGAGCCACTTTAGCCAATGTTCTAATGAATCCGGATTTATACTGCACCCCGCCAACAGAGCTGTCATAAATTTTGCGACATCAATACTGTACAAGCTCATAGGCATTTTTTTTATCATTGCATATTGCTCAAACAATGAAATTTCAAAGCCCAATAAAGTTAACCACGAACTTTGGTCATGTAACAGTGTTAAGTCTGCTTTCTCTAGATTAACTCTAACAGGCAATAGCAATGCTTTACCCAGTAAAGCAGCATCCTGCTCTATAACTTTTTGCCAGTAAGTGGTTAGAGCATATTCAAAGTGTGAAATATATATATCACCATCACGCTTAATTAACACAGCACCATTAGGAATACTCAACCAAGAAACTTGCTGAACTGAGTTGACCGTAGGCTCTGCCACCTCAACAACATTATCAAAATGGCTGGCTTGCTGATGAGACAACCCCTGATAAATCTGATTTGCATTATATTTACGAGAATTGTGCGGCTGCGTAGAGTGAGTACTAAAACCCGATCCACCGCTGTTTTCTGTGGTCCCTAGGCGACTATTGGCATTATAACCACCTGCAGAGCCCTGCTCCCTTGTGTTACTCTCTTTTGGATCATAACTGCCAACAAGAGCCGTATAGTCGGTATTCGTTTCATTAATAGTTTGGAGCGAGCTGCGGTACGTTTGATGTTGTTCATCTTGTTGTTGGTGCATTTGCATAGCACGTGCCTCATCACCCGATACATCTAATTCCCCTTCTATAGGCGTGATCAGATCCGCGGGTAATACAACTTGCTTAATAGCTTGCACAATAAAATCATGCACTAACCGCGCTTGGTGAAAACGGACCTCATGTTTGGCTGGATGCACATTCACGTCAACCTGACGCGGGTCTATCTCAACGTACACCACAAAGCCCGGTAAAGCCTGTTCTCCTGCAGCTTCTTCAAAAGCTTGTCGAATCGCATGCAAAACTAACTTGTCTCGCATCATTCGCCCATTAACATAGCTATATTGTATGCTATTGGTATTGCCAATCGGCAACACCCAGCCATAGAGCTTTAGGCCATCAGTCCCTGACTCTATAAATGCAGCAAACTGCTCAAATTCTTTTCCGGCAACCTGCGCAACCCGCTTTACACCATGTGTGGACTCGCGGGCTCGATATTGACGCACTACTTTTTTATTGTGCGTCAAAGTTAATGCAATATCAAAGCGACTCAGTGCAATACGCTTTAATAGCTCATCAATATGACTGAACTCCGTTTTCTCTGTTCGTAAAAACTTGCGACGTGCTGGCGTATTAAAAAACAGATCTTTCACTTCAATCGTCGTGCCATCAGGATGTGCTGTCGGCTGCACCTGAACCGCCATATCTCGCCCTTCAGCAAAAGCTTGCCATGCTGTTTCTTGTATTGCAGGCTTTGAACTTAATGTTAACCGAGACACAGAGCTAATTGAGGCCAATGCTTCCCCCCTAAACCCCAATGATGAAATACATTCCAAATCATCCAAGCTCTTTAACTTACTCGTTGCATGTCGAGATAACGCCAAAGTGAGTTCGTCTTTTGCTATCCCTTTGCCGTTATCACGAATACGAATTAGCTTATGCCCACCGCGCTCTATATCAATGTGGATCTTTGTTGCACCTGCATCAATACTATTTTCTACCAGCTCTTTGACAACCGAGGCTGGGCGCTCAACCACCTCACCAGCGGCTATCTGGTTAGCGAGACGTGCAGGTAATATTTCAATGCTCATATGCTAGGCTTTTGGGATCATAAGAATTTGGCCAATGTAAAGGGTATTCTTCTTTAACTGGTTATGCTTTTTTAGTGCTGAAATGGTCGTACCGTAACGGCTTGCAAGTACACTCAGCGACTCACCACTTTTCACTTTATGTCTCAGTGTTTTAGTATTTTTTAAACTGGCGAATAAAGAGTCATCCGGTGGATTGCGCTTATAATAATTTCTGATGGAGTAAAAAATCGCCTGTGCCAGTCGCTGCTGATGTTGCGCAGTATTCAACTTTCGTTCTTCTTTTGGATTAGAGATAAAGCCAGTTTCAACCAATATCGAAGGTATGTCTGGAGATTTTAACACCCCAAAGTTTGCAGCTTGAGGTCGCTTTTTATGTAACTTAGACACACTTTTAAGCTCTTTAACGACCTCATCAGCGACTTGAAATGCCGTTTTCATAGAGTGATCCATCGACATATCTAACAATGCTTTCGCTAAATACTTTTCATTGGCAGTGTCTTTAATTAAATCGGCCGCCCCCCCCAACAACTGTGAGTGTTTTTCCTTATCTTCTAACCACTTACCTATTTCAGAGTTAGCTCGACGCAGTGATAAAACCCACACTGAAGTACCGTTTGGGCCTGGACTTGAAAATGCATCTGCATGTATAGAAACAAAAAAGTCAGCGCGTTTTTTTCGTGCATGTGCCGTGCGCGTATTAAGCTTTAAATAGTAGTCTCCAGTACGAATTAAACGCGCTTTCATTCCAGGTTCTTTATCAACCAGGCGTGCGACTCGCTTCGCTATCTGTAGAGTGATATTCTTTTCATACGTACCTGCAGGCCCGATTGAACCAGGGTCTTCTCCACCGTGCCCTGCATCAATTGCAATAATAATATCTCTGTCTGCAGTGCGTGTCCGTTTTTTAGCTGTACTTTTATCAACTGAAAATGATTTTTGCTTTCTAGAATATAAATCAACGACTAAGCGGTTTTTGTAAGGCCCAGTTGGTGCTAGGGCAAATACCACTGGCTTTATCGCCCCAGTTAATTCAAATACAACCCGCGTACTATTTTTCTTTTTAGGTTTACTGTATCTCAATTTACTGATCAAATTATGCTTTTTGGGCACACTGGGTAAATATTTAGCTTGCTGTGTATTTTGTAAATCAATAACCAACCGCAAAGGGTTTTTCAGCATAAAGTAGCTAAAGTCTGGCTTCGACGACATATCAAAAACCACACGCGTGCTTTCAGGTGAAGGCCATACACGTACACCTTCCATATTGTTTTTTGCCAGCACCTTTGTACTGATAAATAGGCACAATAATACAGTGCAAAGCAAGACCGTATGATATTTGAATAATCTCATATTACCCTAAACTGCTGATAATTTTTTCTCCACGCGCACTCTTTGCGGTGATAGTAATACAGCGCTGCTGATCCTCATACGCCATTTCAATACTAAGATCTGGCGTGGGAATAAAACCCACCCCTTTCTCAGGCCATTCAACAATACAAATAGCCTGTTCTGCAAAATAATCCCTGATCCCCATATATTCAAGCTCTTCGGGATCACCCAAACGATATAAATCAAAATGATAAATTGACACATCATCTAATTCATATGGCTCCACTAGGGTATAAGTGGGGCTTTTTACTTTGCCATTATGCCCTAACCCTTGCACAATGCCTCTGCTTAATGTGGTTTTGCCAGCGCCTAAATCCCCATTTAAAAACAACACCGCGCCTGCTTTCACAGCATTAGACAAGCGTCGGCCCATCTCTACAGTTGCCGCTTCATCAGTTAAGTGTAGGCAAAAAACATCACTCATGTTTACCCCAATAAATCTCTAATATGATTAAATAAATCCCCGGCAAGCAATCCTTTTTCACCTTCGACAGCAGCCCTTTCAGCTGCCAGACCATGAATATACACAGCCAAACTGGTCGCGGCAAATTTCTCCATGCCCTGTGCAATTAAACTGGCAATGATACCAGATAATACATCTCCCATCCCAGCACTGGCCATTGCTGAACTACCTGAACGGTTAATATTCATTCGAGTTTGCTGGCAAACTAAACTCCCCGGCCCTTTTACCACCACAGTGGTGTCATAGTCCCGTTGTAAATGTGCTGCAACATCAAACCTATTCGACATATCCACAGTATTACTTTTCGTCAGCAAACGACGAGCTTCTCCCATATGCGGTGTCATAACCGCCTGTTTATAGCGTAGTGAAGATAAAGCTAACAAATTCAATGCATCAGCATCACAAACCACAATACCATCAAAGTTAAAGCTTTTATCAAACAGCGCTTTCGCCCAACTATCTTGACCTAACCCCGGGCCAATCACCAATACATCGGCTTTAGCAAACAAGGCGCCAATATATTTACAACTGCTCTCAACTGTTTCAACACCATGTACCATAAGCTCATATCGCCCTTGTTGAACCATTGCGACATTATCGGTATGTGTTAGTACACTCACTAAACCTGCGCCAGAGCGTAAACATGCTTCACTCGCTAACCGGATCGCCCCTGCCATCCCTTTATTGCCGCCAACCAATAAAACGTGACCGCATTGGTTTTTATAACAATCGTGCGCCCTGCGTAAACGCATTGCCATAAACGCAGAGTGAGACACGTAAGACACTGCTGAGTTCACTATTTTTGAAAAAGCCTCTGCAACGCCCAAAGGCGCAAATAACAACTTGCCACAAACGTGTTTAGCACTGCCTGTTAGCATACCTTGCTTTAAGGCAATAAAAGTCAGAGTAATATCAGCTAAAAATGCACCGTCAGCTACGCTCCCAGTTGATGCCTCAATGCCACTTGGCACATCAATACTGAGTCGCAGTGCAGTATTTTTATTACAATATGCAAAAATATTTTTTAATGATCCGCTTAACTCTCCAGAAAAACCGATCCCGAAAACCCCCTCAACAATCACATCAAATGAGTGCTGTTTTGGTAACTCACTTAATACGTTTAAGCCCGCAGCATAAACTCGTTGATACGCCCGCAGGGCATCGTCCGCCAGCAAGCTCGGTGAAAAAACGGCAACTATGGTCACCTTACGTCCAGCTCGGTGCAATAACTCAGCCAACAAATATGCATCTCCTGCATTATTTCCCTTACCCGCTAGAATTAAAATATGCTCTGCATTTACTAACTCATGATCGAATAAATCAAAGAGCGCGTCAGCTGCGCATATCATTAATTGCGATAAATTAAGACCAGCAAGCTGGGCTGCGCTTGCTTCATTATCCCTCACTTGCTGGGCCGTGTAGGCAAACTGTGGTAAATTAGCCGTGTATTTAACTGCCAAGATCGATTTCCCGTGACTATCACTCATATTGACTATACTGAACTCGCAATAAAAATTAAGCAATGGGGCCGCGAACTTGGTTTCGCTGAAGTCGGGATCACCGATATAGATCTCAGTGAACATGAAGCACAACTGCAGCGTTGGTTAGACAAAGGTTATCACGGCGAAATGGATTATATGGCAGCTCATGGCATGAAAAGAGCACGTCCAGCGGAGTTAGTGCCAGGCACACAACGCGTTATTTCAGTCAAAATGAACTACCTACCTCCTGATGCCAGCTTTGCCAGAGCATTAGGTAATAAACATACAGCCTACATCAGCCGCTATGCGCTTGGCCGCGATTACCACAAGGTATTGCGTAACAGGCTCAAAAAACTAGGCCTAAAAATAGAACAAGAGGTCGAACAACTTGGATATCGACCCTTTGTTGACTCTGCGCCTGTACTTGAACGCCAATTGGCTGAGAAAGCGGGGCTAGGCTGGCGTGGTAAAAATAGCTTATTAATTCATAAGCAAGCTGGCTCATGGTTTTTTCTAGGCGAGTTATTTGTCAGCATCCCCTTACCCATAGATGCGCCCAATGAAATTGAAGGATGTGGCAAATGTAATGCCTGCATTACCTTATGCCCCACTGGTGCAATCGTCGAACCCTATGTGGTCGACGCCAGAAAATGCATTTCATATTTAACCATCGAACTACAAGGTGCTATTCCTGAGCAGTACCGTCCATTACTCGGAAACCGTATTTATGGATGTGATGATTGCCAACTGGTGTGCCCGTGGAATCGCTTCGGGCAATTAACCGACGAGCTAGATTTTCATCCTCGTCAACAAATTAAAGATCAAGATTTAATAACATTATTTGCGTGGGATGAAAGTACTTTTTTAAAAAATACCGAAGGCAGCCCTATACGTCGCATAGGTCATGAACGTTGGTTGCGTAATATAGCCGTTGGATTAGGCAACGCACATTATGATCCTCTCATCATTGAGGCGTTAAAGGCTCGACTTAATTGTGCATCCCCTTTGGTTAAAGAACATGTAGAATGGGCACTCACACAACAGCATGATAAACAAATAAACACAGAACGAAAAAAGGCCCGACTCATTAGAATCATTGAAAAGGGCCTACCACGAGACGCCTAACCTTTTTCATGTTCAGACAACAGTGCCAAATCACCTTCAATTTCTTTAAAAGCACTTTTAATCATGTCGATGGCTTCTTCTCTTGCAATTGAGTTTTGGATTGCCTCATCCACATTACTGAATATGAAAACTTCTTGATCTTCATCTAAACCCATGCTCGGGATCCGCGTTTCAAAACGCTCTTGCAATGCGCGAAACACCGTTTCACTTTGCTTGCGATTCGTCTCTAACATACCCATCAAACTTGTAAATTTTCCATTTACCATCGCTTGAGCTTTATCTAAACTTTGACGCTGAGCTGCCAATTCATGACGAGTTAAAATTGCGGTCAATTGTTGCTCTGTTACGCTCACCAAAAAACATATATGGTCTCGAATTCGACCATGCTTGCTCTCATCCTTAGGCATATTTAAAATCAGTACGCTGACCAAATCATAATTTACTAACACTCGGTTCGTAAATTCATGTAACCGCCCCTTAGATTTTAAAATATCGAATAACTCAATGACAATGGGCGAACATAACCCTGTGGTGGCAAAATGATGACGCTGCTCATCAATTCGAATTTCAACATTGCTGTTCAAGCCAAAGCTAGACAAGCATTTCGTCATAGCATTAGCCAGCGTAGGAATATCGTCCAAAAGTGAAATCTGTTCTATATAGTTAACTATTTGGCCCATTTCACTGCTGGTAGCCATTGCATCAAATGCGGTCGATGTCGCTTCTTCTACTTGCTGTTCAAGAATATCTTTATCTAGCAACATTTGACTTAAGTTCAATAACTTTGTCTTTAGTTCTCCTTGGCCAAATGGCTTTACAATATAGTCTTCAGCCCCAACAGAATAACCTTCCATACGCTCTTCAACAGACCCCCTTGCTGACACAAACATCACTACAATATGATGTGTTTCTGGGTTTGCCTTTATCGCACGACATACGTCGTAACCATTCATTTTCGGCATACTGACATCGAGTAGAATCACTTGTGGGTCAAATGACTCAATCATATCTAAGCATTCAGGCCCACTGCTTGCGAGAAGCAAATCAAAATTGAGGTCTTCAAGGATTTCTTCAATAATTTCTAAATTAAATGGTTCATCATCGACGGCTAAAATACGCTGTAGGGCCATAAGTTTATTCCTTTTGTGTTATCTCACTCATTCTATTTATAGTCGTGATTTACATGAATGCTAGTATGTTAAATGCTTTAATGCTGACTCAATGGCAACTCTATGTGGACTGTCGCACCTCCAAACTCATTGTTACTGGCATAAATACAGCCTTTGTGTAGCAATATAAATTCCTTGCAAATCGCCAATCCTAAACCCGTACCACCAGCGCCATTATTGGTTTTACTACTTTGCACAAACTTCGAAAAAACCTGCTCAAGCTCATCATCGGGGATCCCAACGCCCTGATCGCTAATGGCCACGGCAACTTTATTTCCGATTAAATCAACAGCCACCTTAATCTGGCTATTCTCAGGGCTGAATTTTAGTGCATTTCCCAATAGATTACGCACCACTTGATTCATTTGATCTTGATCACAATACAACAAAATAGGCGCTGAAGGGACACATAGTTCAAATTGGATTTTTTTTGCCAAGGCACTCCCAGCAACATCATCAATACCCGTTTTAATAATACTGGTAAAATCATAATTACTCGGATTAAAGGGAAAGCGACCAGCATCCAAACGAGATAAGTCCAAAAGGTTATTGAGTAGCAATAGCAACCGCTCACCACTGGTTTCTATTCTTGATAAATATTTTTGTAATTTGTCTATTGGTGCTTCCCCGCTGCTTAACCTATCTAATCCAAAGCGCGCAAAGCTCAAAATAGAATGCATTGGAGTACGTAATTCATGAGACATATTGGCTAAAAATTCTGATTTGCTTAAATTCGCAGCCTCTGCAGCATCTTTCGCACTTTGTAGTTGCGAAGTCCGTGCTTGAACTTCTGCTTCAAGTACCTCTTTGGCTTCTTCTAAAACTTGCTGTTTTTTCTTTAAGTGCGCGACATTTTTAAATATAACCGCAAATGCTACTTCGCCATGATGATCTATTTCATTAAAAGTGCCCATTAAAGGGATATCACCTGACGCCTGTGGTAATACCAACTCACAATTAAAGTGCCACTTTATACCCACCTCTTTAATCGCCAATTTTAAAGAGTCAGTGCAGTCAGTCGCAAATAAATCATACAGAGAACGCGCTTGTATCTCGCTTTGTGACAAATTAAGTAATCGTATTGACGCATCATTCGCTTCAATAATCGCACCACTGCGCTTAAACAAAACAATGGGGTCTGGAGTATGCTTGTAAATAACTCGTAATAAGCTATCCCGCTCAATTAGCGCATCAACGGTCTCTTGTAGTCGTTCAACCAACTCTTGATTTTGCCGCCGTAATAACTCGGTCTGCCATAATTTATGGAGTGATTGCAGTAATTCACTTTCATCAAACGGCTTCAGTAATACATCTTCAACCCCCTGTCGAATGGCTTCCATCATGTCTACTTGGCTTGCTCTGGAAGTAAACAATAAACAGCGGCAATTTGGCGATAACCCCTTAAGCTGCACAAACATCTCAACGCCAGTGCCGTCTTCAAAATTAAAGTCACTGATCAATAAATCAATGTGATCTTTACTTGCTACTTTTAATGCTGAGCCAATCGTTGTTGCGGTAAATACGGTTAGCTGCGCCCCACGTAAACTAATGGCTAGCAGCTCTAAACGTATAGCGTCATGGTCCACTAATAGCACTGTTGGCAACACCAAGCGTTGACTTGCGCCGACTTCTAATACACGCTCTAATAAATGCGTGATCTCTTTATTGGCAAAAAAAGGGTAAACTACAATGCCATTCGGCAGTGCTTTATTAAATTGGCTAAATACTTCTAAATGTTCGTTATTATCTGGTTTTGGCGCTAAAAGGATGAGTTTGCAATGCTCTTTTAAAGAGGAAAGTAGCGTTAAATAATGGCTAGGGATCCCATGTGCGATGGCAATAACATCATAATGAGTAAAAGTAATTCCTTTATCAAGCATATTATAGTGAATATGCTCAACCTGCCCACCTAACAGTTCAAACAATACTTTGAGTCGCATTGCCAACACACTATTACTATCTATGATCAATACTTTATTCGACATAATCCATTTCTATTCCTTGCCCTAACACAAGTAGTGTAGTCGAATTTTTTAACTTGTTAGAAACCTAGGCTACCCATTGCCTAACTGCTTACCAAGAATGGTTAAACTGAACCGCTTGCCATCCATACGGGCAATATGAGGTAACTTCCCCCAGCAACTATAACCCTGACGTTCGAACAATTTTATACTGGGCACATTATGTGAAAAAATGAAGCCGAGTAAGGTATCCACGTCAATGCTTATTGCATACTGCTCAGCGAATTCCAGTAATTGAGTACCTAACCCTTTCCCCCTTGCTAGGGCTGTAATATAGATACTTATTTCACACGTTCCAGCGTAAGCTGGGCGGCCATAGAATGACTTAAAACTCAACCAAGCAAGCACAACTCCCTGGGATTCATAAACAAATAAGGGTCTCCTTGGTGTGTGGCTAAAAAACCATTGGCGACGCGCTTCTACAGTCGTAGGCTCAGTATCCGCTGTCACCATACGACTGGCGATAGTTTCATTGTAAACAGCAACGATAGCAGGCAAATCTCGATGTTCCGCAATTCTAATAGTCATAGTGTAAGAAAGATGATCAAATCAAGGTCTATTGGCGTATCATAAAAGAGTTCATTAAACAAAGGAAAGGCAATGCTAAACAAATTACTCACACTGACTCTAATTTCATCAAGCTTATTATTGAGCTCGCAAGTACTCGCTGCAACATGTGATGATTTTACCAATGTAGAATTAAGAAAATTACGCTCTCAAGACACCCTTAACTTGTGCCAGTTTAAAAACAAGCCTTTGCTTATCGTCAACACTGCCAGTAACTGTGGTTTCACCGGTCAATTTGAAGATTTAGAAAAACTCCACAAAAAGTATAAAGACCAAGGGTTAGTAGTATTGGGCTTCCCATCAGATGATTTTTTTCAAGAAGAAGATGATGAGAAAGACACAGCCAAAGTTTGCTTCGTTAATTATGGGGTGACTTTTAATATGTTAGCAACATCAGATGTACGAGGTGATAGCGCAAACCCTATCTTCAAACACTTAGGTGATAAAACCAGCTCTCCAAAATGGAATTTTTATAAATATTTAGTCTCTGCAGACAGACAAACGATTACTCGCTTCAATAGCCGCACTAAACCTTTATCAGACGAAATGGTGAGTGCCGTAGAAAAAGCATTACAATGATATCGTGAGTTTTTAATACAAGTGTATTAGAATAAATAGTGAATAAAAATTAATCACAAGCGAAATATGGAGAAGTTATGACAGTTGCAAGCGCAAGGCACATCCTAGTAGATAGTGAAGCGGAATGTTTAGATTTAAAATCGCGCATTGCTGCCGGTGAAGATTTTGCTGAATTAGCAAAGCAGTATTCTAGTTGTCCTTCAGGGCAAGACGGTGGAGCACTTGGCGAGTTTGGCCCTGGTATGATGGTCCCTGAGTTCGATACTGTGGTATTTGCTGCACCACTGAATGATGTACAAGGCCCTGTTCAAACACAGTTTGGTTACCATTTACTTGAAGTAACAAGTAGAACTGAGTAAGTTCATACTTATGCCAATAAGCCGCTTTTTGCGGCTTTTTTTTGAGTTAAATTTGGAAAAGGAACACTGCTATGCAACTATTTGGTTCTGATACATCCCCCTACGCGCGCCGAATTCGATTATTCATTGCTCATCACGCCCTCGATATAGAGTATATTCACCTCGATATCTTTTCCGACGAGGGGAGAAAGGAGCTCATAGCACATAACCCAGCTCGGAAAATCCCATTTTTAGTGAACGGATCACAGCAAATAAGTGACTCTAACGTTATTTTTCGTTACCTAAATGAACACTACGATTTGCCTAGGCCAACTTGGTGGCAAGAAAATCAGCTGACAAATATTAACGCCTGTAACGATTCGTTGGTTGAACTACTTATTTGTGATCGCTCAGGCTTGGACACGCACAGTGACGTACTCTTTTTTAACCTACAAAGGGAACGTATTGAGCAAGTACTTTTAGATTTAAATGAACAATGTGTGAAAACTCACTTTTTAGACTGTCAGTACTTGCAGATCAGTTTATACTGCTTGCTAGATTGGATCGTGTTCAGAGAACTCACCGATCTAACCTCATTTGCTGCCTTATTGAACTTTCACACCGTTCAATCACAACGCAAAGGAATAAAGCAAAGCGATCCACGCAACTAAATAACATATTTAAAAAGGTATACGCCATGAGCGACATTGAAATTGAATCAGAACTTGTCACCTTTGTTGAAAAGGTTCGCCTCGGTGAACAGGTATGGGCACTGGGTGCTGAAGATGGTGGCGTTGTGGTATGTGAATCAAACCAGTTCGAAACGACTGACGTTTTACTCGTGTGGGATAGCGCAGAAAAAGCGCAAGCTCAGTGTAAAGATGAATGGCAGGGCTATATACCAACACCCATTGCACTTGATGAGTTTTTAGATGAGTGGGTTGAAGATCTCAATGAAGACGAAGCATTACTTGGTCTGAACTGGAATGACGAAAATGTATGCCTTGAAATCGAACCAACTGGTTTAGCGCGAGCGTTAACTGACTAAGGCTACCAAGGTACCATCAATAGCACGCACATAAGCTTGTGTGTGCTCATTTTTACTACATGGTGGCATTAACGGCTCAGCACCTGCAGCAACAGCTTTATCATAACTTTCACTGACATTATTACATAGCATAGTTAACTCAAACCCCAATGCTGGCTGTTTGGGCTGAGACCGTATATAGCTTTGTTTAAACTGTGCTTGCGCATAGGGGTGACTGGCAAACCCAAGTGTCACTTGGCCCGTGTTTAACTCACCATAATCTGCTGTTTCTGTTAATTCAAGCGCACTCAACCCAAAAGCCTGATAGTAAAAATCAAGCACCTCTTCTACGTTATCAACATAAATAATTGTTTTTAAATACCGCATGCTACTCGCCAAAACTTTAAAAGCGCCACAATTCACCATCAAACATTCTGTAACTAAAGCATATTTTTTAAGCTGGGTAAAATACAATCAGTAAAGTTTGTATAAGTAAAAGTGGCTATACTGGATGGTGATGAGGCTATCGAAGAGTATACGCTGGAATAAAAAAGGAAGACGTAAAGCAAAATGCGACTTTGTCGCACTTTAAAAATGAACCTAAAAGCTGTTTGGCGCTCTCGGAAGGGATCGAACCTTCAACTTAGCCTCCGGAGGGCCACGTGATATCCATTTCACCACGAGAGCGACACAGCCGTTTTTCAACCGTGTTTATAATAATGCTATCGATGGCCAAATACTAGCACTTGTGCGCTACATGCCTAATTTTTAATCTAAAAATCAAAAAAACACTATACATTGCACAAAAAACGCGATATTTAACTATGCTTAGTTATACTTTCGTCGGTGCAACATGCCATTTGTGTTCACCGAACAATGCGAAACAGAGCAAAAGCCCTATAACAACAAGCGCATTGTGCTTAAATAATATCAAGAGGATTATTATTATGACCCCGATGACCACTGAACAAGTAGCTGAATTTCTCGGCGTAAAAGTAGAGCGTGTAAGGAGACTATCTAGGGAGAACTTACTTGTTGCAAAAGATAATGATGCTGATGGTCAGCCTATATTTGATAAAACAGATGTGGAAAAGTACAAAGAGCTAGCACAAAGGTTAGGCGGGATCTAGTCAACGAGACTGTGTAGTCTTGCAATGAGGGGCCTCACATGTGAGTGTGCTCCTCTGCTTTGATACCAGTCGATACTCAATAATAGATAGACAACCTGATACGCCACTAATTTACCGATAGCATAGTCAGGTAAAGTGAAGTAACGATGTGCGTAATATGTCTTTAATAACGCCCCCTGTGCGTGTGTATCCAAATTAAAGCTACAACTGAGTGCAGCCAAATCAAAGTAAACATCATTATACTGGGCATACTCAAAATCAATTAATCTAGGCCCACGATCCGCATTGATTAGGTTATCAAATACCAAGTCGTTATGACAAAAAGCCAGCTCTCGCGGCAACGATTCAATCAATTTAACAGCCCGTAACATATGATGTTCAGCACAGTCGAGCTCTTTTAATGTAAGCTTTTTCACAAAGCTGATTATATCGATAGGGGCTGTATTATCCAGCCCTTGGTATTCATGTAAAGTCACCAAACATTGAATAAGATTTACATCAAGCGCGGTAAACGGGGCTACCTCTTCAATAAACTCAAATAACGCAATACGCTTATCACAGTCGTATGCCCTAACCGATTGCGTGATCCCCATATCCGCAAGCGTATTTTGAATATTTAAAATAGGTACTGGCACCTCGCCTTTATAGCATTTTAATAGTAACTTTCCTTGGTTAGTCTGTAATAGGAAGTTATCGTTACTTAACCCTCGAGCTAGGCGTTCAATACCCTCTACATGCAATGTCGGTAACAATGCTTGAGCTAGCGCAGTTAAATCAACCGGCGGGTTAGTCATATTCTAATTTTGCTAATGATTGGCCTTCACGTTGCTCATGTTCATCATACCAACGTTTGTAACCCCAACACACCAACACGGTATAAAAAACAAATAAAACCAGCGTTGGATAATAGCCTTTTGCAAAATATAAATAGATTGAAGCAGTATCAATCACTATCCAATATAAAAAATTCTCCAACACCTTTTTAGCCACTAAGTACGTGGTAACGATCGCAAAACAGGTGGTAAAGCTATCGAGGTATGCCAGTTCAGCACTGATATATTTATCCGTCAAATAACCTAATATGACAGCAATTATACTGGTCACTATGATAATTTTAATGTGTCGGTCAAGCGACCAAGACACAATGGGCACTATGGATTGCTCCTGCGTTTTTTGCCACATTCTCCAGCCAACAACCGCCATTATCATGTAATAAAAATTCAGCGCAGACTCCATAACTAAAGCCCCATTCCAATACATCACCGTGTAAATAAACGTACTGATAAATGCAGCAGGCCAACACAAGCGATTCTCTTTGATGGCCAATAGTAAGTATGCCAAAGAGAGCAATACAGCAATATACTCCCAATACGACATCGCGGTAAAACCAGAAAGTACGCCTCGTATAAATTCAATCATTGGCGGACAAGTCACCGGAAATAAATTTACACACAAAAACGATTTTTCCATAAGTAATGAACGAGCGCTTCATTTCTGACTGTAGCGTCTGCATAACTAAATCATAGTCACCAAACACCTGGGTAGACATAGTATTGGTAATAACTTTTAGTTCTAGATTTTGATTTAAGCGGTCAATGAACTCTTTAATAAATGGAATATAATCACTATGAAGTGGATATTTACTGATCTCAACTGACAGTTTCATTACTGCTCTCTAAAGGAAATATAGACATGGCTATTGTAGCCGCCGATAGCGACTTTGGCGACCATTACTCACACTAAACACATGTAAAGCAATCATAAATAAATACATATTAACAGCAATAAATAGGGCGATTTAATGATTAAAACACCCTAACTCTATTCATGCGCCAACAATGCCAAGTGGTTTCGCATTTTTCCATGCGCCACGCGTAAAGTCAGGTATATCAACAGAATTACTGCGGTTTGCAACCGATTGTGCAGATAATGGTGATATAACAGACCACGCTGCTCCATCATAGACATCTTGATCAAGCGGCTCACCATTACGTAAACAATAAATCATCCGCCAAAACATCAAAAAGTCCATGCCACCATGGCCCCCATTGCGCTGTGCTTCTTCTCCCATTTTAACCCAAAGAGGGTGATCATATTTATCGTACCAAGCCTGCATATCATGATCCCATTCATGAAAACTCTTACTGCCATTATTTTCTAAGGCAATCCGGTTTGGGAAACCAGCAAACACACCATTGGTCCCTTGAATTAAATTATGACGAGAATAAGGCCTTGGCGTGGTTGTATCGTGCTGTACCATAATACTGCGACCTTGAACGGTTTTAATTATCGTGGTGTTCATATCACCCGCGATATAATCGAGCTGATTACGTTGATGCCCCGCTGCAAATTCACGTTTGGCATAAGCGCTTCGGCCTAACGCAGGTGAACTCATAGAGGTTAGATAATCAAAGCGATCACCCCGGTTAATATTCATATACTGTGAAACGGGTCCTAGGCCATGGGTTGGGTATAAATTACCGTCGCGCTTTGCATGCCACTCAGTACGCCATGAGCCTGTCTTATGCTCAACCTCTTTCATTTGCCAACGTAATTCATGAATATAAGCGGCTTCACCATGCAATAATTCGCCAAACAAGCCCTGCCTAACCATATTTAGTACCATCAACTCATCACGACCATAGTTGACGTTTTCCATCATCATACAGTTTTTCTGAGTACGCTCTGCGGTATCTACAATTTGCCACATTTCATCTACCGTCAAGGCCAGAGGCACCTCCACAAAGGCATGCTTTGCGCTATTCATGGTATCGATAGCCATCGGAGCATGCCATGCCCACGGAGTAGAAATAATCACTATATCAATATCATCACGCGCTAGCATTTGTTGATAAGCTCGTTCGCCCCCAGAATATAATGCTGGCTTTTCTACTCCCTTATCAACTAAATATTGAGCAGAACGTTCCAAAACTTCGTCATGAGTGTCACAAATTGCGACTATTTTTGTGCCTTCAATATGGCTCATGCGTTTTACATGCCCATAGCCACGCTGCCCAACACCAATAAAGCCAACACGTACAATTGGCATTTTTGGTACTACCAATCCTATAACAGATTGGCCCTGAGCTGCTGGCGATTGGGGGAGTGATGTATTTGTTTGCGCACACCCGGCTACAACACTGGCTGCTGCCGTTGCACTGGCTGCTTTTAAAAAATCACGGCGGTTAAACTTTTTCATTGTTATCCTTTGTCATTACCACAACTATTCTGGCCCTATATTACGTTATTAGCGACGACCAACAAGTCTGACAAGCATTAAAAAAGCGCATAAGCGCTTTTTTAATTTTTAACAAGAATACCCTTTAAGGTGCCTTCTTTATCAAGTATGTCTTGGTACAACTTAAACTGATTACGTGCACGCTCTAAATTGTGCGTGGCGTGCTTGGTCGCAAAGTAATTATCACCATCTAAATAATCCGTCAAAAAGCGCAGGCCTATCATGAACGGCATTACTTTTGCACCAAGTAAGAAGCTCATTTTTTCTTGCTCAGTGATCGACTCAGATAAAGGCGAAACATATCCTTTCACAATGGCTTCGAATATTTCCTCTCGTACTTTTACAGCAGATAAATCTGTAGAGTCTTCGGCTTCTGGTGAGCAAAAAGTACGTACCATATCGCCAAAATCAAATAACCAATAACCCGGCATACAAGTGTCTAAATCAATGACGGCCTTACCTTTATTGCTGCTATTGCAAAAAAGCATGTTATTAATTTTAGTATCATTGTGACAAGGTCTCAGTGGAATAGTCCCAGCCAATGCCTCTAGTTCAGCAACTAGGCTAACTTGGCTTTCACAAAAAGAGATATCCGTCATACAATTCGCTACACGGTCATGCTCATCTGCACTCACCGTATTTTTGAATGTCTCAAAGCGCTTGGTTAAATTATGAAATTCAGGAATAACATGATGTAATGTTTGTGCATTAAAGTCTTCTAGCGCCCGAGCAAATAGCCCAAATGCATTGGCTGCGGTTTGCGCTTTCTCGGTGCTATTAACCACGTCTTCACTGTAACTTCCCCCAATAAACTCTAATGCGCGCCATACCTCGTTATTATGGGTTACTAAATATTTACCATTAATTGTTGGTAAATGCTTAATGATATTCAGTTTATACTTACCTGTAACCGCTTTGTCTGACAGGTGCTGCTCGATAGCCCGTGCATTTTCTACAAGGTGCTCTGGCTGTGGAAAAACATCCGTATTGAGCTTTTGTACTACCACCGCCTGACTGCCATCTTTTAGTAACATTGTGGTATTAATATGACCATTACCGATCGGGTTCATCACAGCGGTGCTGCTATCTAAACCAAATTGTTGCGATAAATAATGCACTATCGCAGTGTTCTTCATGTGCACCTCATTGCGTGACCGCGTGTGTGAAGGGACTGAGACTTGCTCATCCATGACGTAATTCATTTAATTTTCCTGCTACGCTATCTAGTTCTTCTTTGAAGGTAATGCCATACCAATCATCTATGGCTGAATAAGCTGTGACATGAATTTCATTCAAGGATATACATGCTTGAATACAATCGGGCAAATAATACTCCCTTTTGATAGCGTTGTCATCGCCATCTAAAAACCGAGAGAAATCATGATTCAGATATGTCATAAGCTTAGGAGTGATCCCCCAAAATGTCATGGAGGCAAGTGTGTTTTCATTGATAAGTATAGTGTCACCCGCACACTCACCGAGTAGTTGTTCGTTTTCCATCTTAATATTTAAACATTCTTTAACCGATACCAGCGAGTCACCATCTAACAGGCATAGACCGCGATTTACGCCTCCCTGCTCTGACAACGTACGCTTAATTGGATAACCCACCATAGCCATATGATGTTCATTCGCAGCGGTTTCAACAAAGTGGCTAACCAATTGTTCGTAAGCGTTTGGTCCATAATAATCGTCGGCCGTGATCACAATAGCAGGTCGGGTAATATAGTCACGCGCCGTCAATAACGCATGGCCCGTTCCCCAAGGTTTTAGTCGCTTTTTTGCCCTATCAAGATGCTTTTTTGGCACATCTAATATCGTTTGCTCAACTAAATGAATCGTTAAGGTCTGAGGTAAACGTGGAATAATACGTGTTTCTACCGTGGATCTTATCGCTGAATTTATCACCAACACAACTTCCATGACTCCCGCATTATGAGCATCTTGGATACTTAATTCCATAATGGAACATTCTAGCCCTGGGATTTCTGCTATCTGCTTATTACCACCAAAACGGCTACCAAGACCTCCGGCTAGTATCACCAGCAGCGGCGTAAGCACTGCCTTATCCGTATTTCCGATTACCATATCAGACCACTAAATATTAATAGGCGGACAAGTTTACAGCGCTTTTTAAATAATAGAAAGTCATTGTAAAACTTGCGTTAATCAAACCTTTGGCAGAGATACTTAACTTCAAGATACTCTTCGAGCCCTTGCTTAGCCCCTTCACGACCTAACCCTGATTGCTTCACCCCCCCAAATGGCGCTACTGGATTCGAGATCATACCTTCATTTATGCCAATCATGCCATACTCTAACGCACGAGAGACCCGATGTATTTGCGACACATCTTGTGAATAGAAATAAGCGGCGAGCCCCTCTTCTACTCCATTGGCAAAGCTTAAACTCTGCTGTTCATCCGTAAATGTTATGACTGACACAACCGGCCCAAATATTTCAGTGTTGGCAATGTCCATATCGGGTGTCACATGAGTTAAAATAACAGGGGCAATAAACAGTCCTGTTTCTACAGCTCCTTGGTAATGTACTTTCGCACCTTGGTTTAATGCCAAAGAGATCAAGTCTTCTACTTTGACTTTAGCAGGCTCATTAATTAATGGCCCTAAATCGTTACCTGCCACCATACCATCACCGACTTTTAAAGCAGCCACAGCCGTTGTAAGACAGCTGATAAACTCCGCCATACATCCTTGCTCAACCAGCACCCTGTTCGCCGCTACACATGTTTGCCCTGCGTTACGAAATTTAGCTGCCATCAAACCAGTAACCGCTGCAGCTATATTTGCGCTGTCATAGACAATAAAGGGCGCGTTTCCGCCAAGCTCCATAGATGTGCGTTTGATTGTCGTAGCCGATTGCGACAGTAACAATCGCCCCACCCTTGTGGACCCTGTAAATGTTAACTTGCGGATTGCTGCGCATTGGCAATAATACTCAATCAGCTCAGCAGGTTGAGTCGTTATCAGCACCTGAAACGCCCCTGCTTCCATACCTGCCTGAACAGCTAATTTTGCTAATGCAATGGCACTCAATGGGGTTTCTTCAGATGGCTTTAAAATAAAGCTACATCCCGCCGCATAAGCTGGTGCAACTTTGCGCGTGATCATCGCAAGCGGAAAATTCCATGGTGTGATGCCAAGTACTACACCGACTGGTTGTCTAATGGTACTCAATTGCACCAACGTATTTTGACTCGGGATAGTCTCGCCATAACTTCGTATGGCTTCTTGCGCAAACCACTCCACAAAGCCCGCAGCATAACGCACTTCACCTAGCGCTTCATGCAATGGCTTGCCTTGCTCTGCGACCATCAATTCTGCCAGCATCTCTTCATTTGATAAAATTAATCCATGCCATTTTTTCAGTACCTCACTGCGCTGTAGCACTGAAACCAAACGTAATTGTTCTAATGCGTGTTTAGCACCCGTTAACGCCAACATCCTGCCTTTTTCATCAACAGATGAGACGTGCTTTACAGTTTGCTGATTAGCTGGATTCAATACCGCAAACATATCCTGAGTTTGATATGACTGACCGTTAATAAAAGAATGTTCGTGTTCTAAGAGCAATTGCATCGAGACAACCCGTTAATCTAGTTATGATTAATATGCCACAGTTATGGCGCTATAAACAAAAAAACCGCAGCACTTATGCTACGGTTTTCATCATAATAAATGACAGAGATTAGGAGCTGTTGATCTTTTCTGTTCTATTTTTGTTCTCTTTGAGCGTGCTTTTATCACAGCGCTTAATGTGTGGCCTAGTAATCTAAGCGAATATTAAGCAACAAAGAGAAAAGGGCGCTCAAAAGAACCGGTAGGCAGCGCTTGATTGGCTTTTCTACTATGTTATCGGCTGACTCACATGGAATAACCATGCTACGCAGCCTCTGCCTTGTATAAAAGCCAATCACACTGCTACAAAAATGAACCTGAAAGATCAACAGCCCCTAACTATTAATGATCTTCATTTACGATGTTTAAATTGTACTTAGGAATTTCAACCACAAGATCTTCATCTGTGATAATCACCTGACACCCTAAACGTGACTCAGGTTCCAAGCCCCATGCTTTATCTAGCATGTCATCTTCTAATTCATCACTTTCATCTAATGAGTCAAACCCTTCACGTACAACAATGTGACAAGTAGTACATGCACACGACTTCTCACATGCATGGGGAATACTAATGCCATTTTTCAATGCCACGTTTAACACTGTTTCCCCTTTAGGTGCTTCAATAGCAGCGCCTTCAGGACATAATTCTTCATGGGGTAAAAAGATGATTTGTGGCATATTACACCTCGTCTACAGACTGCCCTTGCAGTGCTTGTTTAATTGATACATCCATACGACGTGATGCAAATTCGCTACTTGCGGCATCAACATGTTCAATGGCACTCTTAATTTGATCCGGTAACGTTGCTTGCTCACGCGTGTTCACCAGCTCCGTCATCGCTTCACGTAAATCAGCAAGTTCTTGCTCATTTAATAAATTACTGTCTGTTAACAAAGAAGCTTCAAGGGCTTCAAGTACCCTGAGTGCCTCTACTTGCTGCTCTTTTAGCATACGCGCTTGCATATCTTCTTTAGCGTTACTCATTGAGTCTTTAAGCATTTGAGCAACTTGGTCATCCGATAAGCCAAACGAAGGTTTGACTTGGATGTCAGCTTGGACACCGGTGGATTTTTCTGTGGCAGATACACTCAATAGCCCATCCGCATCCACCTTAAACGTAACGCGAATATGGGCAGCACCCGCAGCCATTGGCGGTATGCCTTTTAAGCTAAATTTGGCCAGCGAACGACAATCATCAACCAGCTCTCGCTCACCTTGGAGTACATGCAACGACATCGCAGTTTGACCATCTTTGAAGGTCGTGAACTCTTGCGCTCTAGCAACTGGAATTGTGGTATTGCGTGGGATGATTTTCTCAACTAAGCCACCCATCGTTTCAAGACCAAGCGACAACGGCAATACGTCTAATAACAACATATCAGAGTCAGGCTTATTGCCAACTAAAATATCAGCTTGAATAGCTGCGCCTAATGCAACAACTCTATCTGGATCGATAGACGTTAATGGCTGTTTTGCAAAAAAGCTTTCCACGTTTTCACGAATAACCGGCATCCGTGTCGAGCCACCCACCATAACAACCTGCAGTACTTCTTCGTTAGTCACACCGGCATCTTTCACTGCACGGCGACAAGCACGTAGGGTTTTCTTCACCAGAGGCATCACAAGTTCAGCAAATTCGCCTTGTGTTACTGCCACGGTATGAGTTTGTTCTCTAACCTCTAATTTAACGTTAACCGTTTTATAACCACTCAGCGCTTCTTTACATGCTTTGGCTTTATTCATGAACAAACGTAATTCATGGACGTCTAAATCATCAATTCCTACTTTTGACTTAAACAATGACACCAGCATGGAGTCAAAATCATCTCCGCCTAAACTTGAGTCACCGCCTGTGGCCAATACTTCAAAAACACCTTGGTTTAAGCGCAAAATAGAAATATCAAAGGTACCGCCACCTAAGTCATAAACCGCAATAACCCCTTCTTGGCCTGAGTCTAAACCATAGGCCACAGCGGCCGCAGTTGGCTCATTTAGCAATCTTAAGACATTAAGTCCGGCAAGTTCAGCCGCATCTTTGGTACTTTGACGTTGTGCATCATCAAAATAGGCAGGGACCGTGATCACCGCGCCCAAGATATCTTGACCTGCAAAGCTCTCAACAGCACGTTGATTCAATGTTTTGAGTATTTCAGCCGATGCCTGAACTGGGTTCACTGCGCCTGCGATGGTATTAATCGCAACGTTACCGCTTTGCTCAATAAACTCATACGGTAACTGACCATAGCTTTGTTCGATTTCAGCTAACGTTTTGCCTAAAAAACGCTTTACTGAGATAAGGGTATTAGTTGGATCTTCAACAGAAGCTTGTTGAGCCTCTTGGCCAACAATGATCTGCTGCTGTTGATACCTAACCACAGAAGGTAACATGGCTGTGCCAAATACATCCGTCAGTGTTTTCGCTTCGCCGCTTTGTACTGTCGCAACCAATGAGTTGGTAGTTCCTAAGTCTATACCAATCGCGAGTTTATGTTCATGTGGTGCCGCGCTCTGCCCCGGCTCAGCAATTTGCAATAAGGCCATTATGCTCTTCACTTTGCAGCTCACCTTCGAAAAGGTCAGCCTGTAAGATTAATCAAATAAACTGTCTTCAATACGTGCGAGTTCATCACGTAATTTAAATACAAACTTGAGTTTACGAATGTTATCAGCAGCTTCCAATAACATACTTTCATCAGCTTCATCAGCTAATTGCGTAAATAACTGCGCACTGTACTGTTTGTCTAATGCGTCTATTTCGGCTTCAAAGTTTTCAATGGCTTGTTCAACATCACTGCTATCTGCAAGCTCTGATAGCGTTTCACGTAATTCCATTTGCTGCATTAAAAATAATGGATCTTGTAATGTTTTTTGCTCTGCTCGAATATCGACACCGCGCTCACTAAGCATATATTCAGCACGCTTCAATGGGTGTTTCAACACAGCCAGTGCATCGTTAATTTCAGCTGTTTTTTGCACTGCAAGTAACTTTTCACGTTCACTCTTTCCTGCAAATTTATCAGGATGTATGACACGCTGTAAATCTAAATACTGTTTATTAACTTTAACTAAATCAACGTCGTAGGCTACTGGAATATCAAACAACTCAAAGTAACGCATATCACTTATTCACTTCTAAAAGGCTTTGCTAAAATACAATAAAGCCCCACTAAAGTAGGGCTCTATACCCAAAAAATATTTCTTCAGGTATGTTACATCCGTAAAACGAATAAGTTAAACGGTAAAGCTTTCTCCACAACCACATTCATCTTTTTGGTTAGGATTAGTAAACTTAAATCCTTCATTTAACCCTTCTTTCGTGTAGTCCAGTTCGGTGCCATCAATATATACTAAGCTCTTAGCATCAATAATGACCTTCACATCTTGGTGTTCGAAAACTTCATCACCTTCACTTAACTCATCAACAAATTCGAGTACATAAGCAAGACCTGAACAGCCCGTGGTTTTTATGCCAACACGCAAACCTAGCCCTTTGCCACGATTGTTTAAAAAGGTTCTAACTCGATCTGCTGCCGCGTCTGTTAATGTCACTGCCATAACTATTTACTCTTACTTTGCTTGTTTACTTTTGTAATCAGCAATTGCTGCTTGAATTGCATCTTCTGCTAGGATTGAACAGTGAATCTTCACTGGTGGTAATTCTAGCTCTGCAGTGATATCTGTATTTTTAATTTCAGCAGCTTCATCTAACGACTTACCTTTAACCCACTCAGTAACCAATGACGAAGATGCAATAGCGCTACCACAGCCATACGTTTTGAACTTAGCATCTTCAATAATACCACCATCAGATACTTTGATTTGCAGCTTCATTACGTCGCCACATGCTGGCGCGCCAACCATACCCGTCGCAACATTTGGATCATTTTTGTCTAAAGAGCCCACGTTGCGTGGGTTCTCTACATGGTCAATTACTTTATCACTATACGCCATAATACTTTCCTCACTATATGCTCATAGCGTTGAGCTACAAGCAAAAATTGCTTAATGCTTAATGGTGTGCCCATTCAACGCTGTCTAGGTCTATGCCCTCTTGATGCATTTCCCAAAGCGGTGACATTTCACGTAGGCGGCCAATCGACTCTTTCATTAATTTGACGGTGTAGTCGATTTCTTCTTCTGTTGTGAAGCGGCCAATACTGAAACGAATTGAACTGTGTGCAAGTTCGTCGTTACGACCTAGTGCTCTTAATACATATGAAGGCTCAAGACTCGCTGAAGTACATGCTGATCCTGACGACACAGCAATGTCTTTAACTGCCATTAGCAAAGACTCGCCTTCAACAAAGTTAAAACTGATATTTACGATGCCTGGTACAGACTGCTCAACACAGCCATTGAAGTACACTTCATCCATACCATCTTCACCCATAACACCATCAATCAAACGCTGACGAAGCGCGCTGATGTGTGCATGGTCCTTTTCAAAATCTTGTTTTGCAATACGAAATGCCGTGCCCATACCAACCAACTGGTGTGTTGCTAAAGTACCAGAACGCATACCACGTTCATGACCACCACCATGCATTTGTGCTTCTAGACGAGCACGTGGCTTACGACGTACATAAAGTGCCCCTACCCCTTTGGGACCATAGGCTTTATGACCAGAGAAAGACATAAAATCAACTTTCAACTCTTTCAGGTCAACTTTAACTTTACCTGCGCTTTGCGCACCATCAACATGGAACATGATCTTACGTTCACGACACATTTCACCAATCGTCGCGATGTCTTGAATAACACCAAGCTCGTTATTTACGTGCATAACACTCACTAAAATAGTGTCTTCACGCATTGTGGCTGCTAACTTTTTCAGGTCAAGCAAGCCATTTTCTTCAACTTCCATATAGGTTACTTCAAACCCTTGGCGTTCAAGCTCACGACATGTATCAATCACTGCTTTGTGCTCTGTTTTTACAGTGATGACATGCTTCCCTTTTTTCTGATAAAAGTTTGCTGCGCCTTTAATAGCCAGGTTATTTGACTCTGTTGCGCCAGAAGTGAATACAATTTCACGCGGGTCCGCGTTAATTAAATCAGCGATATCATTACGCGCTTGGTCAACAAGTTCTTCTGCCTGCCACCCAAAGCGGTGCGAGCGAGATGCTGGGTTGCCAAAATTCCCTTCCATTGTCAGGCATTGCATCATTTCGTCGGCAACACGCTGATCAACCGGAGTGGTTGCTGCATAATCTAAATAAATCGGTAACTTCATTTGTTTCTCCGCTTGACGCCAACCTTAAAGTTGACAGCTCACTTGAATATTGTCTAATTGCTTCATCGCACTATTGACGCTGTTATCCTGACGTAATGCAACAGATTGCACCTCAGAATTTGCGACTAATTCGGCAAGGGAAATGTTTTTTAAAAAATCTTCGATACGCTGGCTTAAATCAGACCACAATGTGTGCGTTAAACAACGCATCCCACTTTGGCAACCGCCCCCTTCTCCATGACAACGTGTCGCGTCGACTGACTCATCAACGGCGTTTATCACGTCACCCACAGAAATTGCTTGCGCATCACGACCAAGTAAATAGCCGCCGCCCGGACCTCGTACTGAGCTCACTAACCCATGTTTACGTAATCGAGCGAATAATTGTTCAAGGTAAGATAAAGATATTTCCTGACGACCTGAAATATCAGCAAGAGGGACAGGGCCAGCTTTAGTATGCAACGCAACGTCTAACATTGCTGTTACCGCATATCTGCCTTTCGATGTTAATTTCATAAAGCCCCCAAGCTCGATTACCAAAGCGCAAATTTTAATTACCTGACTAAGATAGTCAAGTATTACTCACTTGTAATACCAGTCTAATCACAGATACTGCCCAAATACCCGACTAAAATACTCAAGTATTATCATATTGTAATTACCCGAGTAATTTAGTCAAGTATTATCTTGTGCAAATCGTGTTCGACCACACAGCCTATTTACACTGGCTATTTTTGCGTCGATTTATTAATTGAGGTTAAAATACCGCGCAAGATATTAAGCTCTTGATCCTCTGGGCGAGCGCGGTTAAATAAGCGTTTTAATTTGGTCATAACCATGCCAGGGTGCTGCTTTACAATAAAGTTAGTTTCATTGAGTGTACTTTCTAAATGTTCGTAGAATAACGCCATTTGCTTAGCGCTTGGATAAACCGCATCATCTTCTTCAACTTTGACTTCTTGCGTCGCCAAGAAGGCCATACGCGTTTCATACGTTAAAGTTTGTACTGCCATTGCTAAATTTAACGAACTATATTCAGGGTTGGCTGGAATACATACGTGAAAATTACACAGTTGTAATTCTTCATTGGTTAAACCGCTATTTTCACGACCAAACACCAAAGCAACAGGCCCAGTATTTGATTCTTTAACCAATTTCTCAGCACATTCTCGAGGATCAACCATTGGCCATGACAACGTACGTGAACGTGCACTCGTGCCTATGGTTAATGCGCACCCATCAATTGCTTCCGATAAGGTATTTACCGTGGTTGCAGCACCAAGTACATCGGTGGCACCCGCAGCTAGAGCACTCGCATGACTATCAACTTCACAAGCCGGGTCAACCAAAAATAGTTTGGATAATCCCATCGTTTTCATCGCGCGTGCGACTGAACCAATATTGCCTGAGTGAGATGTATTTACTAATACAATGCGAATGTCTTCTAATGCCATCGTTATAAGCCCTGATAAAAATAATGCGGGAGTTTACCACAGCTTGCGAACAGCCCCATAGTAAAACCCGCAGTAAAAAAATTAGTTTAGAAAGATCAGTTGCGTATAAAAAACCACCAGCTTAATTTCATAATTATTGTTTACTTTGTAGCAAAAGTCGCTAAAATACGCCGGCTTGAAATAATACTGTTCTTTTACAACCCAAAGGTAATGCTATGCATCCAATGTTAAACATTGCGGTACGCGCTGCGCGTAATGCAGGTAAAGTGATCTTACGTGCATGTGAAGATTTATCAAAAATCGAAGCTCAACAAAAAGGTAGCAACGATTTTGTTACGAACATCGACAAAGACGCTGAAGCGATCATCCGTGATACGATTTTAAAAGCTTTCCCTAACCACTCATTAGTAGGTGAAGAGTTAGGTGTAATTGAAGGCACTGATGCAGATTACCAATGGGTTATCGATCCACTTGATGGCACAACTAATTTCATCAAGGGCATTCCTCACTTTGCAGTATCAATTGCATTGAAAGTGAAAGGTCGTGTCGATCAAGCTGTTATTTATGATCCAATTCGCAGTGAATTATTCACCGCTTCTCGTGGTCAAGGTGCTCAGCTCAACAATACCCGTATTCGTGTAACGAAAAGCAATGATATTGCAGGATCAGTATTAGCCACTGGTTTCCCGTTCAAACAAAAACACCATTTAGACGCTTACACTGAAGCATTCAAAGCATTATTCATCCACACTGCTGACATCCGTCGCGCTGGCTCTCCTGCGTTAGATATGGCCTATGTTGCGGCAGGTCGTATTGATGGATTTTTCGAATTAGGTTTAAAACCTTGGAATACGGCAGCTGGCGAATTACTCGTTAAAGAAGCGGGTGGTATGGTTATGGACTTTGCAGGTGGTGCAGGTTACAACCACAGTGGTAACGTCATTTGTGGTTCACCAAAACTTTGCCAACTTGTGGTAAAAGAAATTCGCCCAGTATTGACTGAATCATTGCTGTGCTAATTTAATCTGTTTTTATAAAAGGAGGCACATGCCTCCTTTTTTCTTGCCTATATCTTTGGTGTTAATGCCCTTTTTATTAAAGTAATCATTACTTAGGCACTTCAAAGTAGGGGTTCTGTAGTGAGATTTTTCTCGCATTATCCATAGGTAACGCATTAAGCTTGGCCAAGAAATAACGCTCAAATAACACATCAAACTCACCGTTTTGCTGCATCAGTGCTAACCCTTTTTTAAGTGCAGTCGCGACCTCAGGTTTTTCCTTACTCACGAAGAAATAAAAAGCACTTGGGTACTGCAAATATAAATTAGGTAAAATCACTAAGTCGTCATTGTGTTGTTTGGCAAGTTCTGAGGCAACCTCAATAAAAGAACGTGGGAAATAATCTATTTTTCCTCGGGCAACCATCGCAAACATTGCTTGATATTTAGACATCGGCCTGACTGGTAAATCATTAAAAGCGAGAATTTTTGTATCAGGCCAATCATGGCCTTGCACGGCGGTTAACTTAGCCAATTGCGCTTTGGTCTCTATTTTTTCAAACCTTGCTAAGTGCGTGCGGTTTATCATCAGAGCCCGTTTACCAATAAACCCTTTAAACAATGCTACAGGAATCGCTATCGCCAATTGCTCTCGTTCTGGACTGGTCATACTCCAATGTAAGTCCACTTCACCACGACTCAATGCCATTAACGTACGCTGCTGATGAGGATGCACTTCAATATGCTCTACCTTTACCTCAAACTGGGCCGCTAGTAACGCTTTATCAAGCAACTCATATAAGTATAAATCACGGTCATAAAGTGCACGCTGCTCTTTTGCAACGTATAAAGTTGATACCGCATAAGATGTACTAGCCCAACTACACAATAGGCACAGCCATATGAATTTCCCCATATGCTCGCTCCAAGGTTGTTTTCAATTAAGCTACACGTTCGCGACTCGTTACTCAAGAATTATCACTCGTACTTCACCTAAAGTCTAAACTCATAGCACACACAGGTACGCATTTCTTTACTTATTTAATGACAGCGATTTTATGTATTTTATACCAAGCACTCTTGTGCTTGACTCTTAATTCTAACGACAGGCGCGGCCGGCTTTCGTCGGTTACACACAAACAAATAGCTATTGCGATAGCGCTTAGCCTCTTTCTTTGCATCGGTTGCGAGCGCTGCCACTTGATGGCTATTGTTGCAGCTCTCTAAATCAGGCCTTACTAACCCAATCGATAGTGTCAATAATGGTACAAATTGCTTTTGCCCTTCTCGATTGGTCGCCCAATAGCCACCCGCTTCCACATGTTCAGAGGTAAAAAATGCTTTAGACTGCAGTTCAAACTGATTAATAATTTGATGACATAAATGCTCCGCATCCGTACCATCAAATACCACCATAAAATCATCTCCGCCAATGTGCCCTACGAAACACTTACTTTGACTACACACTTGAACCGTCACATCTGCCAATAACTTTATGACGCTATCACCACTGGCATAGCCATACAAATCATTGAATTGTTTAAAGTGATTCAAATCCACATACGCCAAAGAAAAGGTATGATGCGCTTTTAGCCTTTGTTCTATCGCTTCATTTATCGCAACGTTACCCGGTAACATCGTCAATGGATTTGCGTGTTGAGCATGGCGAATTTTTTCTTCTGTAATATGTTTCAAAATATCTCGTAGTGGTGCTAGACCAAGGTACCTATCATCTCGAGTCACAATAATATGACGGCGAATATCAAACTCTTGCTCTGTGATCTGCTTACTCACCACATCTAACTTTGCGTTCTCATTGACTATAAGGGGCTGCTTATCCATCAACTCCGTAACAGGCTTTTTCGCATACAAAGCGTGGCCATAGGGAGCTGCGAATACTTCAGTTAATTGATCACGATGAAGTAAACCAACTGGTTGCTGCTGAGCATCAATGACAGCCAAGCTCATCAGTAATTTATTCTGCTCAAAGCGTTTATGTGCATCTTTGCAACGCGTAGCTTGATCGATCGCACTTTCTATTTGTGCTAGTAACCCCACTGACATCGTCATTTCGCTGTACTCTCCTTGTGGTCGCAATTTTAATTGCATCACTTGTGCTGCATCTAATATGACTGGCGGTTGATGCGCGGGTCTTGCAAGCAAAAACCCCTGTGCATGCTCAATCCCTAACTTTTCTAGCAAAGATAGCTCTTCTAATCGCTCAATCCCTTCCGCAATCACAGAGGTGTTGGTTACTTTTGCTAATTCAATGATAGATTTTAGGAACTCTCGCTTCACAATACTTTGGTCGCAATGATCGATAAAGTAGCGATCAACTTTTACAAAATCGGGCCGTAGTTCAGACCATTGCTTTAACCCTGAATATCCAGCGCCTAAGTCATCAATGGCGATTTTAAAACCAAGCTGACGGTAATGCTCTATGGTTTTTAATAACAAAAATCCGTCATCGACTTTATCTTGTTCAGTAACCTCAATCACAACCCGGTTAGCCGCCAAACCATACTTTTCAACTAAATGCAGCGTCTCGCCTTTCGGGTGACTTGGATCAAGTAATGTATTTGGGCTCACATTTATAAAAAGCTTTCCTGGCAAATCTTGTTCGACAAAGCGTGCAATGGCTTTTTCTCGGCAAAGTAATTCTAACTCTGACAGCCTGCCATGAGCACTGGCAAGTGAAAAAAGGCGGTCAGGAAGTTCGATATTTGATCCCGTAACACCTCGACTAAGCGCTTCAAAACCAAGTACATGTTGTTTGGCAATATCATAGATAGGTTGAAATAAAGTGCGAACAGCGCCTTGTTGTAATAATTCTTCTAATGCTGCTAAGTCAAGCGAGGTGTTATTGGGCACTTTGTCCACTGAATTCAAACCACATGATTAAGTAATAATCAAACACGCTATCAAGATTTTATGACGATTTTATTGCAACCCGCCGAATTGTCCCTATAAAGCACTATTTTTATAAGGTGGTTATCTATAAAAAAGCCAGTGTTCATTCACTGGCTTATTCACTTTAAAATACCGAGTCAATTACTCAGCATCTTCATAATCAATGTCATCATTTGCCGTTTTAAAACCATGCTTAACGAGGACTTCAAGGTAAAATGATGGCTGCTCCAATCGCGCTGCTTCATCAATACATTTATTAATTTCATGGACTTTAATAACGTCTGCTTGAGATTCAGTATGACCAAATCGACAATCAAAATCCCAATAGTCAACGCCTGCCGGTAACGTTTTATTGCGCTCACGGCGAAGGTATTTTTTCACTTCGTATTTTATCGCGTCAACTAAACGTGCAGGTTTTAACTTAGGGTGCGTCAAAGCAAAAGTTTTTTTCATGGTGATCTCTGTGTCAGGACAGCTATTACGTAAATTCTGCCGAGTTATAGAAGTTAGTCTATCTATTTTACTGTAATTTATGGATGGTAGCGAATACTAAAATAGCTTTATCTGCATACAATGCTACTTTATGCAGTAATTCAGTGCTCATGTATCTATCCCAAATAAATGAAACAGTTCATAAGTAGAATTTTCCGTTAACAAAAATAGGAAAGTTTTTCATGAGAAAAAACATTCTGGGGATCTTGAGTGAGATAAGGTGTCAAAGCCAAACAGAAAGTGTATTGCCTTAGCTAGGGATACGTTTAATGAAATGACGTCTGCAGACAAGCTTAGCTGCTTACGCATGTACATAATTATTGAACATCAACAATTAACTTTAGATATTCAAAATAGAAAATTTGAAATTACTACCGCTCAAGAGCTAAATTTTTTACTTTGTGGAGCGCTTCTACACAACTCCACTTAACAATGAAAAACGATTAGCGAATTCTGTTATTAATCCCTAGAAACGAAAACTACTTATAAATACTAATCAGTAAAGTCATTAAAGTTGTAATATCATAAAGAGATTGTCTTCGCTTTGTTTATCAGAAAACACAACTAACACACCTGCCCAGCGGCAAAGCCACAGCTCCACGCATATTGGAAGTTATAACCCCCTAACCAGCCTGTTACATCAGTTACTTCGCCAATAAAATATAAGCCTTGTGCTTTTTTGGCTTCAAAGGTTTTTGAGCTGAGTTCATCGGTGTCCACGCCGCCTAACGTTACTTCAGCGGTACGATAGCCTTCGGTGCCATTGGGTTTGATAGTCCAATTATGAATATAAGTGGCAACGGCCTCTATTTCTGTGTGACTTAACTGGTTGAGTGCTTTGTCTGGAATGGCATGTTCAGCAATTAAAATTTCGATAAAACGTTTTGGTAATAGGGTGCTTAAACTATTTTTAAGCGATTTACTGCCCTGCTCTGCGCGCCATTGATGAAGGGTGTCTGACAAGCTTAATT
The DNA here is from genome assembly GCF_005886875.1 of Pseudoalteromonas aurantia. GTDB lineage: Bacteria > Pseudomonadota > Gammaproteobacteria > Enterobacterales > Alteromonadaceae > Pseudoalteromonas > Pseudoalteromonas aurantia_A. The sequence goes on along the minus strand of NZ_PNBY01000034.1, from coordinate 12,051 downwards.
CGGGTAGTAAGTTAATCGTGACGGCCTGACCTGCTCGCCAAAATGATGAGATCTGTAACACCGCGGGGCCTGATAAGCCTCGGTGAGTAAACAAAATATTTTCTTTAAACGCAGTGCCATCTTCACTGCTTACGTTACACGCGATACTCACGCCTGATAACCCGTCAAATCGCGCTTTATCATGATCATGCAAAGTAAATGGCACCAGTGCCGCTATGGTTGGTAATACATTTAAGCCAAACTGCTCGGCGATTTTATAGCCAATCGGCGTTGCGCCTAGTTTTGGCATAGTTAATCCACCGGCGGCCACCACCAATGACGCACATTTAAATTGCTGCTCTGAGGTTGTCACAACATAGTCACCTTCAGCCGCTGCCACGACGTTTAACACTTCACTCCGTAAAAAGTGCTCAACACCCGCCCATTCGCATTCGGTCATTAAAATATCAACAATGTCTTGGGCACTGTTGTCGCAAAATAACTGGCCCAAGGTTTTATGGTGATAGGCCAAGTCATGGCGGTCTACCAGCTCAATAAAGTCATGCTGGGTATAGCGGCTTAAGCATGATTTAACAAAGTGTGGATTGGCACATAAATAGTTGCTGGGTGACGCCCCTTCATTGGTGAAGTTACACCGACCACCGCCACTGATCAAAATTTTACGACCGGGCTTTTTGCCCATATCAACAACAGCGACTTTTCGGCCTCGATAGCCAGCCTGCGCGGCACACATTAACCCGGCAGCTCCTGCACCAATCACAACAACATCAAATTGCAGCACACTTTTACTCATCAAAATAAATTTATGCGTGCATTGTAACAAAATTGTACTCGTAGCAAAATTACTTGCTCAAACTCCGGCCAAAAAAGCATATTCTCACTAAAATATGAATTCACCTCACCTTGTTTACATTCTTTTACACTGCCGTGCACACTAGTTTACAGAATAAATAATTTTTATAAATGTAATAAAAACATAATATTAGCATGTTTTTTGCACAACTTGGACGACCCCTTATAACAAAAACAATAGTGCACATAACAAAACAACACTTTAAAAAAAATAACTTTAATTTTACCTTCGTTAACCTTCTTGCAAATAAGAAGCATCAACACAAACAAGTTAGGGGAAATTAATGACAACAAAAAAATTAAAATTAGGTGCAATTTCACTGGCAGTGACGGCAGCATTTACGGCACACAGTGCGCTAGCGACAAATAACAATATTAACTTTGCGCAAACTGCTGTGAAAATGCAAAACCAAGCAACACTCGGTACCCAGTTCATCATAAAGTATAAAGAAAACAACGAACAAGTGATGACGTTATCGACTGAACAAATGTCTGACGCGAATTTGCAACAGCGCGCTCAAGGGTTTGTTCAGACATTTAAAAGCCAAAAATCGAGCGTCTCAACGCAGTATGTGCGACCTATGGCACTGGCAAACCACCACGTTATGCGGGTAAATAAAAAACTAACAACCCTTGAAGCAAACGCGTTAATGCAAGAAATCGTTGAGTCAGGCAATGTTGAATATATTGAAATAGATCAAATGCTCCAGCCATTTGCCACACCGAACGATCCGCGTTATTCAGATCAATGGCATTATTTTGAAGCCAATGGCGGACTCAATTTACCAACCGCTTGGGATAGTGCAACTGGTGCGGGTGTAACGGTTGCTGTACTTGATACAGGCTATCGTCCTCACCGAGATTTAAACGCAAACATTTTACCTGGCTACGACATGATCTCTAACTTACAAGTCGCGAATGATGGTGGCTTACGAGATAATGACGCACGAGATCCAGGTGATGCAACAACACGTGGCGAATGTGGAACAGATGCGCAGGGCAACCCATCACCTAGTTCTGACAGAGACTCTAGCTGGCATGGTACTCATGTTGCGGGTACTGTTGCGGCAGTCACAAACAATGGCGAAGGTATCGCTGGGGTTGCTTATAACGCACAAGTTGTGCCTGTACGTGTACTTGGTAAATGTGGCGGATTAACCTCAGATATTGCCGACGGTATTATTTGGGCATCTGGTGGAAGTGTTGCTGGCGTGCCTGCAAACGCCAATGCTGCTGATGTTATTAACATGAGCTTAGGTGGCGGCGGTGCATGTAGTGCAACAACGCAAAATGCCATCAACCAAGCACGTAACAACGGCTCTGTCGTGGTAATTGCTGCAGGTAACGACAACGACAATGCCAACAACTACAACCCTGGTAACTGTAATGGCGTGGTGAATGTTGCATCAGTTGGACGTAACGGTGGCCGAGCTTACTATTCAAATTATGGTACCTCTATTGATGTCGCAGCACCAGGTGGCGCACAAAGCTTTGCCAATGATTCAGAAGGGGTTTTGTCAACGCACAACTCAGGCAGCACAGGGCCGGTATCTGATAGCTACCATTACTCGCAAGGTACTTCAATGGCGGCGCCGCATGTGGCAGGAGTTGCTGCATTGATCAAGCAAGTAAAACCCAATGCAACGCCTGATGAAATAGAGACTATCTTAAAAGATACCACACGTAGCTTCCCAGCAACGTGTAACAACTGTGGTACTGGTATTGTTGATGCTGCAGCGGCTGTAGCGCAAGCAACAGGCACACCACCACCGGCTGGTGATGACAACGTGTTAACTGATGGTGTCGCGAAAAGTGGCTTGAGTGCAGCTAAAGATAACCAAGCGTTCTATACATTTGAAGTCCCAGCTGGCGCAACTAAAGTACGCTTTACGACATCGGGTGGTTCAGGTGATGTTGACCTTTACGTACAGGCAGGCACTAAACCAACAACACGCAGGCATGCATGTAAATCTGAGCAACCATCAACCAGTGAAGTGTGTGAAATCGACAACCCTACCGCGGGGACTTACCATGTACTATTAAGTGCGTACTCTGCATATACTGGTGTGAGCTTAAAAGGTGATATCACAACGGGTGGCAGCACAACGCAACCAGGCGGTGGCTCACAAAGTAACCTAGCAGCCTCTAGAAATCAGTGGTTACACTACACCATTGATGTACCTGCAGGCATGAGCAGCTTTACGGTAACAACATCTGGTGGCACGGGTGATGCAGATTTATATGTCACTCAAGGTTCACGTCCAACAAGCAGCAGCTATGATTGCCGTTCGTGGAATTCAGGTAACGCTGAAACCTGTACTTTTAATGCGCCAGCAGCGGGTACATGGCACTTAAGCTTAAATGCTTACGCTACTTTCTCAGGCGTTACACTCAATGCTGAGTACAAATAACCCAACCTGATTGTAGCAACTCGCAATCACTCCCATTCCCTGGGGCAGGCCAAAGCAACCGCTTTGGCCTTTTTATTCACTGCACTTACACCAATCCTAAACTGGTTCTTATTCGCTGCATTTGCTCTTGTAACTGCCCTTGTATATCAATAACCTGCTGCCCTGAACTATTCACTTGATGCTTCATTTGTGACATTGCCACACTAAAGTTTTCTAAGAGTCCGTTTTGCTGTTGGGCAAGCTCCATGGCGTTATCGGCAACTTGATTGGCACTTTGTGCACTGGTCGCGACACCTTCTGAATTACGTTTAAGCTCGTGAGCATGAGAAGTTTGCAACTGTGCATCGTCCGCCAATGCCGATATTTGCGTTGATACTTTTTCTGAGTTTTCACCTAAAATACCCAATTGCTGATTAATATCAGACAGCGAATCTTGGGTTTGCTGGGCGAGTTTTCTCACCTCATCAGCCACCACAGCAAAACCTCGGCCATGCTCACCCGCCCTCGCAGACTCTATTGCAGCGTTTAAAGCGAGCAAATTTGTTTGTTCTGCAATGGTGCGGATCATTTCAATAACTTTCCCCACATCCGACACGCCATTTAATAGCTCATTTAAGCTGGCTAACCCTTGCTCAACTCGGCTTTGCGTTTCAGAGCTAGCATTAAGCATGGCGTCTGCAAATTGTACGCTTTGCGTCATAGCTTGATAAGTGCTGCTGGCATTATCCGAGACTTGGGTGTTGATATCGTTCACCTCTCCGCCTAACGCTTTAATTGTTACCAGCATGGTCTCGGTCTGTTCAACTTGCTCATACGTGGTGTCTGATTGGCAGCCTATTTGCGAAAGGTTATCGCTCATTTGCTGCATAAAGTCGTTGATCACTTCCAACATATGCGAACGCTCTTGCGCTTCACTGCGCTGTCGGTCAATCAATTGATTAAAGTAGGTCGCTATTTCACCGAGCTCGGTATTGGCATGTTTACTATGAATATTTTTTAATTCATTACTTTCGATCAAGTCGGCAAACCCATCGCGTAATTGGCGTAAGGGCGTCAGTACCTGATTAAATTGCATTATATAAACCGCGGCCGCTAATAAAACCAACAAGCCAATTGCAACACCAAAGATCAGCAATACTTGGTATTTTAACTGAGTCTGTTCATCTTTTAATTGTTGCTCAGCATTGAGCATGATGTCAGCAACCTCTTTAATGTCGTTACGCAGTGAATCTATACCTTGTTGCCTTTGTTTTGCCTGCGTTAAGGTACTTTGTAAATCACGATCAAAGCGTTTTGGCCAGCTTACTAGCTCAGCTTTTATTTCCTCCGCGAGATCTTCCGCCTCGCCACCAAAAAACAGTTCATCCTCATCAATTTCAGACATTACACCCAAATTGTCGAGCGATTCCAATTTGCGCGCTAATGTATTTAAGCTGCTGATGGTTTTTTGCAAGTTGGCCTCTGTCGTATTGTCAAAATGGGCATTGAGTTGATAGGTATAAATACCCAGATTGCTCACTTGTGCATAATAGTCGGATGCCAGTGAAAAATAGTCTGCACTCAAAGGGTGTGGCTGCGCCTTTAATGTGTAACTAATTAACGACGATGCCGAGCCTGCCATTTGCCTTAACGCATTATCTAGTAACGCCATTTCATTGCCCGACAACTTACCCAGAGCTCGATACTTGCCGTTTATGTCGCTATCTAAACTATCCAGCTGTTTGGTGAGTAATCCACTCACGCTGATCGGCAATATAGATAAACTATTGGCCTTAATGGCGGTAATAACCTCTGAAGATTGACTTAAATGCTGACTATCCCCTGCTTTTAGATAGTCTTCAATACTGCCTTCAAGGTCAATCAAAATGGTGTTCTTTAACTGAGTGTACGCCGTGTTTTGTACATCTAACGTATTTAAAGTATTTGACGCCCAAAATAAAACGCCTGCCAAGAAGATGCTGGCTAAAGCTAAGAGTATTGCCAAGAGCCGAGTAAACGAAGATACGCGCATGATCACATCCTAATAATGAGTAGCACCGGTAGAGTATTAACCTTTTATGACAGTTTAATGTAATTTCTTTGTTTCAGGTTGAGCAACAGATAAAAGCATACTTTAGGCGTAGCTTTTATCCTCAGGTAAATGAGTGTTTTGTTATTTCATCGCTGATTTTACATAAACATCAAAACGGTTTTTCTTAGTGGTGATCTGCATGCTGGGCTTTTTATTATTCAAAAAAGGTGCATAGTCTGGACGCTTAACCACCACTCGTTTACTGGCAAGCGCGTAAGCAAAGTCAAATAGCCCATCCGCATCATGATCCTCTCCAACCAAGGTTTGAAAAACGCGCATTTCTTTTTTTACCAATGCTGACTTTTCGCGATGTGGAAACATCGGATCTAAATACACCACATCAGGCTGACACGTCGTTGCGGCCAAAAGCGCATGACTAGAGCCAAATGCCATGGCCATATTGCTTTGCATCCAAGGTCCAATATCTGCATCCTGATAAGCACGTTGTAAGCCATCGTATAACAGTGCGGCCACAACTGGGTGGCGTTCATGTAAGGTGACTTGACAACCAAGTGATGCCAATACAAATGCATCTCGTCCAAGTCCTGCTGTTGCATCTAAAACATGGGGGGTGGCCCCTTTATTTAAGCCAACTGCTTTGGCAATCGCTTGGCCTTTTCCACCGCCAAACTTACGACGATGCGCACTTGCTCCGGTGACAAAATCAACTTGAATCGCCCCTAACTTAGGTTCATCACTTTTAAATAACTGGAGCCCTAATTGGTCATATATTAATTTAAAATCTTTACCTTGCGCATGGTTTTGCGTCCATGCAGGCAACGCAAATTTTTGCTCAATTTGTTCTAAATATGGGCGGTTTTCTGGGAAAGGGGTATGAATAACCAACTGCAAGCTCCTAAAATCATGGCCTTCACAGTATATCTAATCAGTAATCCACACGACATAAAAACTTGCTTCATGCCCCAAAGTTAATGCCATTTGCGATAAGAAAGTTAAAATAACTCAATATCAGTTTGTGCCGCAACTTCTTCTTCACCCCAAGGCTTCGCAATTTTATTTAAGCTTTCAATTAATTGATGCCGTGCCTCGGTAATATCCGACAACTTAAACTTGATAATTGATAACTCGTCATCCACAAACGAAAAATGTTGGCAGAGTTTATCTAGTGCTTTTATTTGCTCTGCCGTCAGCTGCCTGTCTTTTAAGCTATGAATTTGCTGCACCAAGGCTCCAAATTCATTTACTTTACTTGAATGATGGCCGCCAATACCAGCCAGTTGATCTGATAACTCTTCAAAAACACGGCCAATTTGATCCACTTTACTCAATGCTTCTTCACTGACTTCCATATCTTTTATTTTTGCATTAGTCGCCTCTAAAATGTGCGGTAACAAATCTTTGTAACGCCCATACATGGCATTATCATCCACTGGCATATTTTTAATCAACAAAGAAACCTTCGGGTAGTTAATAATTGTCCGACGGCCAAAATCAACAAAGCGGCTGCCATCACGATGCTTACTCAGTAGTTCTTGTTCTATTGGCTGCATGGCACCATTACCAGATAAAAACACTTGTGTATCGTGATACCAAAATGCCACAGCAACCTCTAGCCGTAATGGCACAAAAAATTCAAAGAAGTAATCCGACAGAGTGGTTAAATCATGGGCGTTATACGACTGACCAACATAGCGCATGATCCGCCCCATATCACCAGAGTCAGTCATGGCTATCTCGGCAGTGATCTGAGCTCTGCGTACATCTAACGTTAACTTACGAGATTGTTGGCGATACGCATCTAACACTTTGATACGAGCAATAAGTTCATCGCTTTCGAAGGGTTTAGCCACGTAGTCTGACGCCCCCGCATTGTAGCCTCGCATTCGCTCAGAAAGTTCTGACTTAGACGAAAGGAACATCACCGGTATATCCGCTGTACGGCGTGACTTTTTTAGTTTTTCGCATACTTCAAAGCCCGATATGCCCGGCATTTCAACATCGAGTAAAATTATGTCTGGGTGATACTTTTCAGCAAGGCGCAAGCCATCGTCACCATTTTTGGCGTGTATCAATTTACAAAAGTGCGACAATGCCTCTTCTATAATATGGTGCACTAATTTGTCATCATCTATAGCCAACACCAATTTGGTCATTGTGCTTTCCCTATCAAATCATTTCTTTAAAAAGCATAGACCGAGATGATAAATTTGCGAGCAAGTTTCAGATAAAATAAAAGCACCCTTAGGTACTTTTATCTTTATACAGCGCTGTTTTACTGCTGTGTTATGCTGCTACATCAATACCACTGTGGCGCAGCAATGCATCCACTTGTGGTGCTCGACCACGAAAACGAGTAAATAATGTCATTGGTGATTCAGACCCGCCCATTTCTAATATGTTTTCCATAAATGCCTGACCTGTCTCAGCATTAAAGATCCCCTCTTCTTCAAACTTAGAGAATGCATCCGCTGACAGAACTTCAGCCCACTTATACGAATAATACCCAGCACTGTAACCACCGGCAAAAATATGACTAAAACCATGTTGGAAACGATTAAACTCTGGCGCTTTCACGACCGCGACTTTTTCCCGTACGGTATTTAACACTTGTTGAATTTGGCACCCTGAATCGGCTTGATAATCAGCATGAATATGGAAATCAAATAAGCTAAATTCAATTTGACGCAACATTTGCATCGCAGATTGATAGTTTTTAGCCGCTAATAACTTATCTAGTAACTCTTTTGGTAATGGCTCGTTTGTTTCGTAGTGCCCAGAAATAAAACTCAGCGCTTCTTCATCGTAACACCAGTTTTCAAGAAACTGACTTGGTAGCTCAACCGCATCCCATGCAACCCCATTAATACCCGCCACTGGTGCTGCATCAACTTGTGTTAGCATATGGTGAATACCATGGCCAAACTCATGGAATAATGTAGTGACTTCATTATGGGTAAATAATGCAGGTTTATCTCCAACCGCTTTATTGAAATTACACACCAAATAAGCAACTGGTGTCTGAAGTTGGCCATTTGCACGCACCTTTCTGCCCATGCAATCATCCATCCACGCACCGCCTCTTTTATGCTCGCGCGCATACAAATCTAAATAAAAGTGACCACGTAATTCATCGGCTTTATCATGTATCGCAAAAAAACGCACATCGCTGTGGTAACTATCAAAGTCTGTCATTTCAGTTACTTTAATACCGAATAAACGATTAACCGTTTCAAATAAGCCGTTCAGTACACGGTTTGCTGGGAAGTATGGGCGTAATTGTTCATCAGAAATCGTATACTTGTCTTGTTTTAGCTTTTCACCATAATAGCCATAGTCCCAAGCTTGTAGTTCACTAATGCCATGTGCCTGCTCGGCAAATTCAACAAGCTCTTTTAATTCGCCATTGGCTTGTGCTTTGGATTTTTCAGCTAAATCATTTAAAAACTCAAATACTTGCCCCGGTGAATCGGCCATTTTTGTTGCCAGTGATTTATGAGCATAGCTATCAAAACCAAGTAATTGTGCTATTTCATGACGCAAGGCTAGCGCTTCAGCCATAATCTCAGAGTTATCGAATTCATTGGCATTTGGTCCTTGATCAGACGCTCTGGTTGAAAATGCACGATACGCTTCTTCGCGTAACTCACGATTATCGGCATACGTCATCACTGGTAAATAAGACGGGAAATCGAGGGTAAATACCCACCCTTCTAACTCTTTGCTTTGTGCTGTATGCGCAGCTAATGCGAGTGCAGATTCAGGAAGACCTGATAATTGACTCTCATCTGTAATATGTTTTTGCCAAGCTTGTGTGGCATCCATCACATTATTACCAAACTTTGCACCCAATTCGGATAAACGCGCACTTATTTCGCCATAACGGTTTTGCTGTTGTTCATTTAATGCGATGCCTGATAATGCAAAATCACGCAGCTGATTGTCGATAGTGGTTTGCTGAGCAATAGACAATGTTGAAAATTCAGCAGACTCTTTTACTGCTTTGTAAGCATTATATAACCCTTGATGCTGACCACAGTAAGTAGAATATTCAGAGATCAGGGGTAAGCACTCATCGTAGGCCTCTCGCAACGCATCTGAATTAACCACTGAGTGCATATGCGAAACAGGCGACCACATACGCGACAGCTTATCATCCGCCTCTTCTAATGGTAGTACCAAGTTTTCCCAATTAAATACACTGTTAGTCAGCACATCATCAATGGTTTTACGACAGTGAGCAATCGCTTCTTTAAGGGCGGGTACTACATGCTCTGGCTGGATCTTAGAAAATGGCGGTAGGCCTTCAAGCCCGATTAATGGATTGCTCATGTAATCTCTCTTTTATTTTTTATCTAGATGTTGAAATTGGGGCAAACATCGCTATTTCAAGCAGTAACAAAGAATTCTGATCAACCTAAAAGAAAGCATATACCTGTTCTAAAGTGATCATGTATACGTATTCTTCCGTTAAGCTTAAGTTATCATCACGCACAAATTTCAGATCTTTGCGTAAATTGGTATTACACTGTTATTTTTTCATCGGCTTGATGGTCTTACTACTTTAAGCGTAGAACATATTATTTAATTTTTAAGGGTAAATTATGGCTCAACATTTTGATTATATTGCTATTGGTGGAGGCAGTGGTGGTATTGCTTCTGCAAACCGAGCTGCAATGCGTGGCGCAAAAGTAGCCATTATTGAAGCCAAGCACATGGGTGGAACCTGCGTAAATGTCGGGTGTGTGCCAAAAAAAGTTATGTGGCATGGCGCGCAAGTCGCTGAAGCAATTAAATTATATGCGCCCGACTACGGATTTGATGTTGAACTGAAAAACTTCAATTGGTCCAAACTAGTTGAAAGTCGTCAGGCATATATTGGTCGCATTCATCAAGGTTATAATGGCTATTTAGCCAAAAATGGCGTTACCGTGATCAATGGCTTTGCTAAGTTTATTGACAACAAAACGCTTGAAGTTAATGGTGAGCACTACACCGCTGATCACATTTGTATTGCGGTAGGCGGTCGTCCATCGGTACCAAACATACCGGGTGCTGAGCACGGTATCGACTCCAATGGTTTTTTTGAGCTAAATGAGCAACCACGCAGTGTTGCTGTAATTGGTGCAGGGTATATTGCCGTTGAATTAGCGGGTGTTTTACATGGATTAGGCACTGACACCCATTTATTCGTTCGTAAACACGCCCCATTACGCAGTTTTGATCCGCTCATTGTAGAAACCCTCACTGAAGTAATGGAAAAAGAAGGCCCAACACTTCACACCCACTCAACACCGAAAGAAATTGTCAAAGAAGCCGACGGCTCTGTGACTCTGCACCTTGAAAATGGGGAAAGTCACAACGTGGAGCAACTTATTTGGGCAATCGGTCGAGAGCCAGTCACCGACTTGATCAATCTAAAAGCCACCGACGTTGATACCAACCAGCGTGGTTTTATCAAAGTAGATGAATTTCAAAACACCTCGGTGGATGGTATTTATGCGTTAGGCGATATTATGGAAGGGGGCATAGAGCTTACGCCCGTGGCTGTTAAAGCTGGCCGTATGTTGGCAGAACGCTTGTTCAACCCTGAATTACCCAATGCAAAAATGGATTATAACTTAGTACCAACAGTGGTATTCAGTCACCCACCAATTGGTACAATCGGTTTAACTGAACCCGATGCAATTACACAGTATGGTGAAGATCAAGTTAAAGTATATAGTTCATCTTTTGCGGCCATGTACACCGCAGTTACAGCCCATCGTCAGCCTTGTAAAATGAAGCTAGTGTGTGTTGGCCCTGAAGAGAAAGTGGTTGGCTTACATGGTATTGGATTTGCAGTGGATGAAATGATCCAAGGCTTTGCCGTTGCCATGAAAATGGGCGCGACCAAAGCAGACTTTGATGCAGTGGTTGCGATACACCCAACTGGCAGCGAAGAATTTGTTACTATGAGGTAGGTGTAGAAATACAATCAATCTAGATTGAGTATCACATAGCTATGTTATGCCACCTAAATGCAGCAGAATTAGGTGGCCTAGCCATTTCAATACAGATCATAATACTCTATTTATAGACACACGTTTCAATAGCGCCTTTATAACACTCAACGACGAGCTCCGTTACCAGAAAAACTGATTTACTTGATATTTTTCAAAAAAAACAAACATGACCATAAAGTAGACTACCCGTAGAAAATACAAAAGACTCACTAATAGTTACGTTATAAAACACCTGCTTTAAATGACTTTGCGGAACTTCGGATAACACATTTACTCTTCACTATTTGACTTAATAAGCCCAAGCTCTCCTATATCGTATAAGTCTTTAACTACACCTTATCATTTCACATTTATTTCACACTCAGTTATTTAATGTCACACCATCAGCGTTACGGAAAGACACATGATCATCAAAATATATTTTCAATATAATGATCTGCTTTAATCAAACAGGACACTTTAATAATGGAATATAATCCAATTATTGAGGTGTTAAATGACAAAGCGAACAAACAGAAATTATACGGCTGAATTTAAGCAAGAAGCTGTGGCATTGGTAACTGAGCAAGGTTACAGCGTACCAAAAGCAGCGGCGTCTTTAGGTATCACAGATAAAATACTCTATAACTGGAAAGCTAAGTTTGAAGCTGAGCAATCTGGGACCAATTTAAGTGCAGATGAACGAACAGAGCTGTTGAGGCTGCGCAAGAAAAATAAAGAACTCAGGATGGAAAAGGAGATCTTAAAAAAGGCC
>NZ_PNBY01000033.1 GCF_005886875.1 Pseudoalteromonas aurantia | reverse complement strand
TAATGCCAGTCAGTTAACAACTGACTGGCGTTTTTTATTGGGATATTTACTGGGCTTTGGTTTAATGCACCTCGGATACGAGCGTTCCCGTTTTATCGGTAATATGTGATGTTCGACTTGAGCTTGTAATTGCTCAATTGACTTGGGGATCCGTCCAGCATTCTCTATAAACATCGTTTGAATTAAGTTAATAATACTTATTGCGCACGTCGTAAAGCTAAGGTGTTTCGCATATATCCCTGGCTTTGTCTGCGCCATTTTCACCATCTGATATCTGAGCAAGTTATAGCTAAGTAATACGCCCCACAGCTCTTGCACTATCATGTCTGGTTTTTTGCTACGTAGCGTAAAGTGGCTATTTAACAAGGTTTGCTTCATCTCTCTATAGCCAAGTTCGATTTCCCACCTATCACTGTATAAGTCTACTATTTCAGCTTTTGGGAAACGCATCTGGTCGGTCAGTGAAGTGAGGATATTCACCTCTTTCCCCTTAATCATTTTTGTGACAAGTCTCACTTCAATATCATTGGGTAAGTCAGCAAACTTCTTTCTCGCTTGTGCTGTCGTTTTTAGCTTGATGAGTTTGTCTTGACGACCTAACGAGCGAATGACTTCATACTGAGTTCCTTTTCTCATAGGTTGGAGCCAGTGACGATTTTTCCCTGCATGATGCCAGCGATTGAGTAAACCTAGAGAATAGAAGCCTCTATCAAATAACGTCAGTGAATTATCGGGGGTTACATCGATTAGGTCTTCAGCAAGTACCATCTCACTTGAACGACAGCTATCAAAGGCACTTCCCATTAATAAATGGCTGGTGAGCTCCATTAAGCAAACCATACGTACTTGAGGGTAAGCTGTATCGCCGTGTTGATTCTTCCATGTAGAGAACGCCTGATGATTTTCAGTTGTATCAGGTGTACGCCAAATGACCCCATCAACGCCTAATAGTGATAAGCCACACCATGTTGGGTGGTTGGCATCAGCATTCCACATTTTCTGACTTTGTTGGAAAACCTCTTTAACGGCATCCGCACCAAGGCGCTGCCTCGCTTGCACAACCGCACTTGGTGCAACGAGTTCTCTTTTTCCGGGTAATGCTAAGCCGAGTTTACTGACGATGCTCCACAGCGGGTCTTCACGGTAAAGCGACATACAAATAACCGTCCAAACCGCCATTTCAACAGGAAGTCTCCTGCGTCTTATCGTAGCGACCCCCGCAGTTTCAGCGCATTGCTTGATGAAATCTGGGCATAAGAAATCACTCAGTTGACCTAAGCCCTCTGAGTTAGGGGCATAGCCATTGGCAAGAGAAAGTGCTGTCGTTAATTGCAAAAGAAAAGACTCCTGAATAAATTCAGAAGCCTTTATAAACTAACCAGTAGATCGGTCAATGGATCATCAAATATTTCTTATCTGATCGGCATTA
>NZ_PNBY01000032.1 GCF_005886875.1 Pseudoalteromonas aurantia | reverse complement strand
TGGCATTAAGCATTAGCTGGTTTTTTTATGTCTTTAGCCCTTCAGCCTGGTAATTATGGCATCATCGCTTCTTTTAAATACTGAAAAAGTTCCTTATATCCCTTCGCTGGTTTTTCCGCAGAGGCTTCTTTTTTGGCTTGGCGGACGAGTTGTCGCATTTTTTGACGTTCTAACTCTGGGTACTCAGCAAGCAATTCATTGACTTTGTCGTCACCTTGTTGAATTAATTCATCTCTGATTATTTCAATTTTATTTAAGAGCACGTCAGCTTGATTATTTTTATTTAACATCAAGTCGATAGCCGCTTCTATTTCGGCAATATTCTCTGTGGTGCGAAGTGTTTTTGTGATGTAGTTAATATGCCTACGATAAGCTTCACTTTTGGCTCGTATTTTATCTGCGACGATCATTGCTTGTAATAAATCATCAGTAAGCGGCAATTTATCACGTTGCTTTTTTGCCATACTGGCTAAGTCGAGCGCAAGTTGCTGATACTGTTGCGCATCACGTTTCAGTTCACTTTTAGAGACATAGATAATGTCTTCTTCAATTACGGGTTTCTTTTTCTTAGCCATGATTCAAACTAGTAGTAATCTATTTGTGCTAAGTATACCAATTATACGTAGGAAAAGCTTTGCTTGAATAGGGCGATAATCGTGATGTGTGTTAGCATTAATATGAAGACATAAATTATTAGAGAAGATGCCCATGAGCAGAGCCCAACAAGACCCTATTTATCAACAAATTGATGACGTGAAGCAAGCCGTTTCTGATGTACTGGCCCATGCGAAAAAGTTGGGCGCCACCGCCTCAGAAGCTGCTATGTCTAGCACTTCGGGCCTTTCTGTGAGTACACGAATGGGCGAGGTTGATACCATTGAGTTTAATCAAGATGGTGGTTTGGGGATCAGTGTGTATGTTGGCAATCATAAAGGGAGTGCGTCTACTGCAGATTTGAGCTCGAAGGCTTTGCGCTCGGTGGTAGAAAAAGCCATTGATATTGCCAAGTTTACATCAGATGACCCATGTAATGGAGTCGCTGATAAGCAGCTTTTAGAGATGTCACCTCCTGATTTAGATCTTTATCATCCGTGGGACGTTTCTCCTGAGCAAGGCATTGAGTTTTGTCTTGAAGCTGAAAAAGCGGCATTAGAATTTGACCCACGTATCGTCAATTCTGATGGGGCCAGTTTTGCAAGTCATCAAGGTGTGCGAGTATATGGTAACAGTCATGGCTTAGTTGCTGGGTTTCCTCGCACACGACATACGTTAAGTACCATGGTAATTGGTCAAGATGGCGAGCATATGCAACGCGATTCTGCCTACACAATTTCTCGTGAACAAGGTGGGTTAAAAGGCGCTAGTTTAGTGGGGGTTGAAGCCGCAGAATCAACGCTTGCGAAATTAAATAGTCAAAAAATAAAAACGATGAAGACCCCGGTTGTTTTTAGAGCTGATATTGCAAATAGCCTGTTTGGACATTTGGTATCGGCGATTGGCGGTGGGGCACTATACCGTAAATCGACATTTTTGCTTGATAGCCTTCATAAACAAGTTTTTAACCCATGCGTCTCTATTCTAGAGAGACCACATGTATTAAAAGGGCTAGCATCTAGTCCATTTGATAGCGAAGGGGTAAAAACCCGTGACCGAGATATTATTAGCGGTGGAGCATTACAAACATATTTACTCGCGAGCTACGCAGCCCGTAAATTGGGGATGACAGCCACAGGTCATGCTGGGGGCATTCATAATTGGTTAGTACAACAAACGCATGATGATCTGCATGCTGTACTACAGACGATGGGTACCGGCTTGTTGGTAACCGAATTAATGGGCCAAGGTGTTAACACCGTAACAGGTGATTACTCGCGCGGTGCTGCTGGTTTTTGGGTCGAAAATGGTGAAATTCAATATCCGGTAAGTGAAATAACCATAGCGGGTAACTTACAGGACATGTTTAAAGGCATTCAAGCTATTGGCGGTGATATAGAAGCGCGAGGGAGCGTACAGACTGGCTCAGTATTGATTGAATCAATGCAAGTTGCTGGAGAGTAATATTTTTGATCTGAAGTAAAGGGGCTCAGAGTGCCTTTACTTCAGGCTATTGCTGTTACAGCGCTAAGTTAAAAACCAGGTTGCAGTACCTAAAAAGGCAAATATCCCAACAATATCAGTAACGGTTGTCAAAACGACACTACCTGCAAGCGCAGGGTCAATTTTCATTCTTTTGAGAATAAGTGGAATACTTGCACCCGCAATACCAGCCGCGAGTAAATTCATAAACATCGCAAAGGCAATCACTGCTCCTAACGTAAAGTCCCACTTCCAAAGCGCTACAACGCCAGCGATGAGTAAAGACCACAGCAAACCATTTAGCGCCCCAATAGCTAACTCTTTACCGAGTATAAATCGTTGGTTAGTTTGATTTATATGGCCAAGTGCGATACCTCGGATCACCAAGGTCAGTGTTTGGCTACCAGCCACTCCACCCATGCTGGGGACTATGCCGTTGAGTACAGCAAGTACGGGGAGAATATCGAGGGTATTTTCAAAAAAGCTCGCGACAAATGCTGCGAGTAGCGCAGTTAATAAGTTGATCCCTAGCCAAATTGAACGACGGCGGCTACTTTTTAGAACGGGTGCAAAGGTGTCTTCTTCATCATCAAGGCCCGCCATGCTGAGTAAGCTATGTTCAGCATCTTCTCGAATAACATCAACAATATCGTCAATGGTGATCCTGCCTAGTAGGTGGTTATTATCATCGACAACCGCGGCGGAGATCCAGTTATGACGCTCAAAAAGTTGGGCGACTTCAGTTTCATCCATTGAAATGGGAATTGACTCTTTGTCCTCATCCATCAACGCTTGAACTAAATGATCTGGTGGATTCGTCAATAAGGTACTCAAAGGGAGCGCGCCAATAAAGCAGTTATCTTTATCAACAACATATAAGTCATCTGTGCCATCGGGTAGGTCGCCACGCAAGCGTAAGTAGCGTAGTACAACATCTAATGATACATCAGCACGAATAGTGACGGTGTCACTGTTCATCAATGCGCCAGCAGAGCGTTCTTGATAGGATAAGGCTTGGGTGGCCCGCTCACGATCTTGCGTGTCCATGCTGCTAACAACATCGTGATACACCGTATCAGGCAAGCTTCGTAATACTTCACCTAAATCATCATCGTCCATATCCTCTGTTGCTGCTGCAATGAGTTCAGGCTTCATTTTAGCGATAATGCCAAGACGAACATCTTCGGATAACTCTTCAAGTACATCGCCTTGAATATCAGGGTCTACGAGTTTCCAAAGTTGCGTTCTGACTTTATGAGGTGAAGATTCGAGTAAGAGTGCGGTATCACACGGTGCTGTTTCTGCTAAAATTCGCCTGACTTGAACAAACTGCCCACTATTAAGCGCAAGGGTAACTTGCTGGAGTTGCTGTAAAGTATAATCTTGTTCAAGCGCTTCAGGCATAGGCTTCCTAATTAATGTCGTATTGTTAGTCTTTTTACGCGTACCTAGTGAATATATGTTGGATAATATGCAGCGAATGATGCTGAGGTGCGCGGGCCTTGGCTTGAGAGTTTAACGTACTTTAGAGCGTGTTGCCACGTAGGATAGGCGTATTTATAGTAACTTGTTGTCGGCAAGTTACTCTTGTTCGTGAAATTTTTGTTCTATTAAATCGCCAATGGCAGATAAAGCTGATTCTGCATCTGGCCCTTCACAGCGGATTTTTACGTATTTTCCTTGACTACTCTCTAGTAAAAGCAGTGCTAACACGCTGTCGCCTGCCGCCTCTTTCTCATCTTGGTATATGGTAATATTTGCATCGAACTTCACCGCTAGTTGTGCCAGTACAGTGGCGGCTCTTGCATGTAAACCACATTTGTTTTGAATTAAAAAAGTCCCCTCACAGCACATGATATTAGCTACTTTGCTCACGATGTCGGATCTGTACATTAGGGTGAGAACGTTGGAAGCTTTCTCCAATGGTTTGCGCCAGATAAACAGAACGATGCTGTCCACCAGTACAGCCGATAGCAATAGTAAGATAGCTGCGGTTATTGCGTTCAAGGTGAGGTAACCAAGTTTGCACGAAGGTCTGAATTTGCCAAGTGAATTTTTGTACTATGCTATGTCCAGCTAAATATTCTTGTACGGGTTGATCTAAACCTGTGAGTGGTTTTAAATCAGGCTCCCAATGAGGGTTGGGTAGGAATCGAGCATCAAAGACATAATCAGCATCTTTGGGCATGCCGTGTTTAAACCCAAAAGATAAGAAGGTGATGATCAGCTGTTTATCTTTTTTACCTAATATACGTTCACGGATAGCCTCAGCTAATTGATGTACGCTTAGATCCGTCGTGTCAATGACCATATCTGCGCTGGTATTGAGTACATCAAGTAGTTGCTTTTCTTCTTTAATCGCTAAATCTAAAGGCAAGTTATTGATAGATAATGGATGTAAGCGGCGGGTTTCAGAAAAACGCTTGATTAGTGTTTGGTCATCACTGTCTAAATAAAATAGGGCTGGATTCGCGAAACCGGGTAAGTACTCAAGAATATCGTTAAACTCTTCTTGCTGTTTAGGCAAGTTTCTAACATCAATACTGACGGCTATTTTGTCGTAGTTTTCGGAAACGCTTCTTACTAGTGATGGCAATAAGTTCACGGGGATATTATCAACACAATAGTAGCCAAGGTCTTCTAATACCCTTAGCGCTACCGACTTCCCTGATCCTGAACGACCACTGATGATGATTAATTCCACGACTTTCCCCTATTTATTAATCCTGTGCAGCAATAATACTATAAAGCTCGGAATCACTACTTGCATGTCTTAATTGTTTGCAAAACTCTTTATTTTTCAACTTATCTGCAATTGCAGATAGTGTCTTTAAGTGTTGCTGATTATCTCCTTCAGGTACTATTAGCGCAACAAAAATATCAACAGGGCGATTGTCTATTGCATCAAATGGAATGGTTTGCTCGCTGACTAAGAGTATAGCAAAAACATGTTCTATACCCTCCATACGTCCATGAGGGAGCGCAATTCCTTTACCTATTCCGGTGCTGCCTAGTTTTTCACGGTTCATTAAGGCCGACAGAATATGATGCTGCTCTAATTGCGGTAATTGCTCATGCGCTAGCTCGCTAACGTATTCTAAAATCCGTTTTTTACTATTAAAAAGGACCGCAGCTTTACTGCAGTCCTTGTTGATTATTGAGCTTAATTTCATGATTAGTGTCGAGTAAGCTTCTCTTTATGTTTAATTACTTGTCTGTCTAGCTTATCAACCAAACCATCGATAGCGGCATACATATCTTGATGCTCAGTAGAGGCAAAGACTTCAGCGCCACTGAGGTGTAAGGTAGCTTCGGCTTTCTGTACCAGCTTTTCAACATCTAAGATCACATGAACGTTATTAATATGATCAAAGTGCCTTTCTAGCTTCGCAAACTTAGTGTTGACATAGTCTCTTAGTGATTCTGTAACTTCTACGTGACGACCAGTTAAATTTAGTTGCATAAGCATTTTCCTTCTTTGGTAATACGTCTTATATCAAGCTTTTACGCTGATTTGACGGTGGAATGGCTAACGACTCCCGATATTTTGCTATGGTACGTCGGGCCACTTTGATTCCTTGCTCTGCCAATATATCCGCAATTTTGCTATCACTTAACGGCTTAGCTGTATTTTCGGCGGCAATGAGCTTTTTGATCAATGCTCTAATCGCAGTGGAAGAGCATTCACCTCCGTTTTCAGTACTAACATGGCTTGAGAAGAAATACTTCAACTCAAAAATACCCCTAGGTGTGTGCATATATTTTTGTGTAGTGACTCGAGAAATGGTCGACTCATGCATCTCTACCATTTCAGCCACATCATTAAGCACCATAGGTTTCATTGCTTCAGGGCCATGTTCAAAGAATGCCTGTTGTTGCTGCACAATGCAATTAGTAACTTTCATTAAAGTGTCATTGCGGCTCTCTAAGCTTTTAATAAACCATTTCGCCTCTTGTAAATGCGAGCGGATAAACTGGCTATCAGTACTCGATTTTACTGAACGCGACATTGCAGCATAATGATCATTAACCCTGATTTTAGGCATTGAATCAGGATTTAGCTCTACCAACCAACGACCTTTTACTTTTTTAACTGACACATCAGGGATCACATACTCTGATTCTTCACGAATGATACTGGCAGCCGGTTTTGGATTTAAGCTGTGGATCAGAGTCATGACATCTTTTAAATCCGATTCTTTGAGTTTAGTCTTCTTCATCAAAGTTCGGTAGTCACGACTAGCAAGTAAATCGATATGATCTGTTAAAATTTGTTTTGTTTGATCTAACCAAGGTGTCGCTTTATCAAACTGGTTCAACTGAATACATAAGCACTCTTGTAAGCTTCTAGCTGCAATACCGACAGGATCAAATAGCTGAATACGTTTGAGTACTGCTTCTATTTCATCGAGCTCAATGCCTTCTTCGGAGCTGCCGTCGTTTAAGCTATCTAAAATTTCTTCTGTGGATAAGGTTAACAAGCCACCATCGTCAACAGCTTCAACAATTGCGACTGCGATGCCCCTATCGGTATCGCTAAATGGGGTAAGCTCTAGCTGCCACATGAGATATTCATGTAGGGTTTCACTGGTTTCCCCTTGATACATATTCTCATCTTCAGGCATAGGGCCGCTACTAGCTGCTGGGGCTGCGCTCATGTACTCGTCCCAAGTAACGTCCATAGCAAGTTCTTCGCTGACAGTGTCTTTACTCATAGCAGCGTCAGAATCTAGTTCGTAATCGCTAACCGACGTCTCGTCAGCGGTATCTGAACCTGTCTCGTCTTTACTCAGTTCTTTGTGTTCTTTTTCTCTATTATCACTGTCGTTGTCATGCTCTGATTCTTCAACTTCTAGCAAGGGATTACTGTCTAATGCTTCTTGAATTTCTTGTTGAAGATCGAGCGTACTTAGTTGCAGCAAGCGAATAGCCTGCTGTAACTGTGGTGTCATGGTTAATTGCTGGCCCATGCGCAGCTGTAGCGATTGCCTCATGTATCTCTAACAATCCTTTTCATTATTCAATTATTAAAATTACCTAGGTGTATTAACTATAGCCTGAATTGCTCACCAAGGTAGACATCTCGAACAGTTTGATCGGCGAGCACATGTTCAGGTGTGCCAGATGCAATTAATTCACCATGTGAAACAATGTACGCCTTTTCACACACATCGAGTGTTTCACGTACATTATGGTCTGTGATAAGAACACCTATACCGCGTTTTTTTAAATGTTCGATAATTTTCTTTATATCTAACACTGAAATAGGATCAACACCAGCAAAAGGCTCATCTAATAGGATAAATTTTGGATTTGCGGCTAAAGCGCGAGCAATTTCTACCCTGCGGCGTTCGCCACCAGATAATGCCATGCCCTGACTTGCACGTATGTGTTGAATATTAAACTCATCTAAGAGTTCGTTAAGCAGCTGTTCTCGATCTGCTTTGCTGAGATCTTTACGTGTTTCTAAGATTGCCATTAAATTTTGATAAACAGTGAGCTTACGAAAGATAGATGACTCTTGTGGTAAATAGCCAATACCAAGCCGTGCTCGGCTATGCATAGGTAGTAAAGTAATGTCTTGACCATCAATAGTAACGGTACCATTGTCGCTTGGCACGAGCCCTACAATCATATAAAAGCTGGTGGTTTTACCTGCACCATTGGGGCCTAATAGACCAACAATACTGCCCGCTTCAACACTGAGGCTGACATTTTTTACTACCTGACGGCCTTTATAGCTTTTAGCCAAAGCTTGTGCAGTGAGTGTGCTCATAATTATTTGCCTTGGTCTTTATCTGATTTTTTTTCTGGCACTAAAATAGTATGAACACGGCCGGTATTTTGATTACCTCTGTCGGCATTAATTAATTGCTTCTCCATATCATAGGTTATGGATTGTGCTTTGATAATTTGACCAGCCTGATTAATTTCAGCATCGCCTTTTATAATGAGCATTTTATTTGCAACGTCATAGCGCACTTCTTGTGCACTGGCACTTAATAAAGTGCCGTCAGCTTGTTTTTCACTAAAAAGTGCGGGGCTGCCGGTCGCAACAAGTAATTGTTTGTTTTCACCGAGCTCTGCTCTGCGATGAACTTCCAAGCGGTCTGCGTTTATCTTTCTATTGCCATGAATAATTTCGACATTCTGTTCAAAAATACCGATATTTGTTTTTAACTGTGCTTGTTGTTTACCTGCTTTTATCGATACTTCAGAAGCAAAGGAGTCGCTTTGAGCTAGGGCTATTTGACTCAGTGTTAATCCAATAAAGGCAACAGTAATTTTCAATTTATTGATCATAGTAAACGGTTCTTGTATGGTTAATGAGCTCAATCACCTCGGTGTTTAAGTCGGCGAGCAAGCCTTTCCCTGTTATCATTAAGTCAGGCCCAGAGATTATTACGGGCTGTTCTGACTGCATTAATCGTTTGGTAATTTCGACACGAATATGATCGGCATTTATGTGCGTGATCATGGCTTTGTCGGTTAAATTTTTTGCCACTACATCACCCTCTAAAATCAGTGTGTTGTTTTCGTATAAAGTGGCTTCTTTTGCCGTGATTTTCCAATTCATAGTGCCATTATATAAGGTGAAAATGGGCGCTTCGAAATGACTAAATCCTAGTTCTTGGTATAACTCCATTTTTTTTGCTGTAACAGTATGGCTGCGTACACCGTTTTCATTATAAATCGTTTGCTGTAACTCAGTGGCAATATAATCTGGTTTCGCTATTACATCTTGGGTATTGTTTTGAGAGGTAGATGGCTGAGATAAATAGGGGTACCACAGCCAGCCCATTGTTAGTAAAAATAATCCCAATACTGCAATGCGATTTGTGGTCATGCGCTCGTTCCTTCACTACCAAGCGTATGCCCTTGTGCCAGCATAAGTAAATCGGTTAACTCGCGGACCGCACCAAAGCCACCTGGTAATTGCGTTGTATAGTGTGATAAGCGTTTAATAAGGGGGTGTGCATCGTTTACGGCGACTGCGAAACCCACTTTTTCCATGACTGGTAGGTCTGGACCATCATCACCAATATAAGCAATTTCATCATCAGATAAATTTAACTCGCGTTTTAATTCAGCATAGGCTACTAGCTTATTTTCTTGTCCTTGATAGATATACGGTACCGTTAAACTAGTCATTCTTTGCTGAACAATCTGTGAATGTCGGCCCGTGATCACCGCAACTTGTACGCCGCTATTTATGAGGGCTTTTATGCCAAACCCATCTTTTGTATTGAACGCTTTTAACTCTTCACCATTGTTACCTAAATAAATACGGCCATCCGAGAAAACGCCGTCGATGTCACAAATAAGTAATTTCACAGCAGCAGCTTTGCTTTCTACGAGGGGGGAAATCGGTTGGTATAAATCAGCAAACTGCATTTATAGTACTCCCGCTTTTAATAAATCTTGCGTATTAAGTGCACCAATCGGGCGTTGTTCATCGTCTATGACAATTAAGCCATTGATTCGTTTCGTTTCCATAATATTTAATGCTTCAGCTGCAAGTATATTTGGGGAAATGGTGGCACAGCCTTTGGTCATAACATCATTAATGACGGCGTTATGTAAATCTACTCGCTGTTCTATAATACGTCGCAAGTCACCATCAGTAAAAATACCACATAGTCGTGAGTCTGCATCAACAACAGCAGTCATACCTAAACCTTTTGCTGACATTTCAAAGAGTGCCGTTTTTACCGTATCACCATTAGTGACTATAGGCACTTGCTCGCCTTTATGCATGATATCTGCAATGGTTAGCAATAAACGTTTACCTAATGCGCCTCCAGGGTGTGATAATGCAAAATCATCAGCAGTAAAGCCTCTGGCTTCAAGTAAAGCAACGGCGAGTGCATCACCCATTACGAGGGTTGCTGTTGTACTCGCTGTGGGGGCTAAGCCAAGCGGGCATGCTTCTTTAGAGACTGCAATACACAAATGAATATCGGTTAATTGTGCAATACTGGAGTGTGGATTTCCTGTCATGGCGATGGTTTTAGCGCCAATTCGCTTTATAACTGGAATAATGCTCATTATTTCTACTGTTTCACCCGAGTTAGAGATAAGCAGCACCACATCATGCTTGGTGATCATGCCTAAATCACCATGGCTGGCCTCACCTGGGTGAACAAAAAATGCGGGCGTACCTGTACTTGCCAAAGTTGCGGCGATTTTATTACCGATATGTCCAGATTTGCCCATGCCAATAACGATGGTTCTGCCAATACAGTCAAATATTGTTTGGCAACTTTTTTCAAAGTGCTGGTCTATATATTGCGTTATTTCATCAATGGCTTGGCGCTCGATATCGATAACAGCTCTAGCCGTTTTTGAAAAGTTAATTTGGGTCATATAGGCAGTCCATTGTTTAAATAATGTAATACATGTAGCCGATGAATGCTGCTAATAATAGCCCACCTTCAAGACGATTAATTCTGCGTGTACCTGTGAGACTCAAGCTCATGATGATTAACGCAAGTGTTGCTGCAAGCATAACAAAAATATCTCGTTGAGCGATATTTGCATCTAAGGTGGCAGGGTTTAAAATACCAGCGATTGAGAGTACAGCTAAAATGTTGAAAATGTTTGAACCGATAATATTACCCAAGGCTAAATCATCTTCTTTTTTGAGTACACCAGCAATACAGGCTGCAAGCTCAGGCAGGCTGGTACCAATGGCGATGATGGTTAAGCCAATAAGCAAATCACTCATGCCAAAGAACTTGGCAATATCAACTGCAGAACCTATTAGGTAATGAGAACTTATGGGGAGTAACACCATACCGATGACGAGCCATAATATGGCTTTTTTGGTCGGAACATTGTCAGGCACCTCATCACAAGCTTCGCTAACCAGAGGGTCGTCCTGATTGCCGGTTTGTTTGGTGATAATGATAAGCGCCAATAAAAATAACACAAAGCCGACAAGTAATAGTGTACCTTCTGTAGCACTAAAGTAATTATCACTAATAATTAACCAAGCGCCAAGGGACACAATGACCAATAAAGGCATTTCTCGCTTTAAAATTCCTGAGCTCACAGACAATGGGCGCAATAAAGCGGTAATACCCAAAACGAGCAATATGTTGGCAATATTTGAACCTACAGCATTACCAACTGCGGTATCTGTTTTATCCACTAAGGCAGCTTGAGCTGCAACCATCATTTCAGGAGCTGATGATCCCATTGCGACAATCGTTAAACCAACGATGAGTGTGGGAACACCAAAATTTCGAGCCAATGCCGCCGCGCCAAAAACAAAACGATCTGCGCTCCAAACAAGCGCTGCAAATCCTAATATTAGAACGATGAAAGACAAAACCATTAAAAGTTATACCAAGTAATAAAACGTCATTGGCGTAAATAGTACCAAAACCCAGAAAAAAAGTATAAATAAAAGGGGCTGGTTGATTGGAAGGTTCGCGTAAGTTTGTTGATACTACGGGTTAAATTAAGGCGTTAATATTACATAATTTTACGAAATGTATTTTCCCTCAAGAGATAAAAAATCGTATTATGTCAATATTAGCCGAACTAGATGTGGAGAGCGACTTGTCGCAAGCAATAGTTGAAATCAAGGATGTGACATTTTCACGCGGTGAAAAGACCATCTATAAAAACATGAGCTTTTCTGTTCCTAAGGGAAAAATTACCGCTATTATGGGCCCTAGTGGTATAGGTAAAACAACTATGCTACGCCTTATTGGGGGTCAACTTAAGCCCGATAGTGGTGATATATTATTCGAAGGCGCCAGTATTCCTAATATGACGCGTAGAGCGTTATATGATGCACGAAAAAATATGAGTATGCTGTTCCAAAGTGGTGCACTTTTTACTGATATGTCTGTGTTCGATAATGTTGCGTTCCCACTGAGAGAGCATACAAAACTGAGTGAAGAGTTAATTCGCTTAGTGGTGCTAATGAAGTTGCAAGCTGTAGGGTTACGGGGAGCGAGTGAGTTAATGCCATCAGAGCTGTCTGGTGGTATGGCACGCCGTGCCGCGTTAGCCAGAGCCATTGCACTGGACCCTGAACTTATTATGTATGATGAACCATTTGCTGGCCAAGACCCGATTTCTATGGGGGTTTTGGTTAAACTAATAAAATCATTGAATGAAGTGTTAGGTTTGTCATCCTTGATTGTTACTCATGATGTGACTGAGGTCCTTAGTATTGCGGAGCATGTTGTCATTATTGCAGAGCAAGGTGTGATTGGCAGTGGAACTGCTGATGAAATGTTGGCGCATAGCTCCCCACTAGTGCAGCAATTTCTACAAGGTCTATCTGACGGGCCTGTCCCATTTCACCAACCCGCGAGCTCTTATGAGGACGCTTTATTAATTCAAGGAGCTAGGTGATGGATTTTTTACAAAAATTGGGTCACAAAACACTCAGTCGATTTGCGGCGTTAGGGCGCTCGACTCGTATGTTAATTGGCGCGCTAGTAAACATTCCTAATCCAAAAAAAGGCACACCTTTACTGATCCGTCAGTTGTACATGATAGGCTATCAGTCATTGCTAATTATTATGGTATCTGGGTTATTTATCGGTATGGTGCTGGCGTTACAAGGATATACAGTACTCGTTGGGTATGGCGCAGAAGACAGTTTGGGACCCTTGGTTGCATTAAGTTTATTACGTGAATTAGGTCCTGTTGTAACAGCGTTACTCTTCGCTGGTCGAGCTGGAAGCGCACTCACGGCGGAAATTGGCCTCATGAAAGCAACGGAACAGCTTTCAAGTTTAGAGATGATGGCGATTGACCCTTTAAAGCGAGTGATTGCGCCACGTTTTTGGGCTGGCTTTATCAGTATGCCGATTTTGGCGCTTATTTTTTCAGCGGTGGCTATTTTAGGTGCTCATTTAGTTGGTGTTGATTGGCTGGGGGTTGATTCAGGAAGTTTTTGGTCAATTATGCAAGCGCAAGTGTCGTTCGAAAAAGATATTCTCAACGGTATTATTAAAAGTTTTGTATTTGCTTTGGTCGTGACGTGGATTGCGCTTTACAAAGGATATGATTGTATCCCGACCTCGGAAGGCATAAGTAAAGCAACAACAGAGACAGTAGTACATTCTTCATTGGCAGTGTTAGGGTTTGATTTCTTACTAACTGCTGTGATGTTTTCAGGTTAAAAGGTTTTAAAGTCATGAATACACGGAAAATAGAGATTTTAGTAGGTTTGTTTGTTGCGTTAGGCGTTATCGCATTTGCTGTACTTGCGCTAAAAGTAGCGAACTCAGGCATTAGCGGTAGTGGTGAGTACTATGTATTGAACGCGAAATTTGAAAATATTGGGTCGTTAAAAGCCAGAGCGCCTATAAAAGTCGGTGGTGTGGTGATAGGTCGCGTTGAGGGGATCAGTATTCACCCACAAGAGTTTGTGCCTGTGGTGAATATGAAAATAGATGCAAACTATGAATGTCAGTTTTCAGACACAACATCAGTGTCTATATTAACCTCAGGTATTTTAGGGGAGCAATATTTAGGGATTTCTCCGGTTATTGCTTCAGAGTCAGCGCGCCAATCTTGTTTGGGTAATGATAGTGCTGGCAATAGTGAAGCAGATGAACTTGATGATCTCTTTGGGGTTGAAAGTAAAGCGCTGAAAAATGGTGACATGATTGCGGATACGAAGTCTGCGCTTGTACTAGAAGAGCTTATTGGTCAGTTTTTATTTAATCAAGGCGGTGAATAATCATGATGGTTTATCGTAATTTACTGAGTATGCTTGTACTGACATTATCAATTTTTAGTGTACAAGCCGCCGCTGAAGTTGATTTGAAAGACCCGTATAAAATGGTACAGCAAGTGGCAGATAATACCTTTCAACGCGTTGCTAGAGACCAAGACAAGGTTAAAAAAAGTAGAGAGCACCTAAGAGTTATTGTAGAAGAAGAGTTGATGCCATATATTGATTATAAATATGCAGCGTATCGAGTACTCGGAAGCTATATACAAAAAATCCGCACGATAGAAGATAAGCAAGAAAAAGTACAAGCAATTGCCCATGTACGCACTTTTATTGATGTATTCCAACGTTATTTAGTGGCGACGTATGCGGGGGTATTTACACAATATACGAACCAAAAAGTTGAGTTTGGTGCTGCCAAGAGGTTTGCTGCTGATGACGTGGCTATCGTGAATACTACAATCGTTGAAGCGGGTAAGCCGGATATTCGTATCGACTTTAAAGTGCGTAAAGGCAAGAATAATGAATGGCGTGCTTACGATATGATGGCGGAAGGGATCAGTTTGTTGGATGCAAAGCAAACCGAATTACACGGTATTTTACGCCAGCAAGGGATTGAGCATGTGATCAAGTTACTTGATAAGAAAAGCCGATTACCAGTGCAGTTTAGGGGGGATGATGGCAATAGCTAAAGTTCACTTTAAACGCAACGAAGAGGGCGTTGTTTTTATCAGCGGGGAACTCACACGAAATAGCCTCACAAATGAACGACTTCTTAATCAACAGCTAGAAAGTACGCAATCAGTCACCTATTTTGACCTTTCTAGCGTATCAAGGGTTGACACAGCGGGCTTAGCTTGGTTAATTCACTCTTTAGGTAAATTGCAGCAGCAAGATAAACGTCTTGAGCTTAAGAATATACCTGAACAATTGCGCAATTTGATGGCATTGGGTCAGGTTTCAACCTTATTTGAGTGAATATAATGGAAATAAACCAAGTCGAAACATTATTAAAAGAGTCACTGGCTTTAGATGAAGTGATAGTAAAAGCAAATGGTAGTCATTATGAAGTGATTGCTGTTGGAGACTGTTTTGACGGATTAAGCCGAGTCAAAAAGCAGCAATTGGTTTATGGGCCATTAATGGAAACTATTTCCGATGGCACCATTCATGCTGTCAGTATTAAAGCTTTTACGCCAACAGAGTGGCAAAGAGAACGCAAATTTATGCTTCCGCAATAGGGGGCTGCTATGGATCAGTTTGTTATTCAAGGTGGTACGACCCTTGCCGGTGAAGTGACCATCTCAGGTGCGAAGAACGCCGCATTACCGATATTATTTGCTGCACTATTACCCAACGGCAAGAGTCGCTTTTCTAATGTCCCTCAGTTACGAGATATAGGCACTACCGAAGCTTTATTAAAAACATTGGGCGCTGGGGTTGCGTGGCAGGGTGATGTTTTAGAAATAGATGGAAGTTGTGTTGATAAGGTTTTAGCACCTTATGAGTTAGTAAAACAAATGCGTGCGTCAGTATTAGCTTTAGGGCCCTTACTTGCACGTTTTGGTGAAGCTCAGGTATCGTTACCCGGCGGCTGTGCTATTGGTGCAAGACCTGTTGATATTCACATCAAAGGCCTTGAGCGTATGGGCGCTGAAATCAACGTTGAAAATGGCTATATTAATGCCACATCACCTGGGCGGCTGAAAGGTGCCGAGATTTACATGGAGATGGTGAGTGTTGGTGCGACAGAAAACTTATTAATGGCGGCGACCTTAGCGGAAGGTACTACCGTGCTCGACAATGCAGCACAAGAACCTGAAATCGTAAACTTAGCAGAGTGTTTGACTGCGATGGGGGCAAAGATAAAAGGTGCAGGTACAAGTCGTATTGAAATTCAAGGTGTTGAACAGTTGGCTGGCTGCGAGCACCGGATCTTGCCTGATAGAATTGAAACAGGTACATTTTTGGTGGCTGCTGCGATGGCCAATGGAGAGGTGTTGTGTAAAAACACCGACCATACAAGTTTAGAGCCAGTGCTTCAAAAGCTGCGTGCTGCCAATGCATTGGTTGAAGTGCATACAGATACCATTTATGTTGATATGCGCAATCGAACATTACAAGCGGTGAATATTAAAACGATGCCGCATCCTGGTTTTCCTACGGATATGCAAGCGCAATTTACCGCATTGAATGTAGTCGCTCAGGGCAGTGCTACCATCACCGAAACTATTTTTGAAAATCGTTTTATGCATGTTCCTGAACTACAGAGGATGGGTGCCAATATTCGTTTAGAAGGCAACACTGCGATTTGTGGTGAAACAGAAAAACTCAGTGGTGCCCAGGTTATGGCAACGGACCTGCGAGCTTCAGCAAGCCTTATTTTAACCGGGATTGTTGCAACAGGCGAAACGGTGGTAGATCGGATCTATCACGTAGATCGTGGTTATCAACGTATTGAAGACAAGCTAAGTCAATTAGGCGCAAATATTAAGCGTAAACATAACTAACTCAGCAATGTCTTAAAAGCGAGTGATGTGGATGCGGAATAAACCAGCATGTCATTGCTTGCTTTTTTATTGCATGCGACTTTCAAGTTTGGCCACAGTAACTTTAAAGGTCAATAACTTGGTATTGCGGTATGCCTCAAACTCAACCACCGTGCCTGGTTGAGTATTGGCAATAAATTTAAGCGTTGTTTCCGGGTTGTTGACGGTATTGCCGGCAACTCGCACGATTATATCGTCGTTTTGCATACCCGCTTGCCATGCAGGACCAAGCGGATCGATATTATTCACCTTTAGTCCCACAATTTTAGTGTACAAGTCCGTAATGACTTTACCTGTGCTGTCTACAGGGTTTCCTGTAAAGCCTAAGTAACCTCTAATTACTCGCCCATCACGTTTTAGTTTTTCCATGACTTCTTTAGCGAGAGGGTAAGGAATGGCAAATGAGATCCCTTGAATATCTATGTTATAACGGGTTCTAAATTGTGCCGACGTGAGTCCGACAAGCGTCCCGTTAGAGTTAATTAATGCGCCTCCTGAATTACCTACGTTTACGGCTGCATCCATTTGTAACAAACTACTATACGAATTATCTGGGGTGAGTTTTTTACCTGTTGCGCTGATCACACCCTGTGTAATGGTTTGCCCTAAATTTAAAGGGTTTCCAATCGCTAATACCACATCACCCACTCGGGCTGAAAAACTATCATCTACCGGAATAACAGGAAGGTGCTGTACATCAATTTTTAATAATGCTAAATCAGTGACGGTGTCAAAACCAATGATCTGCACTTCATTAAAAGTGCGGCCATCGGTCAATATGATCATGATTTGGTCTGCATTATTGACGACATGATAATTGGTCAGGATATAGCCATCACTAGACATTATTACGCCTGAACCTAGCTCCTGAGTTGTATTTGTGCGCTTAAATCTAGGAACAGAGCTGATCCCTTCGGAGAAAATGGTAACAACCGCGGGGGCAGCTTTCTCAACAGCGTCAGCAAAGCTCATATGTTTGGCACTATAAGGGTTAGGTACCTTAATATTTGGTAGAACGGCACTACGTAGATTAGGTGAAAACCAAATCACAACAAACGCGATACCTAGGCCAATGAATAATGGCGGAATTAAAAAACGGAAAAGTTTTATCACACGATGATCTATTATTATTTATTTATTGTTTATGATGGCACAAATAAAAACACAGCGGCAAGGACCACTGTGTTTTTTATCCAAATTAATTTGTTACTGAATTAATAAGAAGACAGAATCTCGTCCACGTTTTACGCCTAAAACGATATTGCCTTGAATATCTTCGATTAAGCTACTCATTTCTCTAATGCTATCAATTCGCTGGCGATTCACCTGCATGATAACATCACCTTCTTCTAGCCCAACCCGTGCCGCTGGAGAACGCGCTTCTACCGATGAAACTACAACACCTTTGTTACCGTTGCGTTCGCCACTTTCGAGTACTGCACCGCGCAGCATAGGGTGCACTTTATCTGCTTGCGCTTGCAGTTCAGCTTGGCCTTTAAGCGTTACTTTTATAGTTCGAACTTTTCCTTCTCGGTACACGCCGACTTTTACTGTGCGACCTTCACCAATGGTGGCTATTTTGCTCGCGAGCTCGGCAAAACTTTGAATATCGTCACCATTAACAGAGACAATGACATCATTGGCCTGAATACCTGCTTCACTGGCGGCTGAGTCTTTAACGACTTGTGCTACATAGGCACCTTGTTTAACATCAAAACCTTGTGCTTTAGCAATACCTGCGTCTAGAGTTCGCCCTTGAATACCTAAAGAACCGCGTCTAACTTGCCCAAATTCGACAATTTGATCGACTAAACTTTTCATCATATTTGACGGAATAGCAAAACCGATACCTACGTTACCACCCGATGCACCTAAAATTGCAGTATTGATCCCAATGAGTTCGCCGCGAAGGTTAACCAATGCTCCGCCAGAGTTACCTTGGTTAATGGCTGCATCTGTTTGAATAAAGTCTTCATAGCCTTCAATATTGAGGCCGCTGCGCCCGAGTGCGCTGACAATACCCGAAGTCACCGTATGGCTTAGCCCAAATGGATTACCAATGGCAACCGCAAAATCGCCTACTCGCAGGGCATCAGAGTTTGCGAGTTTTACTTCAGTTAAATCATCTGATTCGATTTCGAGTAGTGCAATGTCTGATTCTTTGTCAGTACCTACCAACTTGGCATCGAACTCCCTGCCATCTTCTAAGGTTACAATAATTTTTTCTGCGTCGGCAATAACATGGTTATTTGTTACCACGTAGCCCTCAGAGGCGTCGATAATAACGCCTGATCCCAAACCACTAAACTGGCGCTTTTGACTACGCGGTTTGGGTTGACCAAAGAAATAGTCAAATGGGTCGACACGACGGCGCACTTCTTTAGCACCAGATACTTGTATGCTTACAACCCCCGGAGTAACTCGCTCTAACATGGGAGCTAAGGTGGGTAAAGTTTGGCCATCAATGGCCACGGGTAATTTAGCGACAGAAACACTAGGGTTTAATAACAATGTTGAAGAAAAAAGTGCTGCGGATAATAACGAGAATTTCAATTTCATAGGTAGTAAATACTCCAAAAAAGCAATTAGTCATTGAAAAGGCATCTATTGCTAAATGTGTTCTAGACGCCAATTCGCTATTTGTTTATCTGTATTTACTGACTATGGGGTCAAAAAAAAGTTCATCAAGATATGTTTGCTTGCTTATTTTCCGAGCGTTCACCGGTGAAAATACCTGATTCACCTTCAACATAGTCTACAGGCTGTGCTGAACCGTCAGAACGTTGGTTATCTCTTCTACGTTCAGGGCGGCTTTTTAAAGAGGCATGCAGCTGCTCAGTGGTTTCTTTAGAGAAAAACGGCTCACTAGGGTGTGTTGGTTTTTCAGTTAAAAGTACTTGATCGGTGCGCTCAACATGGCTAAAGAGTTGAGTATAGCTTTCTTGCATTTTGCTCATCAGCTTTTTAGTACTTGCTAAGTGGTCTGACACATCTTGACGATATTGCTCAAGTTCAGTTTGTGCTTGTATGGCTTGCTGCTCTAACTCAGTTTGTTTTAGTTGCTTTCGGGTGACTTGCGCACCAATAAAAAAACCAATTACACCAGTAATGATCAAAAGCCCCAACCAAACGATAGTTGTCATATATTTCTCCTGTGGGTATCGGGTTGCCAGTAAAAATATGGCGATAAAAATAAAATGTAACTTACAGCCAATATACGCGGAGAATGGTTGCGTGTTAATATAGAAAATCAATAAATATGGGGAACAGTGTAAAAAATGATGACTCCTTGGCAAAAATATCAGCAAGATCTTCAAACGGATGACTTTCAATACGACAGCGCACAAGAAAATGCGGTTAAGCATTTACAGCGCTTGTATGATGATCTGTGTGCAAAGCCTGTTGAACAACCAAGTAGTTTCCTGTCGCGCTTATTTAGCAAAAAGGTCGAACCAAAGAAAATTAAAGGGTTGTACTTTTGGGGGGGGGTTGGTCGTGGCAAAACCTACTTAGTTGATACTTTTTTTGATGCATTACCAACTGAACGTAAAATACGCGTACACTTTCATCGATTTATGCATCGTGTTCACGACGAGTTAAAAAAGCTCCAAGATGTGAAAAATCCACTTGAGGTTGTGGCTGATATATTTAAAAAAGAAGCCGATATTATTTGTTTTGATGAATTCTTCGTTCAAGACATTACCGATGCGATGCTATTAGGTGGTTTAATGCAGGCTCTGTTTGCTCGTGACATCGTGCTGGTTGCGACTTCTAATATTGTACCGGATGATTTATATCGTAACGGCTTGCAGCGTGCGCGTTTTTTACCGGCGATAGATTTAGTTAATGCCAACACGGAAGTCGTGAATGTTGACTCTGGTATTGACTACCGTTTGCGTACCTTAGAGCAAGCTGAAATCTTTCATAGCCCATTAGATGAGCAAGCAGATAAGAATTTATTCGCGTATTTTGATAAGTTGTCACCAGAGCCTGGGCAGGTTGATAAAGCTATTGAAATAGAAGGGCGCTTAATTAAAACACGTAAAGTGTCAGACTGTATTGTGATGTTTGATTTTACACAGTTGTGTGAGACTGCGCGCTCACAGTTGGATTATATGGAAATAAGTCGCCTTTACAACACGGTTATTTTATCCAACGTAAAACGCTTAAGTCAGCAGAATGATGATGCCGCACGTCGTTTCATCGCGTTGGTCGATGAATTTTATGAACGCAATGTTACCCTTATTATATCTGCAGAAGCACCTATCACCGAATTATATTCTACGGGGACGTTAGAATTTGAATTCAAACGATGTATTAGTCGTTTACAAGAAATGCAATCGCTTGATTATTTAGCAAGGGAGCACCTAGCTTAATACTTAATCAAGCACCCGCAACGTGCTAAGCCAAAGAAATGCAATTATTTTGTAGAAAAAACAGCCGTGCGCTAGTCAATCTCTTTATGAGTTGCTATAATCCGCGGCCTGCCACGTTGCGTTCTATTGCCCTCGTCGGCTTAGCCACTGACTTGAGCGGCAAAAAGTCTTAAACTCGAAGGGGTTAAAGCACGATATAGTAAAGCGGTAACCATTTTGGTTACCTGTGGTTTTAATTGAAAACATTGGATTTTTTAGATGAAAACGTTTGTTGCTAAACCAGATACAGTAAAACGTGACTGGTACGTAGTAGATGCTGAAGGTAAAACTTTAGGTCGTATCGCTACTGAAATCGCTCGTCGCCTACGCGGTAAGCATAAAGCTGAATACACTCCTCACGTAGATACTGGTGATTATATCATCGTTATCAACGCTGAAAAAGTTACTGTAACTGGTAACAAATTCAAAGACAAAGTGTATTACGCTCACTCTGGCTTCCCAGGTGGACTTAAGTCTGTAACTTTCGATAAACTTCAAGCTGCTAAGCCTGAAATGATTATCGAAAAAGCGGTTAAAGGCATGTTACCTCGCGGTCCTCTAGGTCGTGAAATGTACCGTAAACTTAAAGTTTACGCTGGTAACGAGCACAACCACGCGGCACAACAGCCGCAGGTTTTAGACATTTAAGGAGCACATCATGGCAAATCAATACTACGGTACAGGTCGTCGTAAAAGTTCAAGTGCTCGCGTATTTTTACGCCCAGGCACTGGCAACATCGTAATCAATAAGCGCTCTTTAGATGAGTACTTTGGTCGTGAAACAGCTCGTATGGTTGTTCGTCAAGCTCTTGAGCTTGTAGATATGACTGAAAAGTTTGACCTATACATCACTGTTGAAGGTGGTGGTACTACTGGTCAAGCTGGCGCAATCCGTCACGGTATTACACGTGCACTTATGGAGTTTGACGAGTCATTACGTCCTACACTTCGTAAAGCTGGCTTTGTTACTCGCGACGCTCGTAAAGTTGAGCGTAAGAAAGTGGGTCTACACAAAGCACGTAAGCGTCCACAGTTCTCAAAGCGTTAATTTTTTACGTTTCAAGAATTCAAAAACCCAGCTTATGCTGGGTTTTTTGTTTTTGGCTACTTTATTTTTTCGTTCAAAAAGTTAACCCTCTCTTTTTACGTCACTATCTGTCGTTTAAATTATCCCCAATCTATAAATATTCCGTTTTTACTGACAAAAAAAGTGCAATATTTATTACATTTAGTGCAAATCTGTCGATAACTTAGCGCTTTTTTTGCTACAATTGCAGGGCAAGTAGAGTGAGCGAGTTTCAACCCGTATTCTGTAGAGGGCAATTTTTTTATACAGAGGTTGATCTTGGTCAGTAAATTGTTGTTATTGAAGCGATATAATAAATAATTAGCTTTTTGTACAAAGTAGACCCAGCGAGGGCGTTAGGTTTATTGGGTATGGTGGCTTTAATAACCTTGTTTTAATCAAGGGATTTATTTATTATCGCGTCTATTTTGTAGTTTCTTAAATTTAACCTGCTGTAACTGATGTTCTCAATATAGCAAGTGTTGAGATTCATAGTGGAGATAAGTGGATGAGCAATGCGCCTGTAGACAATGGCCGACGTCGCTTTTTAACCATAGCTACCTCTGTTGTAGGTGGTGTTGGTGCGGCTGGGGCTGCTGTTCCTTTTATTGCGTCTTGGAATCCAAGTGAGCGAGCTAAATCTGCAGGTGCGCCTGTAGAAGTGGATATCAGCAAACTTGAACCCGGACAATTAATTCGTGTTGAGTGGCGAGGTAAACCTGTTTGGGTTATTTCTCGTACCCCAAAAATGTTAGAAGATATGAAAGCTCATGAAGGGCAACTTCGTGATCCTGCTTCTGAAGAACCTCAACAACTCGATTCAGCTAAAAATCCATACCGCTCTAAGCGTCCTGAGATTTTTGTTGCGGTCGGTATTTGTACGCACCTAGGCTGTTCTCCTAGCTTCCTTCAAGGTGGTTTTGGTGAAAAAGTTGAAGGTACTGAGGACGGTTTCTTCTGTCCATGCCATGGTTCTAAATTTGATATGGCTGGTCGTGTATTTCAAGCGGTTCCTGCACCGTTAAACCTAGAGATCCCTCCATACACCTTTATTGATGAAACCACTATTTTAGTGGGCGAAGAAGAAGGGGTAGCGTAATGGCTGAAAACTCTAAAGCAGCTTCTGGCGTTGTAGGTAACGTCATAAACTGGATCGATGACCGTATTCCAATGACACGTGTTTGGAATATGCACATTGCTCAATATCCTGCGCCAAAAAACTTTAACTTTTGGTATTTATTCGGATCACTAGCAATCCTTGTCCTAGTAAACCAGATTCTTACAGGTATCTGGTTAACCATGAACTATGTACCCTCTGCTGAAGGTGCATTTGCGTCAGTAGAATACATCATGCGTGATGTAGAATATGGTTGGTTACTCCGCTATCTGCACTCAACAGGTGCATCTGCATTTTTTGTTGTTGTGTACTTACATATGTTCCGTGGCATGATTTACGGTTCTTATCAAAAACCACGTGAATTACTGTGGTTGTTTGGTATGTTTATCTTCCTAGCCCTTATGGCTGAAGCATTTATGGGTTACTTACTGCCTTGGGGACAGATGTCTTTTTGGGGCGCGCAGGTAATTATCTCACTATTTGGTGCAATTCCGGTAATAGGTGAAGACCTAACGCAGTGGATCCGTGGTGACTATGTTATCTCAGGAGCAACGCTAAATCGTTTCTTTGCATTACATGTTATTGCATTACCATTAGTATTAGTTATTTTAGTATTCCTACACATTGTAGCGTTACATGAAGTCGGGTCTAATAACCCAGACGGTATTGACATTAAACATAAAAAAGGCACCATTTCAGAAGATGAAAAGCCTAAGTTTAAGTTCCATGAATACTACACTGACAAGAAAGATATCGTTGACGCGATCCCTTTCCACCCTTACTACACAGTAAAAGATGTTTTAGGCGTTGCAGGTTTCTTGATTCTATTCTGTTGGGTTGTATTTTTCTCTCCAGAAATGGGCGGGTTCTTTTTAGAAGCGCCAAACTTTGAAGCTGCTAACCCACTGAAAACACCTGAGCATATTTTCCCTGTTTGGTATTTTACGCCTTTCTATGCGATATTACGTGCTATTCCTGATAAATTGATGGGTGTAGCGGCAATGGGGGCATCGATTGTTGTGCTAGCGTTACTACCGTGGCTTGATCGGGGTTCAGTTCGCTCAATTCGTTACCGTTGTACATTACATAAATTGAATATTGCGCAATTTGTTGTGACATTTGTTATTTTAGGCTGGGTTGGTGCTACACCACAAACAGACTTTAAAACAATTTTATCGCAAATTACCACTGTGACTTACTTCATGTTCTTTGTATTATTATTTGTATACTCAAAGAATGAGACGACTAAGCCATTGCCGACGAGGGTAACTAAATGATGAAAAAACTAATTATCGGTTTATTCGCATTGTTGCCAACGTTCGTTATGGCAGCAGGTCCATCAGTACCTTTGATGGATGCTAATAATGATCTAACTGACAAAGCGTCACTTCAACGCGGTGCACAGTTATTCATGAATTACTGCTTAGGTTGTCACCAAATGCAGTACCAGCGTTATGAACGTACGTTCCGTGACATTGGTATTCCAACAGATATTGGCCAAGAACAGCTAATTTTTGATGGTTCAAAAGTGGGTGGCCATATTCTGAATGCAATGGACCAAGATGATGCCGCTAAATGGTTTGGCGCAGCGCCGCCAGATTTAACCTTGATCTCTCGAGTTAAATCTCCTGACTACATCTATACGTACTTAAAGTCGTTTTATAAAGATGAGTCGCGTCCATTTGGTGTAAATAATACGGTATTCCCTTTAGTGGGTATGCCACACGTACTACAAGAGTTGCAAGGTTTACCATTGCCGATCACTGAAGAAGTTGAAGAGCATGGTAAGATGGTTACTAAAATAGTAGGTCTAGAAACTGATGGCTCAGGTGAAATGAGCACAGATGAATATGATCATGCTGCACGTGACATTACTAACTTCTTAGCTTATGTAGGTGAGCCTTCTCGCCTTGAGTCTGAGTCGTTAGGTATTAAGGTGTTAGGGTTTTTATTAATTCTATTTATCCTTGCATTCTTCTTGAAGAAAGAATACTGGAGAGATGTTCACTAAGGTGAGCAAATCTAAGGTAATTATGTAATAGGGGCTGTAGCCCCTATTGCTGTTTAAAGTGATTTATTACTTTTGTAATTATTAATGGAGGTAGGCATGGCCGTTGCTGCCAATAAGCGCCCTGTAATGACTCTTTTCTCTGGTGCGAACTGTATGTACAGTCACCAAGTACGCATTGTACTTGCAGAGAAAGGCGTAAGTGTTGATATTCACCTAGCAGAAAAGGACAATCTGCCAGAAGCTCTTCATGAGATAAACCCTTATGGCACTGTACCAACTTTAATTGATCGTGAGCTTGGTCTTTACCGTGCAGACATCATCATGGAATACCTTGATGAGCGTTTTCCACATCCTCCACTAATGCCGGTATATCCAGTTATGCGTGGCCGCAGTCGCTTAATGATGCATCGCATCGAAAACGACTGGTACAGCCTTGCAGCAAAAATCTCAGCAGGCGGCTCTGATGCAGCTATTGCTCGTAGAGATTTAACTGAAGCACTGTTAGCGGTTGCAGCAATCTTTACTGAAGCGCCTTACTTTATGAGTGAAGAGTTTAGTTTAGTTGATTGTTACCTAGCACCATTATTATGGCGTTTGCCTGAGCTTGGTATTGAGCTTAATGGCGCGGGTGCAAAAGAAATGAAAGATTATATGCTTCGTTTGTTTGAGCGTGATTCGTTCCAAGCATCATTGACTGAAGCAGAGCGTGAGATCCGATCATAATGACGCCAAATCGCCCATACCTCTTAAGAGCTTTTTTCGATTGGATTGTTGATAATGAATGCACACCGCATCTGGTGGTTAATGCTGATTATCCTGCGGTACAAGTACCGACGCAATTTGTTCAGGATGGGCAAATTGTATTGAATATTAGTCCTTCGGCAGTGACTGCTTTTTCATTAGATAACGAGCAACTGAGCTTTAATGCCCGGTTTGGTGGCCAGCCTATGCAGGTTTACGTACCACTTGGTGCCGTGCTTGCGATATATGCTCGTGAAAATGGTGAGGGGACCGTATTTACGCAAGAAGCATTTGATGACGCTGAGCTAGAAGAGACTTTTGAGCCTGTAGAAAGTGCAGAAACAGTATCAACTGAGCCTGTTGAAAAGCCTGAGAAAAAGAAAGGTTCACATTTACGCGTGGTCAAATAACGACTCATTCAATATAAAAAAAACCCGCATAAAGCGGGTTTTTTATACCAGTTTTAAATTATCTACTTGAGAAGGTCATTAAAGGTATTCAAATGCCTTAATTACACGCTCTACACCACTGATGTTTCTTGCTATCTCAACTGCTTGCTCTGCCTCTATAGGGGCTACGAGGCCCATCAGAAAGACTTCTGCGTTTTCAGTCACGACCTTTATGTTGTTCCCACTGACACTTTCATCGGCGAGGAGCTTGGTTTTGACTTTTGACGTGAGCCAAGTATCGTGGGTTTGTGTGGTGATCCCAATATTACTGCCAATTCGCAATTGATTGTGGATCCGACGGATTGCAGGCACCGCTTTTAGTGCGGCTTCAGCTTCGGTGCGCATTTCAACATTACTGACTTGACCGACTAATAACACCACGCCATTGACGCTGATGACGCTAATATTGGCATGATTAGCTAAACGGTCAATGCTTTTTAATGCCAAAGCCCCTTTGATCTCGATATTATTGTCATCGATTTGGACTCCGATTGTTCGACGATCATTGGCTGCAGACACGGCTCCCGCTGTCCCTGCTACAACCGCAGCCGCGCACCCTTGAAGCAGGGTCAGGCTTAATAGTAAGGCGATAGGTTTAACATACATTTATTGTTCTTCCTGTGGGAATAATGTGTCATCGATGAGCTGGCTCAAACAATGAAGTGAAAATAGATGAGATTCTATAATGCGACTAGGCCGCTTACTCGGCACTCTGATCTCAACATCATTAGGTCCAAGTAGTCCGGTTAATTCCCCTCCATCATCACCAATTAACGCTATGACCTTCATGTCTTTGGTAAGTGCGGCTTCAGCGGCACTCACAATACTTTTCTCATTGCCATTAACACCAATAACCAATAATAGGTCACCTTGCTGAGCAAATGCCCTGACTTGCCGAGCGTAGTGTTCAGTATCATCTTCTGTACTAACTGTGCCCAAATTGATGCTATTTTGCGTCAGTGCTACAGCTGGTAGGCAAGGTCGCTCGGTTTCGTAAAAGTTCACTAAGAGGCCGGCCATATGTGTTGCTAACATATGACAGCTTGGTACACCGCAGCATACTACTTTATTGCCATTTATTAAGCTTTGTACAATTGTAAATGCCGCTGCTTCTAATGAGCTTGGTAATACTTCTCCAGCAGCTATTTGTGCTTGAATACTTTCTGTAAAAATCGTCTTAATAGATTCTTGCATATTAAAAAACGCTCTTAATCCATTGTATATTTGGAGGATTTTGGCCCTCGATTGCTACAAAGTCTACTCGTACTTCAGCATTATGCAACTGATGGTCTGTCAAATACTGATGAATACTTCGCCTGAGCCTTTGTTGTTTTGTATATGATAAAGCAGCGACTGCTCCACCAAACCCTTTATACTTTCGGTATTTTACTTCAATAAATACCATTTTATTACCATCACGCATGATAAGATCTATTTCACCATAACGGCAATAGTAATTTTTTGCCTCAAATATTAGCCCTTGGCGTTTCAAGTAAGAAAGCGCAAGCTGTTCATAGAAAGATCCTTTTTCTCTTGTGTTGCTAAACAGTCCT
Source organism: Pseudoalteromonas aurantia (assembly GCF_005886875.1). Classification (GTDB taxonomy): domain Bacteria; phylum Pseudomonadota; class Gammaproteobacteria; order Enterobacterales; family Alteromonadaceae; genus Pseudoalteromonas; species Pseudoalteromonas aurantia_A. The sequence continues at coordinate 10,176 of NZ_PNBY01000032.1, read as the reverse complement.
TTTAGCATGCAATGTTCCTTTATTAGTTGCTTCTCTTACTTTGTATTTCCCCCAGTTCCATCGAGTTTTGCATAAACAGTGGTAATGGTGCTTGTTCATTGAGTTGCACAAGGCGGATCTGTTGTTTACTGTATTGTGCCCATTTTAACCTGCGATGAATCACGTTATCTGATTTTATACTGAGGTTTCCTGTTAAACCAACCAGTTCTTTTCCGGGGATTTTTGCTAACTGTTTTACTTCACCAATAAGTGTGATCGCATCAAATGCCATGGCAAATAACCGTTGTTCAATATCAGCTTGTTCTGGAAACATCTGCTGATATTTTTCTCGTAAATTTTTATTATCCACAGCATTTGGTAGCATCCAAGGTTGCTCAGTAAAGAACAGCCCATCTAAATCGTTTTTATCTGTGATATCGATACGCCTGCTGTAACTTCGTGAGCTGGCATAAAGAGGGATCTTAGGGGCAAACGTACTCACATTGACATCAAGGTAAGGTTTTAACAAGCGCGTTTCAGCTGAATTACCTAATATATAGATTACATCGATATCTTGTCTTGAACGTGTTTCACTCTCAATGTCGGTTTTTCTATATAAGCTTTCAATGGTTTTAATACGTTGCTTTGAATCTTCGACTTCTAACAACTCCGCGATGATTTTTGCCATATTTTTGCTGTCGGTATAAAAACCAACTTCAGGCTCTGCGTTGCTATATCGGTGCCATTGAGAAGAGAAGTGTTCAACAAGGCGGTTACCAGAGTTGCTTTCTGGTGCGAGCAACATGGGTTTTTGATATTTCTTAGCTAAAAAATGCACCATTGCTTGTTCAACTTCATGTTCTGGGTTAAGCGAGAAATAATAGTGATGTGGGGCTGAATTTGTTGAATGATTTTGTGTATTTAAATAAATAGTCGGAAGTGCTGCAATGATATCGCTACTTTGCAGCTTTTCTATATTAGACCGTAGTAGTGGTCCAATTACAAAGTCAATTTTATTAGTTTGTAACTGTTGTTCAATGTCTTGATGTGTAAGCATTTCATCAATAAAAAACACTTCAGTATGCGATATGCTGTCAGTAGCTGCTAAAAAGCCATTTTTTAATGCAACGCCAAGTCGCTCGCTTGCGCCTGATTGGGGGAGTAATATGGCGAGCTTGCTGGTTTTATAGGGAGCAAGTAATACGGATTCAGTGACTTCTCGTGGCAAAATATAGCTCGCAGGGTGATTAACAAAACGGCGTTGCCAATTGTTCATCGCTTGATGGAGCTCAACACCTGCGCCTAAATAAATTTGCTGATATTTTGCGAGTTTGACCCAGCCTTGCTGAATAACTGAGCCGGTATCAAAGCGCTCTAATGCATACGAAGACAACTGTTGCAATGCGAGCCAGATTTCATCGTTTAAGCCTGCTAATGAGAGAGTATGCTGCGAAGCAATGTTGGCCGACTTAAAATAATGCACAAGTGCTTTTTTTGGCAATTGCTGTGATGCATAGATGCTCCCAATTAAATATTGGTGCCATGCTTGGTGTTCAGGGAGTTTGAGTTGCTCAGATAAGGTATGAAGAATAGCTAAGGCTGCAGTGTAGTTAGCCATTTCTTTGCGTGCGAGTGCGATATAGAGCTTATTTTGGACATGGTCAACGCTACTTTTACTCTCTAACGCTAAACATGCTAGCTCTAATGTAAGCCAATCTTGTTCTTCAATGGCGCTCTCCCGCGCGCTATACAACAACTGGATCTTAGTGATGCTCTGTTTTGACATTGCTTTGTTATACAACCCTGCCGCGTTTAATACATCAACGGTAGACTGCTGTTGGCTATTATTTTCTCTAACCGACGTGTTTGACGTTTTTTCGGTTGTGCTACAGGCTGATAAACCTGACAATATACCAATTACAAGACTAATTACTTTCAGTCGCACTATGGACCCTTGGTTAATTTTGTTGTTGAAGGGTTATCTTACTGACTGAAACTGGAGAGCTCAATGATTAAAGCACACAACACAGATAAAATCGGCACCCTATATGTGGTTGCGACGCCAATTGGTAACCTCGGTGATATTAGCGAACGCGCACTGACAACATTATCTGAAGTGGACTTAATCGCAGCTGAAGATACCCGCCACACTGGTAAATTGTTGAGCCATTTTAATATTAAAGCGAAAACATTTGCGCTGCATGACCACAATGAAAAGCAAAAGGCACAGCAAGTGGTTGATTGGTTAAATGAAGGGCTTGATATTGCGCTAGTATCTGATGCTGGTACTCCGCTGATCAGTGATCCTGGTTACTCGGTGGTCAACTTGTGTCGAGCGCAAGGTGCGCATGTTACCCCGGTCCCAGGTGCGTGTGCCGCGATCACGGCTGTCAGCTGTTCAGGTTTACCGACTGATCGCTTTCAATTTGTGGGCTTTACACCCGCAAAAAGTCAAGCGAGGCAGCAGTTTTTTATTGATGCATATGAAAGCAATATCACCAGTATTATGTATGAAAGTACGCACCGCATTATGGCCAGTTTAGATGATTTGAAAGTGGCGCTAGGGGCAGAGCAGCAAGTGGTTTTTGCCAAAGAGTTAACAAAAACATACGAAACATTTTTCAGTGGCACGGTAACGGCACTCATTGAGTTTTTAACGGAAGAGCCTGAAAAGCAACGGGGCGAGCTAGTATTGATGCTACCTGGTAAGCCTAAGCAGCAAGAAGAGATCCCTACCGATGCAAAACGTATGTTGTCCTTACTAGAACCTGAGATGCCATTAAAAAAAGCATGTGGTGTGGTTGCTGACTATTTTGGCTTAAAGAAAAATGCGTTGTATAAAGCAGCAATTGCAGAAAAAGAGCAGTAAAAAGCGTGAGCTTTGTCTCGATATACCGTATAATCCGCCGCGAGTCAGCCGGATAATCGCTGCCTGTGACGAAAATGATCAGGGGGAGGAAAGTCCGGGCTCCATAGGGCAGGGTGCCAGTTAACGGCTGGGAGGCGAAAGCCTACGACAAGTGCAGCAGAGAGAAGACCGCCAACTTTCGAGTTGGTAAGGGTGAAAGGGTGCGGTAAGAGCGCACCGGGCCACTGGTAACAGTTGGTTGCAAGGTAAACTCCACCCGGAGCAAGACCAAATAGGGTTCCATCTTTTAACTAAGAACGCGTGGCCCACGTGGGAACCGGGTAGGTTGCTTGAGCCTAGGAGCGATCCTAGGCCTAGACGAATGATTATCTATTACAGAACCCGGCTTATAGGCTGACTCGCAAATTTTAGTAACCGCTTGAATTTCAAGCGGTTATCTAAAATCCCTTATATTTCATATCATTAAATTCAAAATTTGGTACACGGAATGGTACACGGGTTTACTTTTCAGCTTTTTAAAATTCACTTCGAAAAATCATCCTAATTTTTGTTTTGGCTACAATTTTTGCCTGTTAAGAACGTTTGAAATTTTAAACTTAGAGTGACAAAAAATTGGTACACGGTGTGATACACGGTGACCTACTCAAGCCATAAACATGAAAGCTGTAGCTAGTAATAAGTATTTATACCTTCGCAAGCAGTGGTTTTATTTTCGAATGAGACTACCTAAACGGTTAGGCGTTAGGGAAATCCGAATTGCATTACAAGCTCAAAACCTTATTAATGCCGTTAATAAACTTAATTGTACTAGCTGATACCTCATCATTGGTGCTTCGAATGTTGGCTAGTAAATTAACCACATTTAAATGTATTAGTGTGACATTTATCCCATCGACCACTGCCTTCAAATGTCGGCCCCCGTAACCTAATTTCAGCTTTCAAAGCCGATCTTATTGCAAACAGCTGGTAAGTTATCTTTTATATTGCCTTGAGCAAAATGATATTGAGTCGTGTAGTTTTTAATGAATGCGCGGTCACCAGCCACAACCTTGTCGATCCATGATGCATGGTAGGAAATTCTTGAGTAAATCTCGGTTACACCATATTCGCCAACGTTTAACGTAGGAGAGTCAACACGAGAACTAACACCATAAACATAGTATTGACCGTCAATCACTTTATAAGCAGGCCCTCCGCTATCTGCATTCCCTGAAACACCTTCCAATGGAAGAGCTTTATCCCCTTTATCGAAAACAAAAAATAATTCTTTTTGACTAGTTTTTTCAATTTTATTTTCCGCTTTTCTGAGTAACCCTTTATTTCCGCTAACTGCTGGGTCTGTTTGGCCTGTTAAACCGGTTCCTGTCGCACCACTGCCAATAAACCAAATATTTTGCGTTGCTTCATCGCTGCTACGGTAGAGCTTTGCAGGTTCAATATTGGTAATAGGGGCTTTAAGTTTAATGAGCGCAATGTCATTTTCATCGCCGTTCAAATAGCCAGAATGCGTATAGCGTGTTTCTACTTCTGCGAATTGATTTTCTACCTTAATCGTATCGCCATTTTCGACACAGAAAATACCGTGACCGGCGGTCACAACCCAAGAAGGATCAATCAACGTGCCGTGAACTCCAATTTTGTATAAGGTTGCTAATGGAGGAAAATCCTTTATAGAAGCTTGGTATTTACTATCTTCCACATCATGCCTAATCACGATACTGTTTGCCTGAAAAGTAACAAGTGCCATCGTCAAGCTGATTAAACTTTTACCTAATGTCATGTTCATACCTACTTCCCGGCTTCATCTTTAGAGTTAAAACCTTTGCCAAGGACACTCGCTTTTTTTAACTTTTTCTCTAAGGCATCTATCCTGTAAAAAAGCCCAGCAAGTACAAATCCAAATAATCCAAAAGCTTCCATTTAATTCTCCTAATGTACAATATTAATAGCGATAACGCCTTGGTAGTGGCGCATAACAGTGAACACATGTTCATAGCTAGACGCCTATAAATAAATAGAAGTCCTCTAAAATTTATCTTAAAATTTCTAAAAGAAATAAGAATCAGTATGTGAGCTAGACTGTTTCTGATAGTTATTTGATATAGACAAATAGCATTACTTGGAGCTCCAATATCGGCAATTTAGTTAGCTTTTCTAAATTCGAGCCAATCTAGCTCCCACCAGTCGAAGCCTTCTCTTTGAATGGAGAACTGTAGGTCGTGCAATCCCATTTCTAGATAAACTTGATGTCGATTGGATGACTTATCATCTATATTTGGATCGTAATCAATATCGCTTAATAACTTATTACCTGACCACAGTTTGAAAAGTGTACCGCTTCGAGTCGAATAACCTGAATAGTTTAATTGGTAGAAACCACTTTCTTCGACATTCACTTTAAACTTAGCAATAACAGTATTCTGATCATGACCTTGTATAAGTTTGCTTAGATAAATGCGCTCTTGTTTGTCTTTTTTAGCTTCTCGCTTTTCCAGTAACACACCGTGTAATTGCGTGGCATATTTTGCTTCAATTTTTCCTGGTATTTTCTGTACTGAAGGAGAGTCAAACAACGCAATATTACTAGGCAAACTGATGAATTCATCAGTTACTGCCACAACTCGAAAACTTGTATTAGCAGTCAAAGAATCTAGCTTGAAGCTGCTTTGAGTTTTAGTTACTGACGCTACTTTTGAGTAATAGTTTTTAAAGTACTTGCCCATATGATGTGCGTAGTCAGTGGTTGAACGATAAATATCGTATGCCACAACTCTATTGTCCTTACTAGGGCTCCAATGCAACTCATATTGCTTTGAAACAACTGACTTTAGGTAAACATGACTTGGTGTATCGGGGATAATTGGCCGAGTTAGCCTTCTATGTTTTTGTGCTTCAATCAGCTGTTTTTCAAACGCTATTGAAGTCGCGTCAATGTCATCAATAACCATATTGGAGGCGAGCCTGAAACCTACGCCATCAAAGGGAATATTTCTATCAATTCTCCACTTTTCGTAGTGTGGCTTTGGTGGGGAGTGCCAACCAAAACCACGGTGAACGACCATGTCACATTTATCGATGTTTTTTGGCTTTGCTCCTGACACGTCATATTGCTCAACCCAGCATGACGCGACCATTTCGGAAATGTTCCCGAGCATGTCATAGAGGCCAAATGGATTTGCTCTATACATCCCTACAAGCGTTGTATAAGGTTCGTAATCGTTGCACTTTAAATAGCCCCAAAACCCCACATAGCTTGCACCATATTGTTGATTTGGAAAATACTCTCCATAGTTGTCCGGAAAATTCCCATATTGACAAGCCTGAGTTAAATCAGGGTCATCCCCCCAAAAAAAGCGACTTGTTGTGTTGGCTTTTGTTGCATATTCCCACTCTTGCTCGGTAGGCAAGCGATAAGATTTTCCCGCTTTGTTGCTCAACCAGTTGGCATAATTAACGGCATCGTCATATCGAATACAAGTCACTGGTTGAAATTCACTAAACAAGTGTTTGTTATCCTTCCAACTCGCAGTTCCCTCAACATCAGGGCCATTCATCCAATTTTCACCAATGTAATCATTGCATGTAGCGGGGATTTCATAACCCGTGTCATTGACAAATTTTTTGAACTCTCTGACGGTGACATGGTACTTGGCGAGTTGAAATGCCGAAATTTTAACTTCATGCGCAGGCCCAACTCTTTTGTTACCGACATTAGAGCCCATCGTAAATGAGCCTTCTGATATGTTAACCATTGGCGGCGCTATATAATCAGCCGCAAATGAATTTGAGCTTAAAAATAGCAATGTGCCTATGAGATTGACTTTAATTTTTGGGTTTATTGTTGCCATCTTTTACTTCCTTTAGTTTTAGAAGATGAAAACAGGAAGGAACAGAGAGGTCTTACAAAAAAAATTAAATTTCATTATAAAAGTCTAAAACTGATTAATTTACACTTCTAAAATTATTCTAAAAATCTATAACAGCCCCAACCAATAATGATAAAATTATAAATATCAGCAGCTTAAATTTATAGGCAATTTAATTGGCTTTAATGGGGGAAGCCTTGGTACAAATTCACAAAATTTATACCGAGGAGAGATCATGCCTTCATTTAACTCAAGAGCATTTATTGGCGCGTCGTTATTTTGCGCCGTTATTGTTCTCACAGTCACGTCAATCTGGTTATACACCAAGCAACACAGCGCGCTAATTGCTGTTATACATACCATGATTGGTTTTACCATGCTGATAGTCGCCATTTGGCATATGGTAAAAAACTTTAAGCCATTGTTCTTTTATTTAAACCCTAAAAAGAAATTCAATTCAAAATACTCAGTCGCAATGCCTATTGCCTTGTGCTTGAGCATCTACTTAGTTTTATCCCCAATCCTATCCCTAGCGCCAGCATTACAAGTCTATCAGTTTGGTCAGACACTAAAAGCAACTGATAAGGCACTTGAAGAAGAGTCTGGCGGCGACAAAGAACTTAAATATATTGAACGTTCTATCAAAAAACAGGGGGCACAAGGACAGACCATTACTGTAGAGCTTAAAAAAGGTCCATATTTTATGTGGCCACAATATGCTTTTTGGTTAGAAACGATAGAAGGTGAGTTTGTTCAACCTTTATATGTAACTAGCGCGTTCGCGACCAATAATTTTACCAACAAAGTGACGGCGAGAGATCCAAATCAAGTATTTTCCTCACATATGTTCATGGGTGAAGATGCAGTAGGTGAAGACGCATTAGTGTTTTTGGGTGAAGAGCCTAGTACCAAAGACACACGTATGAGACCGGAGTCCTTGCCTGTATTCCTTCATCAACTAGGTGTTCAAGCTGACAACGGGTTTTATGTTCCAACTGACAGCAAGCTAGCAATTGATGGATACACAGGAGCAACGATGGAAGATAACTTTATTTACTCAGTGCAACTACCTGGTCAGCTAAAAGGAAAATATAGGGTTCGTTTTGAAATTAACCACTCCTTTGATTTCAACGAGTTTTACTCGAGTGATAGGTTTCCGGAAGACCCAGTATATTCAGGGAGTGGTTTCTCCGCTCAACCATCAGTAATTTACCAAGCCATTATTGATTTTGATAACGCTGAAACGTTAGCACAAATGTCTGTTGTCGGTAGGGGGCATCACTCGGGACAGAATGGTGAGTTATACGGTGATCTGGAAAATCTGACAACAGCGCTTGAGCTTGTGGATCGAATTATAGTCAGCGTTAGCCTATAAACGTTTGCAATGACAGCCAGTAGAGTTACAACTGGCTGTTGTATTTTGGCTTAGTTCTGAATTGAAGAGTATAGAAAATCGGTTTTGAAATGAGCTACTTCAATTTACTCTTTATCGCCGACAAATCACTTTTTGAGTCTATCAGATTATGTTCTTTAATCAGTGACGCTGAAATTTCGATGCTGGATTTTGCCAATTCGATCTTATCTTGAACGATATAAAACTCGGCAAGATCTAGATTAGTTTGAGCCACGCCCATTGGACATTTCAAGAGCTCTTGATACTTCAGAGCAGAATCAAAATAGTCCTTTGCATCATCATAATTACTTCGATATTGATGTAACTTTCCAAGCATGGAGTGTGTGTAAGAAAAATATAACCAGTCTTTACTCATCTCCGATTCTAACGCGGCTTTTTGTAATGTTTGCTCCGCGATGTCATAGTTTTTCTGAATGAATGACGCAGTTGCAAACACAAAGAGTAACCGATTGTGGTATTTCGCTTTATCGCCTTCTAAGTTGAGTTCTAATGCGCTTTTAGATGATTCTAGAGCTAAGTCGATTTTCCCCAAATTTAGCGCCACTTTTGAATATAAATAGTGCACATAAAGATTTGCTTTATCACTCGCTAATGCGCTCTGCAAGAAACCTAAAGCTGACTCAGGGTTATTTTCTTCTAGCAGACTTATCGCCTTTGCAATGAGACTATCGCGTAACTTACTGTCCATACTTTCTGTGTTAATTGAAGTCACAGGAGAGGTCACTTGATTAAACTCTTGCGCCAATAAACTAATCCCCTCATTGATATCTTTCACATTAAGCGATTTAGTATCAACACTGCGGGGAGTGTATACAGAAAATACAATGTTATAGTCGCCAGGCACGCCGCTTATCTTTGTGTCCAAAACAATAGAAGCACCTGACTTATCAAAGATGTTAGAAATATCCTTTCGCTCGTCGAGAGAAAGTCTATTAACGATTTCAATAACGTCTTCTAGCTGGAACAGAGTTATTCCTTGAACGGGCTGGATTTGATCGATCACGCCTTGCATCGCTCCGTAACGTAACCATTTTTCAGAGTCCTGAAGAAGACTGACGTTAAAAGGAAGAATAACAACGCCTTCGTGATTTTTAGAAGCATTATGAAATGCCTGCTCTTGACGGTTTTCCGCAGTGAGACTTGTCACCTCTTGAACTGGTTTAGGAGTGCCGAAGAAAAAATATAAAGAAGCAATAATCAAAGTAACAGAAGCTGTTACTGCAACTAGCGTTGATTTAGAAAAGGAAAATATGGGGGTTATTGAATTTTTAGGCTTTGTCGCGAATTGCTCACTAACAATCGTTGTATTTGGACAAGACCAAGCATAACCCTTCTTTGGAAATGTTTTTATAATTTCCGAGGAATCAAATTCTTTGCGTATTTCATTTATTGATTGAAATATAACCTGCTCTTCAACAACAGAATCTGGCCAAACACTTTCTAGAATTTGAGCTTTAGAAATAACCTTTCCAGGAGCCTTAGCCAAAAGAACAAGTAGTTCAAATGTTTTAGGTCTAAGAATTATTTTTGAGCCATTCAACTCTATAACTCTTGTATCAATATTTATTACGCAATAGCTATCGAGCTCTGCCAAGTGCCCTCCAATTACAAGTTACTCCGATTAAGCTTGAAGAACATTAACATTTAAAATAAAAGTTATATATGATTATCCCCAAATTTAATAATTTAGCTAGTCGAATAAATTATTGCTTTTGCGCATTAATGTAACGGTATGATTTAACTAGAGACTTCGTTATAGGTAAAATTCAATTAACTAACGAGGTCAAAATACCAAAGAAAACTGATCTGAACCGTTAAAACTGGACACTTCAATAAGCTACGTTCAATAGTTCAAATTGCTTAGGGCTAAAATTGCCAAGAGCACTATTTAAGAAGTGAGCTCCTTCAAAATAATTAACTCGCAATACTTTTAGCATCAGCTCGTAATTGCGAGCAATTTGCTAAAATCTAAGCTGACAATCACCGATTGAAAAACGGGTAACTGTCAGATCAAGTCTGAGCTAGTACATTTCATTGGACTTCGAGTC
>NZ_PNBY01000031.1 GCF_005886875.1 Pseudoalteromonas aurantia | reverse complement strand
CAACTGCTGATAACTCATAGGAGTACTGCTTGTTTCTTTGGCGAGAAGAGCGTACCACTTTCAGCAGTTGGCTTCCTCTTCTATACCTTTCTATGAGTGTCGCACTTATTATATGAAATCAGGAATAAGTACTGTGGGGATAAATTAATATATTTGGGGTAAATGAGTTATGAAAAGAAGTATAACAACAAATCTAGAGATTATTCATTTTGATGGCAGCTGTTAAGTTTTATGCTTTTGATAGTTTTGCGTCTTTAACTTGAGAGTATGATGTGTTCTTTTCTTCGATGATACCAGAATAGCCACTTTTTTGCCATCGTGATAATTATCAACAATAGGAATTGAACATACTTAATTTATAGCAGAGAGAAGGGCAGCAAAGCATTACCATAAACAACATTGATGACTGTGTTTATATGAGCTCACTTATTGTAAATTATTACATTATGTTAAATTTAACTTTAGAGCTAATATTGCTATGTCATTTCAGACAGGCGGAACATTTAAAAGATAAAAACTAATTGCTCCCTATTCTCACCCTTTTTATGACTATTTAAGTCAATCATTATGGGAATAACAATCGAACAAATTACTTATATTTATCTTAACCAACTTAGTATACTGACAACTAAAAATTCTGCTTAACTTAGGCACTGCTGAGCAAATATATAACTCCAGGCCAGTATCTCAGTGTTAACTCTGTTGCTGGTATTAGTTTATATCTAGCTCATTCATTTTTGATTCGCTTCAGCATCAAGAGTAATTAGTTAACAACGTTTAGACTTATCACTAGGCAGAACGACGTCTCGGCAGGTGAGCGAAGATAGTACCCGGAATTAACTTTCTACTGCGATAATACTATTTTATGCATAATAAATATGGCATTGTTTTTGGGGTGTCGTTTTCCTCAATATTAAGCATTATCTCTTGGTCGCGCTCGCTAAGTGGCGTTTTTTCTTAGACCTCTTCATATGTGTCATACACATCGTCACCTGTATTTCTTCGTAGTGGTCTGATTAAATCAGAAAGGGCTTTACCATCTGTAAAATTTATCAACGACAGTTCAGTGCAACTTTTTTGTAAGTCCGATGCTTTGTCGCATGCAATTCACCACATAGAGAGTAAAGAATTCTCAAGCTTTTCTAATATTCTCTGTGGAAAATGGGATACAGCCTTAATATTCAATTGCTAAATCAAAATAGCGATGCCACCGTATTTTCTGTTTTTGTTACTCTTATATGCTGCTGGCATTCAGGCAAAGCTCATTACTACTACGACCAACATCTCTTGAAATTGTTTAAGGCATATAATTGCTGAATACGCCCGACTAAAGTAGCTCAATAATTGAGGTACCAATTCTAACTCCTGTTTACTTGTTCCGACTTATATACATTTGCTAAGTTTATTTTATATTGCAATTAAGTATGATGTGTTCTACAAAGGTTGCATTCATAATGTATATTTCCGACTAATGCGGTGAAGGTCTAGGTACATTTATTTATAATCTTATAGGGTTTATTCCTCTATGGGCGGAAGCTCATAATTATTTGCAGTTATAAGAACAACTAGGCCTTGATTGCAAAATAGCTAACTACCAATTAATTTCTCAATTTGAATTTGTAGCATCACGGTTCTGTATGATCACTATTAAACTGGGGGCCTTTTTGCTTATTAACCATTAGGGAATGTAAAAAGATACCAACCATAGCGAGTGAGTAAAGAATGTAAAAACACATCTAAGGCACTAAGTGAAAATTGAAAAGAGCCTTTAAGGTTAAACACGTGTCAATTGCTAAATCAGAATAGTGATTTGTACGACCACCGTGGATTTAAGTATTTTGCTGCTTTGAGATAACACGATCACTGAGCAAAATATAGATGCTACCATGTTGAACTGAAGCAGGATTATACTGTGACCAATTCCAAATTTCCTTCTTCATTTAGAATCATGGGTTAAAGAATTTAATGTTCTAATCGCACCCAAGAAGTTTAAATCAAGTTACTTTTAATTATCTATTTTGACAATGAGTTTACTGAGCTCTCGTGTTGATGATAGCTAAATATGTTTTAGACTGACAAAACAATGGTTAAAGTTGTTTTACTATGGTTTAAGATGCTACTTCTATGCACTAAATTTAGTATGATGTGTTCTTAATTGAAATAAATACTAAATTTACCTTGAAGCGGGTACGTCGATACGATACTTTCGTGGTGAGGTAACATTACATTGGAATGAGGAAAATTAATGAAAACTTGGAACCCAGATAGTTGGAGAGAACATCCAATTGTACAACAACCAGAATACCCTGATAAAGCAGCGTTAGTAGACATAGAAGCGCAACTAAATAAAGCGCCTCCTTTAGTTTTTGCTGAGGAAACACGTAGCCTTTATAAAAACCTAGCGGATGTCTGTGAAGGTAGAGCGTTCTTGTTACAAGGCGGAGATTGCGCAGAGTCATTCTCTGATTTTAATGCTGCAAATATTCGAGATACATTCAAAACACTTCTTCAAATGGCAGTTGTGTTAACTTATGGCGGAAAATGCCCTGTTGTCAAAATTGGAAGAATGGCAGGGCAATACGCTAAACCTCGCTCTTCGAATTTTGAAACAATCGATGGCGTTTCTTTACCATCTTACCGTGGTGACATCATTAATAATTTTGAGTTTACTGAAGCATCGCGAGTTCCAGATCCTAATCGGCTAATGACAGCTTACCATCATAGTGCAGCCACCTTAAACTTGTTAAGAGCATTTGCACAAGGTGGCCTGGCGGATCTGCACCAAGTAAACCGTTGGAATATGAGCTTTGTTGCTGCGAATCCTCTCAAAGAAAAATATCAGCAAATGGCTGATAAAATTCAAGACGCACTCGAGTTTATGGAAGTGTGTGGAATTGATTCAAGCGTAGCACCGAGTCTAAAAGAAACGTCACTCTATACATCTCATGAAGCACTTTTACTAGGCTATGAGCAAGCACTTACACGCAGGGATCACCTTACTGGTGATTGGTATGATTGTTCAGCTCACTTCGTTTGGATTGGGGAGCGCACAAGACAACTAGACCATGCCCACATAGAGTTTTTCCGCGGCATTAAAAACCCAATAGGTGTTAAAGTCGGACCTGGTATGGCACCTGATGAGTTAATCGCGTTAATTGATGCACTTAACCCAGACAATATACCTGGGCGATTAACACTAATCACCAGAATGGGAGCTGACGTACTTCCAGAAAAATTACCAGCCCTTGTTCGCAGAGTACAAGACGAAGGGCGCAAGGTTGTTTGGACCTCAGATCCAATGCATGGTAATACTGAAAAAGCCAGTACAGGATATAAAACACGAAGCTTCAACAATATTCTACGTGAAATAAGTCAATTCTTCTCAGTTCATAAAGCGGAAGGGTCTTACCCGGGTGGTGTACACTTGGAGATGACAGGTCAACACGTTACCGAATGTGTTGGTGGTGCTTATGGCTTATCTGATGAAGACTTAGCACAACGTTATCGTACGCAATGTGATCCACGTCTTAATGCTGACCAAGTATTAGAGCTTGGATTTTTAGTAGCCGATTTACTTAAAGACGCTCGGAACAAAGTTTAAAAATTCAGTTATAAGGGCTGCATTTGCAGCCTTTTATCAATACTTTCTTCTTGTGAGCCCCGTTTCAGAAATAATTTTAGCTGATATCTCTTCTACGGAATGACTGGTAGAATTCAGATATGGCATTCGATGCTTTTTAAACAACATCTCTACTTCTCTGACTTCTATTCGGCACTGGCGAATAGACGCATATTTTGAGTTGGCCATTCTACCTTCACGGATCGCTGATAATCGTTCTGGGTTAATTGTTAATCCAAACAATTTATTCTTATATGGTAGCAAGCATTTGGGGAAGTTGCCTTTTTCCAAATCATCTTCTGTGATTGGGTAATTAGCTGCCTTGATACCATACTGTAATGCAAGATATAAACTCGTTGGGGTTTTACCTGAGCGACTCACACCAACTAAGATAATATCAGCTTGTTCATAATCTTTTATATTTGCACCATCATCATTTGCCAACGCGTAGTTCACAGCATCAATTCTAAAATCATAACTTGCTTCATGAATTGAATGAGTGCGATGAACTTTTGGTACGGGTTCAACATTTAATTCTTTTTTTACGACCTTACTTGCCAGAGCTAGAAAATCATAGCATACGCCTTGTGATGAAAGAATTATGTCAGATAGCTTGGGGTTTACAAATGTAAAAAACACCAGTGGCCGTTCACCAGTATTCTTTGCATTTAAGTCTATCAGTTCTTTGATTTCCTCCGCTTTTCTCACCGTTTCAACAAAAGGGATTGTTTGATGATTAAATTCCACTGGAAACATAGAGAGTGTTGCATGCCCAAACACCTCTGAAGTTATCGCTGTTCCATCTGATATATAAAATGCTGTTCTCATTTTAACCTTGTTCTCACAAATTAGCTGAATTTTGGCTTCCGCGGTTTACGTAAGCGTACTTGCCAGTGTAGAATGCCTTTGACCTGTACTAAAGGTCAAACAATCTCTCACATTAAATACAATTTGTTTTGGAGACAGTTCCGTGCAAGACTACGTTCTCTGGTATCAAGAGTTAGGTATGCAAGATGTACCTCGAGTTGGTGGTAAAAACGCTTCACTTGGGGAAATGATATCGAACCTTTCTAACGCTGGTGTACAAGTACCTGGTGGATTCGCTACAACCGCCGATGCTTTTAATGAGTTTTTAGAGCAATCTGGACTCAATGAAAAAATCCACACTATTTTAGACACACTAGACGTCGATGACGTTAACACACTAGCCAAAGTTGGCTCGGAAATACGACAATGGATAATCGATACTCCATTCCAACCAGAACTAAATAAAGCAATTCACGACGCTTATAATACACTTCACGGTGAAACCAATTCTGATGTTTCTTTCGCGGTGCGCTCTTCAGCTACTGCAGAAGATATGCCAGACGCATCATTTGCTGGTCAGCAAGAAACATTTCTTAACGTACGTGGCATTGACGCCGTAATGGTGGCAATTAAACACGTATTTGCTTCACTATTTAACGACCGTGCAATTTCTTATCGTGTTCACCAAGGTTATGATCATCGTGGTGTAGCTTTATCAGCGGGTATTCAACGTATGGTTCGCTCGGATAAAGCATCATCAGGTGTTATGTTTAGCATCGATACTGAATCTGGCTTTGAAGACGTCGTTTTTATTACTTCTAGTTATGGACTAGGGGAAATGGTTGTTCAAGGCGCTGTTAACCCAGATGAATTTTATGTTCATAAGCCAACGCTTGCTAAAGGCCTGCCTTCTGTTGTTAGACGCAACATCGGTTCTAAAGCAATTCAAATGGTATATTCGTCTGATGAATCACATGGTAAGCAAGTTGAAATTATAGACATTGCCGCTGAACAGTCAGCAAAATTCTCCATAACGGATGACGAAGTCCAAGAACTTGCTAAGCAAGCTGTTATCATAGAAAAGCACTATGGACGTCCAATGGACATCGAGTGGGCAAAAGATGGAAACGACGGTAAACTTTATATCGTCCAAGCACGTCCGGAAACCGTTCGTTCAAACGAAGATTCAAACGTAATGGAACGATTTCAGCTTAAATCACAATCTACTGTGATCGCGGAAGGACGTGCAATAGGTCATAAAATTGGCAAAGGTGTCGTTCGCGTACTTAATTCTATTGACGAAATGGATAAAGTCGAAGTTGGTGATGTACTTGTTACGGATATGACAGACCCTGACTGGGAACCAATCATGAAGCGTGCTGCTGCCATCGTCACAAATCGTGGTGGACGTACATGTCATGCTGCGATCATCGCGCGTGAACTGGGTATTCCAGCCGTCGTTGGCTGTGGTAACGCAACTGATTTGATTAAAAATAATCAGGAAGTTACAGTTTCTTGTGCGGAAGGTGATACTGGCTTTATTTACGATGGTAAGCTTGATTTTGACATTATTTCATCTCGCGTAGACACGATGCCAGACTTACCAATGAAAATAATGATGAATGTGGGCAACCCAGACCGCGCATTCGATTTTGCTAAACTACCTCATGCGGGTATTGGCCTAGCACGTGTTGAATTCATTATTAATAGAATGATTGGCGTTCACCCTAAAGCTCTCATTAATTTTGATGTTCAACCCACAGAACTGCAAGCTGAAATTAAAGACATCATTGCAGGCTATGAATCGCCAGTAGAGTTCTATATTTCTAAGCTTGTTGAAGGTATTTCAACCTTAGGCTGTGCATTTGCACCAGAGCGCGTTATTGTTCGTATGTCTGATTTTAAATCAAACGAATATGCAAACTTAGTGGGTGGTCAACAGTACGAACCAGAAGAAGAAAACCCTATGATTGGTTTTCGAGGCGCAGCGCGTTATATTTCTGAAGATTTCAGAGAGTGTTTTGCGTTAGAGTGTGAAGCCATCAAACGTGTTCGTAACTCCATGGGCTTAACTAATGTCGAAGTCATGATCCCATTTGTTAGAACATTAGAAGAAGCAGCTCGCGTTATTGAATTACTTGAAGAACATGGCCTAAAACGTGGTGAAAATGGTCTAAAAGTAATTATGATGTGCGAACTCCCTTCGAATGCACTTTTAGCTGAAGAGTTTTTAGAATATTTTGACGGATTCTCTATCGGTTCAAATGACTTAACTCAGTTAACACTTGGCTTAGACAGGGACTCTGGATTAATAGCACACTTATTTGATGAGCGTAATCCAGCAATTAAAAAATTGCTATCTATGGCAATTCAAACGGCTAAAGCAAAAGGCAAATACGTAGGTATTTGTGGTCAAGGTCCTTCGGATCATGAAGATTTTGCAGCATGGTTAGTAGAACAGGGCATTGACTCTGTTTCACTTAACCCTGATACCGTATTAGAAACATGGTTATACTTGGCTGACAAGCTAAAAAACTAGTCTTTATAGCTACTAAAAAGTCGGCTTATACGCCGGCTTTCTACTTTATCCCATCAAGTTTATGGCACGCTTTAGTAAATATCGCTTGTAACTTTTTTAAGTATTTTCTAGCAGTTGGATAATATATCGAGAAACAGACGAGTGCGGCCATCGCAAATATTATTGAAGGCCCGGGCACCACAAAAAATATCGCCGCAAGTAATACGAACAAAACACCTAACCCAAGTATCATTACTTTTTTCATACTTTATCTCTCCATCAAAATGACTATAATTAGAGTATACAAATTAAAGTATGTTTAAGTTTGCATAATGTGTAACAAAGATTAAATTTCTCAACTTTTTTCCTATGACTCCGTGGTACAATTAGGTCAAAGCAATAAATTATTACCGTCATGATTGCCAATATAAATCAACAAGATTCAGCAAGTGCCTTATTAAATGATTACCTTAACCTTATTAAAAATAACGGCTTTTTAGGTGAAACTGACAGCAGCTATGCAACAAGGCTCGTTACTGCTACTGATAACAGTATCTATCAAAATGTCCCTCAAGCTGTTATATATCCAAAAAATAACAAAGATATTCAAACAGCATTACATTCTGCGCAACAAGATCCATTTCTATCATTAACATTTGGGCCACGGGGCGGTGGTACAGGGACTAATGGCCAATCACTCACTCCAGGTATTGTGATAGATTTATCGCGTCACATGCGAAAAATCATAGAAATAAATGTTGAAGAAAAGTGGGTAAAAGTACAAGCGGGTGTAATAAAAGATCAGTTAAATGATTATCTTAGGCCGTATGGTTTTTTCTTCGCCCCAGATCTTTCAACAAGCAACCGTGCTACTGTGGGCGGAATGATCAACACCGATGCATCTGGACAAGGTTCACTTGTCTACGGAAAGACTAGTGATCATGTTTTAGGGTTAAAAACTTTTTTGGTCGACGGCACTGAACTCAACACGCAACCAATATCAACTGAAAAAGCACACGTCATTGCAAACCAAGAAGGCAGGGCGTCACAAATCTATCAACAGGTCATTGATAGCTGTCATTCAAATAGGTCATTAATTTTAGAAAAATTTCCTAGGCTAAACAGATTTCTTACTGGGTATGACCTAGAAAACGTGTTTGATAATACGCTAGAAAACTTCGATTTATCTAGGATCATTACCGGATCTGAAGGGTCTTTAGGTGTTGTTACTGAAGCAAAGTTAAATATTACGCCTATCGCACCATTCAAAACTTTGATTAATATTAAATATGACAGCTTTGACTCAGCTCTTCGAAATTCACCATTTCTTGTTTCAGCACAAGCGACATCAGTAGAAACTGTAGACAGTAAAGTATTAAACTTGGCAAAAGAAGATATTATTTGGCATTCAGTATCGGACTTAATAACCAATGTTCCAGGCATAGAAATGCAAGGACTGAATATGGTTGAGTTTAATGGTGAAACAGAAAATGAAATGGATGACAAAATTTCATCACTGTGTACGAAATTAAATGACTTGATAGAAAATAAGCAAGACGGAGTAATCGGCTATCAGCTGATAAACGATAAAGCCGATATATTAAAAATATATGCGATGCGTAAGAAAGCAGTTGGACTTTTGGGTAACACAAAAGGAAAACAAAAACCGCTCGCTTTTGCTGAAGACACCGCTGTACCACCAGAAAACTTAGCAGATTTTATTGTTGAGTTTAGAGCTTTGCTCGACTCACACGATTTAAACTATGGTATGTTTGGCCATGTTGATGCTGGTGTTTTACATGTTCGCCCAGCATTAGACATGAGTGATCCACTACAAGAAAAGTTATTGCGAAAAATATCAGATCAGGTTGTGGCGTTAACAGCTAAATATAGAGGGTTAATGTGGGGCGAACACGGGAAAGGTTATCGAAGTGAATATGGCCCCGACTTTTTTGGTGAAACACTGTTTACTGAATTAAGAAAAATAAAATCAGTGTTTGATAAAAACAACAGATTAAACCCAGGAAAAATTTGTACCCCATTAGAAAGTACAGATGAGTTAGTAAGTGTTGACTCTCAAAAGAGAGCTTGGTTCGATAAGACAATTGACATCGAAGTTCGTGACAGTTTTGAAAATGCTATGAATTGTAACGGTAATGGACTTTGTTTTAATTACGATGAATCTTCTCCAATGTGTCCATCCTATAAAGTGACCAAAGATCGCCGTCACTCACCCAAAGGCCGAGCAAGCTTAATTCGTGAATGGCTAAGATTACAAGAAAAAGCAAACGTAAACGTTCTGAATGTTGAAAAACAGTTGATCAGCAAAGAGAATGACATTACATGGTGGGAAAGATTTTTAAACACGCGTGCAAAGAATAAAGGTGAGTATGACTTTTCACATGAAGTTAAAGCATCTATGGATGAGTGTTTAGCGTGTAAGGCATGCACCACATCTTGCCCAATAAAAGTAGACGTACCTACATTTCGTTCACGCTTTTTAAATCTCTATCATAGTAGATATAATAGACCGCTTAAAGATTATTTAGTTGGAAGTATTGAACTGACTGCACCATATCTATCTAAATGTGCCTTCTTTATTAATCCAGTCGTAAACTCTAAAGTAATGGCCTTTCTCATTAAAAAGATATTTGGTTATGTCGATACCCCAACATTGAGCATACCATCAGTTAATAACAGAGTTCACCATAAATATTTATTTGACGGTGACGAGTTATCTTCGTTAACTGAGGCTGAAAGAAAGAACTGTGTTTTCATTGTTCAAGACCCTTTTACAACTTTTTATGAAGCTGAGTTGGTATCTTCATGTATAGACCTTGTGGTAGCACTTGGTAAGACACCAATTTTATTACCATTTAAACCAAATGGTAAAGCACAACACGTAAAAGGCTTTTTAAAAGAGTTCAAAACAGCTGCAAAAAATACCAGTCAGTTTTTAAACTCACTTTCTCAATATGATATTCCAATGATTGGACTAGATGCATCTCTCGTTATGGTTTACAAGGATGAATATAAAACAATATTGGGCGAGCAATGTGGTGACTTTAAAGTAAGTTTAGCGCATGAGTGGTTTTCTCAACAAGATTGGCAGGGCATCTCTGTATCTGAAGAAAAAGTAGCCTCCAAATTCACATTACTTTCTCATTGTACAGAAACAACGGCAATGCCAAATGCCAGTAAGGCTTGGAAAGATATTTTTTCAAAGCTAGGGTTATCCTTGTCAACGCCGAGCACTGGATGTTGTGGTATGGCTGGTACTTATGGCCATGAAGTTCAAAACCAAGAAAACTCAAGGGCGTTATATGATATGTCTTGGAAAATTGAGATAGAAAAATCAAGAGATTCAATTTTACTGTCTACTGGATTTTCATGTCGTAGCCAGGTAAAACGCTATGAAGGCCAAAAGCCAAAACACCCAATTGAGTACATTGCGCAAAATATCACGCATTGATAATTTGGTCGTATACGCTTACAAACGTATACGACCTTAACCTACTAAATAAATTACTATTACTTTAAACTAATCGGGAAATGACTAAACAAGAAGGATTACCTTCTTAGAACTAAAAAAACCGCAATTTAACATAATAAAAAACACAGAGAATCTATAAATTTGACTGTTTAATCCTTCAATTTCCAAATTGTAGCTTCAAAGACACAGAGTTTTACGCAAGCAGGTTGTAATTACTTACTGTTCACTCAATACCAGACCTGTTTCTGCCTTAAAGTTCAAAGTTCAAAGTTCAAAGTTCAAAGCTCAAAGCTCAAAGCTCAAAGCTCAAAGTTCAAAGAGCTAGTACACCATTTAGTAAATACGCTACTCAAACTTAAAAATCATTGAAATTTATTTGTTGCAAAATTCCACCACTAAAAATTTAATAAAGGTAAAGTAATTTATAGTAAACCCTATCAATATAGCTAATGTGTAAAATATACCTTTAAAAAAGATTTATTTTAATTACTATAAAATTTGGTGAGTTATAAATAAAAAATAAATTAATTTTTTATTTATAACTTTCTTTTTGAACCAGATTTAGCACGTTCTTTAATATTAGTTTGAATATAAATTTGGTCAGTCGTTGCAATTTTAGCATGGCCTAGATCTTCAGATAAGTGCTTTAAGGGTCGATGTTGTGCATCATGCGTCGCTCCTGTATGCCTGAGCCAGTGTGCCGTTGCAGCTTTTAATTGTTCTGACTCATCAGAAAAACCATCGACAGCTAAAGAGTCAACAGCTAAATCGAAGCTTTGCTGCACAATTCGCCTGATCTGACGAACATTCATACCACCTTGACCTCGTAACTTGTGAATTATAGGGTGGGGCTCATCAACTCTGGGCAATGCGGGTAGGGCGCGATACTGTCGATAGCGACGTAAATAAATAATAAAATCTTCACTCAATGTTACATCGCGTAATTTATTACCTTTACCCATGATCCTTAAATACCAAAATCCATCTGGATCTTGCCAAAAATGAGACATAACTGGGGACCATTGTGGCCGTTCAGATAGCTCAGATATACGTAGATATAATCCTTTTAAACATGCCAAAGTGAATAAATTCCTTTCTAAACTTGGGTCTTCTTCGCATTTATCTCGAGTAACGCCAAAGACATATTCCCACTGTAAGTTACTCAATGTATCTGGTAATTTAATTTGAGACTGGACGATTAAATAAGGGCTATTTTTTTTAACTACAGGTATAAAATTAGTAAATGTTTTTTCTTCAAGAATAGCGAATTTATAAAATACATTGAGGGCGGTAAACATAGCAGAAAAGGTTTGCTGACTGACACCATTTTCTTTAAGTGCAAATGGGCGCCACAGCTTATTAACCATACGCCAACCTTCGTGATCTTTAAAGCGCCATTGGACGGAGTCAGATACCCATCGATTGTCAGGTTCTACGACAAACTCTACATATGCTTCGATATCTTCACGCTTGAGTTCAAATACTGAGAGCGCTCTCCATTCCCAAGCCCATAAATAAAACCTTTCCAATTCATTTCTAAAACGATTAAACGTCGCCTCTGATTTTCTCCCATACACATACAAAAACTGATACAAAAACTCAATATCATCCAGTGCATTAGGTACTGATCGTACAGTATGAGATAAAAATGTTTCGAGCTCAGGATATTCATTGGCTAAAGTGCCATCTTCAATGTGCGCAATTTGGTAACGAAGTTGCTTAAGTGTATCAACTAAAGGGGAAAGCATATACTCATAATGTCCGATACTGTTTAGTATTGGACATTATATATAAATAATATATATAAACAATATCCAAAATGACAGCTATGAAAAAACTAAAGCCAATTTAATTTAACATAACGTAAATTATGGGCTATTTATTATAAATCCATTAATATCTGAATTATATGCTAAAGTTGGATCTTAGATTATATTGCTTTGAATCCTAATAAGCTCAATCAGACTCTCGCTGAAATCATCGAATATTTAGCTAGTTCAGTACGAATACGTCGACTGCCCATAAATGGATACTCAAGGTTAATCTCAATCAATATACTGCGCAAGTTAATCTCCTCAGAATAGAGGCCTATGGGCTCATAATTAGCAGTCGAGCGAGCAATATTAAGCCGCTATTATTGACGCTTTGCCAATAGCTGGGTAGATTAATCCATCGTATACTTACACTGTGCCCACTCTAACAACCGAGCATTTCCTCCGAAGATCATTTCCAATGATTAACTGACCGATTTTAGCGTGTAGATTTTCTCTTTCTTCTGAGCTGCCTTTACCAGTTAAGCTTTCAGAGGCGAAAACCAGAGACGCATTTTCAAGCAGTTCTTTTTTACATATAGAGAATTGGTTTGCGTGAAGATTGTAATTATGTGCTAATTCAGCAACGGTTTTATCTTCTTTAGCAAAGGCCAAAGCCACTTTAGCTTTAAATTCAGGAGAGTGGTTTCTGCGTTTTCTAGTTATCATCTGTTCCAATATTTTTAATTACTATAAAAACAGATCAATCACTTAAAGTGATGTACGAAAATTGGAGGCCAGTTCTAGTTTGAACTGTTAAAAATCGCCAAGTAAAACAAATTGTTAAAATCTATTTAGCCGACAAGCTAAACGTTGAGATGCATATAGAGAAAAAACCACAACCAAGGAAAATTAACCTAAGTATAATTATCAGCAAGCCTTTTTGTAACTGGAAAAGCGCAAAGCTACAATAAGCCTTGCGTCAAATTCATCGGTAAAATGAAACTTTTCTTAGAGGCACTTTTGTCACTCACTTTGAGTGAGTAAATCTGATAACACAATATTATTGTTGTTATCTCGGCTACCTCTTATTATCTCATCGTTGTTAAACGTCACACCCGATTTAAGCAAACGGTCATACAATACGACATTCACGGTTGCTGCTAAGTTCATACAACCTTGAGTTGGTACATAGATCACGTCCTGACACATTTTGAGTGATTCTTTCGTTAATGAGCCGTCTTCAGGGCCAAACATATAAAAAGCACTTTTAGGATGTGTGTATTCAGTCAGTGGCCTAGCTCCCTCTATCAATTCAATAGCGACAGGGGTTGCGCCTAATGGGATCATAGACTCTAACGTGTCGGCACCAATCAGTGGGATATTCTGGTAAACCTTTTTAGTGTCGGTTGCAAATTTACGCGCGTTGTCAAAACGCTTACCGGTATAAAATACTGAGTTAACCCCATAGCATCCAGCAGCTCTCATTACCGCCCCAACATTACTTGGACTTTTTGGGTTAGTTAACCCAATACATGCAAACCCATTATCGAACATAAATGCCTCTATCTACTTCGGTTTCTATACCAATTCTCAATCAATCAAATGCAAATGTTTCACACGCATTAAAATATGCGCAAATTTACACTAATTTTCTTAATAGATCGACAAGTATAGGCTTATCAATGACGCCGCTGTCTATGATATGATCTTCATATCATAGATATAGAATGTACATATAAAGATGAATTTAGACCTGTTTTGGCAAACCATCACCATTGATGTTGATATTAATGAAAAGAATTTTCACCTAAAATCACAATTAGAAGCCCTATCCAACGACGACATTAAAGCCTTTGATACACACTATAACGCACAACTTAGGCGCTTATGGCACTGGGATATTTGGGGCGCGGCTTATGTAACATGTGGCTGTAATACAGAGTATGATTTTTTAGACTTTTGTAACTGGATCTTAACCCAAGGCCCTGATGTGGTGGAGAATATTATCACTGACCCTGATTCACTTAGTTCATTAGCAAAAATGCCCTTAAAAGATGCTCTACCCTATCCATACAGCGATGAGTTAGATTTGGTGGCAGGCTTATTATACGAAGAAAAAACTAACGAAGAGTTGCCTTACCACAACGTAGTTAACTTTGCGCCGCAAGGTAAAAAGTTTAAAAGCAAACCAAAATTATTAAAACAAACGTACCCTCAGCTATTTGATAAATATTGGAAGAATAAATAAGCAACTACTTCAAACGGCTCGCGCAACTTGTATACAACACAGCTCGCGCGAGCGATGAAACCATCAAAATGCTATGCGCTACTCATCAAAAACATGAATATAGCCGTCTAAATCAGGGACCAATACTTGCCCGTTAACAATACTCGGGCTCGCATATACTCCACCATGTACAAACCCCTCCACCCTTTTAGGTTTATATTGCCAAAGTAAAGACCCTGAAGCAGCATCTACTGAATAAAACCCAGATTCAGTATTATACCAACCAGGTTCATCATGACCAACTGCGCCGATATACACCTTGCCATTTTTAACCAGAGGCTTGCCCCATGACCAACCATTTGTTTGAAAAGTCCAAAGGACATCACCATTAGTGGCGTCAATTTTTAATAAAATATTTGCGTCTGAGCTACCCAGATAAAACGCATGACCGCTTTCTGAAGGGGTCGCTGATGATTCAACCCAAGACCCGCCTGGCATTTCATACTGCCATAGACCCTTGCCTGAACTCACATCTAATGCATAAACATGGGTATCTCGTGAACCAACAATGACCTTGTTATCTATTACAGCCGGGCTTGATACTATGGGCCCGCCTGTTTCAAACTTCCAACTCAAATCACCCGTTGTACTATTTAATGAATAAACACTACCATCCCAAGACCCAAATATAACCTGCTTCTGATAGACTGTAGGCGTACTTCGGATCATGTCGTTGGCCTTGAATGACCATTTAATTTTACCAGAATAAATATCAACGGCGTATAAATGATTGTCACCGCTGCCAACATACACAGTTCCATTTGAAACAGTAGGAGATGACTTTGTATAATCAAAATCCCAAGGTGCATGATTAGCAGGTAAATTACGAACGACCTTATCATCGTTTAATGACACTCGCCAAAGTTCAGTTCCACTCCAACGATTAAGTGCATACAAATAGCCATCATCACTAGTAAAAAATAACTTATGGTTATAAATCGCAGCCTTAGAGCGTACTATCCCACCCGTTTCAAATTGCCATGCCAACCTATTTCGATCTAGATTTAGCGCATAGAACTTACCGTTATCAGACCCAAAATATGCCGAAGCCCCTTTTACACTCATACTTCCCCAATTCTGTGACCCTATTTGGTAACTTCGCAGGTAATCGCCACTTTTAGCATTGACGTGCCCCACTGAGCTTACGAGCACGATAGATAAATAACATAATGGCTTTAATTTGCTTCGATTAAAAATTGTCATGTTTTTTCCTTTTATTGAATTTCAAACTAAACCTTACACATGACAAATACGATACGTCCTTAATCAAATCTAATTTGTTCTAAATAGTTCTTATGTTGCTGTTTTATATACTTAAGTTTAGAGTTTTCAATAGTGAAATGAAATCTGGTTCATTATGAATAGCGTTAAATTTGGGATCGGTTGCTACCCACATCACCGAAGGTTGTTGTTGAGCAACTGCTTGCTGTAGATACGATATAGCCAATTTAGGGTCTCCAGCAGACACTGCATATCTGGCTAACGACATTGGAGGTGAATACTGTCCGATACTTAGTCGTTTCTGATCTACTCTGAGTAACCAAGTGTACGCCCCTTTCAACCCTGTTTTAGTAAAGTTAGTCGATATTGCCGCAATATCTGCGTCTGTATATCCACCTCTTTTCATCAACCAAATAAGCTCATCAAACGACTTTATTTCATCGCCCATCTCCTCATACAAGGCTTGTAGGCAAACATGGTAATAATACGACCCCTTAGAATACTGTTTAAGCTTGTCTAATTCTTTGAATGCCTGAGCAAAGTTGCCACTCATTAAGTACACCCATGCGACACTCTCACTTGAATACCCTGATGGGTCTAGTAACTGATACTGATTGATATGCTGCAAAGCCAATTTGAATTGTCTATGGGCAAGTAAAAATTGCCCATAGTGACTATGGCTATTAGCGGTTTTCAATGAGTGTTGAAAATGCTTGTCAGCCAATATGTGATCACGCTCAAACAAAAAAAGACTTCTCGCTTTATACAAATGAGCTACTTTATTATCAGGGAGAAGGTTTTGTAATTTTTTTAATGTATGATTAAATGCGATTTTGTGATCAGATCTAGTTAGGCCTCCATGAATCGATTTTATAAAAAGCACACTCACTAACGACTCTAAAATAGACGCATTATTAGGTTCTAATGCATCAGCGCTTTTAAGCAGAGACAATGCTTCGGTTTCTGAACCAGGATGGTTAGCGAGTAAGTAACGTGCTTTAATTAGATCTTGTTTTACCTGATATGGCAATTCGTGGTTTTTTTCACTTGAATAAAGCCCGCTTACCTTTTCATAGTAAGCTGCACAGGCAACCACCACCATCATGCAGAAAATGCCAAACCTTCTCACTTCATAGCCCAACACACGCTGTCGTTTACCTATTACAGGTTTTAACCATAAATACCCTTTGCCAGAAATGGTTTTTATATACTCTGGGTTTCGCACGTTGTCATTTAGTATATTCCGCAGGCTATTAATCAAGACATATATAGCATCTTCGCTCACAACAGTATCAGGCCATACCGCATCTAATATGTCACTTTTCTTTGTTACGTTACCCGCATTGCCACTTAATAATGTCAATGCAACCACCTGCTTTTGTTCAAGCTCCAGTGTCTCTGTGCGGCTAATTAATCTACAAGTGGTTTTATCTAGCGTCCATTTTTTACAAAGCTGCTGTTTCAAAAAGATATCAATCCATTAAAGTTAGACTTAGTTACAACATTCACGATTAAAGGACATTTGCTATAGCCCTAATTCAACATCGAAGTAGGTCACATTGTTAGCTTTACCATCATTTACTATATTGTTCATTTCTACAAAAAAATGAGCGTATAAGCCTTGCGGCAGGCTTTTCAATCCACCTAAATGATAAATAGGCAACACAAACACTTGAGCCCAAGAATAAAATAAACTTGAACGCAATTGGCATTTCAAATGTATTAATAAACTGAATTATTGGCATATGTAGCAAGTATAACGAATATGAAATTTTACCAAGGAAGTCTCCCACTCGATTAGATAACAAACGATTATCATCAGGAACAAAGTAAACAACGCTGAAAAATACTGCCGCCATGACGAACAAGACTTCATAGCTCAACCACATTCTCATCTTAGCATCTGACGACACTGGACTAAAATGAGGGTACATTAATGGAATAAGTATCAGTGAAAAAACAAATATATTTTTGCGCAAGTATAAGGGGATATTCGCCGACTTGTAATGCATCCCTATCAATACACCCACAAGGAAATATGGCAAGCTTCTCATAAGGTGGAAAAAGTTATAAGGAACACCGCCAAAATCTCCATAAAAGCGTGGAAAATTTGAGAAAAACAGTATTATAAGTGCACAAGTAACAATTACATAAATATAACCACGCCGCCAGCACGCAACTTTCCATAGACCAATGAAAATTACATAAAACTGTATTTCTGGTGCAATAGTCCACAAAACACTTTCACCATATACAAACAGCAAATGGGCGATTAAGCTTTGCAACTGAGTTATTTCATACAGTCCTGTATATCCGAAATAGTGCATCGAATAGGAGCAGATAACCACCAACACGTACAACGGAACAACTCTGGCTAT
Organism: Pseudoalteromonas aurantia; assembly: GCF_005886875.1. GTDB lineage: Bacteria > Pseudomonadota > Gammaproteobacteria > Enterobacterales > Alteromonadaceae > Pseudoalteromonas > Pseudoalteromonas aurantia_A. The sequence goes on along the minus strand of NZ_PNBY01000031.1, from coordinate 1,345 downwards.
TCTTGAAAAGATATAACGCTTTATATTCTCTTTATCTGCTTTTCTATCGAAATAAAGGTGAGACATCAAGAAACCACTCAGTAAAAAAAACAACATCACGCCATATTGGCCAGCTCGCCCACCTAGTGCGCAATCAAGCCAGCCTGTTACATCGCTAAAATGTGTTAGGAGTACAATACTTGCTGCTAATCCGCGCAACGCATTAAGCTTGCGTATTTCCATAAAAAAGTCCAAATCTAAACTAAAAAAGCGCTATATCGAGTCGTATATTATAGTTATACAACAATACAGTGCTAACACGCCATATATCGAAATATGGTAACAGCTAAGATATATGAAGGGTATATTAACGCAGTAATAAAAAAAGCAAAAATGGTCAATGAATACTCTAAACATTACCTAAAGATTAAAGCTTCATAATTTTTATTTTTAGTGAGTAGATTGGGATGAAAATGACAACTCGGAATATAGGGTTAATTCAGCGATAATTTGATTATGCAACACCAAAACAATTCAAGTTGATAAACTCAAAGTTACGCTAATAACACAAGAGCACCCATCCGTTTTAATCAAACATAAAGGAGGCTAGAATACAGGAAAACATATGTAGGTAACGAGTATAAATTAACTTCAGAACAGTTCTGCAGTATGGATGTAACTTTACAATATACTACGCCATACCTTTTCAACCAAAAGCCAACAACACGCCATTACCACTAACAATTTTCGCTATTTTAAAGGAGAGTTGATTCACTCTCCCTAAGCAATTTAATTTAACTACGTGTTATGGCTAATAATGCATTGCCACTTTCTCCATCGTGGCATTTTCTATTACCACCGTCACGATTCTCAATGACTAAAGTGTACTTGGTCTGATTCTGTTCATTTTCACGAATAGCATTAAGCACAGGGCCAAGCAAATAACTTTGATCTGGGTAAATAATAACAGGTTCGTTCTGAAAATTACTTAAACTTCTGTTGTACTGTACTTCGAATGCATTATTCCCAATTGAATAAACAGACTTTACGTAACCAGTACAAGTGAAGATAACCGCATGTGATTGCGCTGCAAAAATCAACGCACTTGCTGCAATAGCTCTAATATATCCTTTCATTTCTTTTCCTTAATATAAGTAAAGAAAATTAAGGTTTTATAGATGGTACATGACAAATTAATTAACCCTGATTTCATATAATAAGTGCGACACTCATAGAAAGGTATAGAAGAGGAAGCCAACTGCTGAAAGTGGTACGCTCTTCTCGCCAAAGAAACAAGCAGTACTACTATGAGTTATCAGCAGTTGACCGAGGGGAGAAGATACCAGATTTCTACCCTTTTGGAACT
>NZ_PNBY01000030.1 GCF_005886875.1 Pseudoalteromonas aurantia | reverse complement strand
GAGATACTGCCCGTTATCTGGCTCGGCCCTAAATTGGCGTATTCCTCTTGGTTACTGATATCTAATATTATGACTGCTTGCTTATGATCTTCTGGATAATGCTTCACTCATAACTAACTTACCGCTCCCTGTTTTATTTTATGAAAAACTGAGGCGACAACTATCCTGACACAGGGGGACCACGACTACTTCACACTTAAATACGCTCTCAATTTCTTAATTGCTAGTTCATCTTCTATCGTTCGCTGCTTTTGCATAAATGTGCTGAGTTGCAATGAACCGTACTCAATATTCATATCATCCAACACTTGCGAATATGCTGTCGTTTTATTTAATTGGCTAAAGTCTTCATAATGAAACACACGATCGATATTTTCCGCTAAATACTGCTCATAATATTCTTCCGATTTCACTATTGAGTTCAATGATTCAAACACGAGTGATTTACTTAATACTCCTTCAATTTCCGTGTCACATTTGAGATTGGATGACCATTGATTTGTAATTTGTGCTTTAGCATATGAATAGGCCTGTTCGAGTTTATCCTCTCTATTAACATAATAAATATGATCAAACCCCAAGCTGAATATATCAAATCCAGAATGTAATAATGCCGTGTATTGCTCTACGTGAAAGTGTATAGAAAACACCCCATTTTTTGTGACTGATTTACGCATGACGTAATCAATGTAAGATGTAATGTTAAAGTCTGGAATTTTAAAATAACGCTGATACCCTTCCATAAAACCTTTACAGATCCATTCTAATGGATAACCGAATTGATTGGTGTGCTCTAGTACATTGCAAAATAAGCTCGATCCAGAACGTGGAATGGAAATAATAGCTACTTTTTGCGTTATCTGAGTCACGGGTATATCGTCAATACTCTCTAAATACGAAAAAAGTCCCGTCATCGCCTCATCAAGTGAATGTAATGTCATAATCTATTCTCTACTTAGGCTTCTTTTCTCTAGAATTATCATCGGATACTGAAAGTGTTCAGCAAAAAAAACAGGGTACTTATCTTCTAATATAAAAAGCTTTTTGAACATCCATGCACCCAATCGGTTATTGGGAAATAATACCTTTTGATGCTCCGCTGCAAATGAGCGCCAAGGCAAAACCGTCACATTAGCCTCATCACTAAACCTATGCCACCAACTAATAGGGTGGCGGTGAACATATAACTCTAATTCCTTAGGTTGTTCACAACTAAACCAGGGAACTATGCGCTTTATAAAGTTAATGGGTTTCGTAAAATATTTAATAATGGGTGATGGATTACTATATACAATAATTACCGGTTTGCCTGGCTTGGTGATCTCCAACAACTTATTTACAGCTACTTCTTGCTCATCTCTATCAATATGATAAATCGTATGCAAACTAATCGCACAATCAAAAAAGTCAGCTTCAAATTCCATATTCAAAAAATTGCCACACCAATACTCTCCGTGCTCCCCTAATTTTTTCTCTGCGCCAGTCAAAGCTTGCTCCGAGAAATCAACACAGTGTCGTTTACTATAACCTTCAGAGTAATCAACATATTCAGGATATTGGACAGGCCCCGAAGCCATATCGATAATGTGCTCTCCCTCATGAGGAATATGTTGTTTAACTCGCTGTCGGCACATACTTACATAAGGTGCTGCGAACTCTCTTAGATCTTCAAACTTTTTAGCATCTTCAGTGATATCACTATCCGTATTCCAACCAAACTCTTTATAAAAAGTAGAAACCAACTTTTCTGCATTGTTTTTCATATTACCCCCTTGTTATTATTACTCTTTTTGACAGGCTCAGCCTCTTTAAATGAAACACTGCTCATAACATCTTTAAAGGTTGTTTTTATTTGTTGTGCGATTCTTAACAACGTTTCCTCACTGTAATATTCCCCTTCAATATCTACAGTGATTAATAAATCATTTTCGCATTCAGCCACACGTACCCATATAAAGTTCATTGCTCCTGTATTTTTGCGAACAATTACTTTCTCTTCTGTGAACTCGTGATCCGTTGATATTAACTCCTCAGTAAACGCATCATAACTGAATACAAAAGGCGTACTCGGCTGACGTATCGTTTCTCGTTCATCCGATGGTGAAATTCCAAAAGGTAAATATTTTCTATGATCGGTCGTTAAGTAAAAGCTTGCACTTTCAATTAGCTGACTAACCGAGCTAAAGTCTGCTGTGCTGTAACTATGCGGCAATACGGGAGAAGGGAGGAAAATAATGTCAGCAAAATTACCAGCGAGTCTTTGCGTCCCCATAATATTTCTACCGCTCAGAACAAGCCCTACAGCTGGAACTTCAACATTTAAAATATTAGCTACAGCATAATTAAATAACGTAAACAGTATATTTGATTTCGTTAGGCCAGTGCGCGTACTATACTCTGAGATACATCGACTTAATTCACTTCCTAATAAGCCCATCGTTGTTTTCGCAGTCCCTGTATCAGTCCCCGTATAATCATAATCGTGTGGCAACCTAGTAGGTCGATACAATACATTTTGCTTATTCCAAAATAATTCGGCTTCTTGCTCACCTTGAGAGCCTTTATAGTCATGCTCAAGCCAATAAATATAATCAAAGAAGCTAAAACTATTAGTGGCTAACATTAATGGCTCCGCAGCACTACATTGCGCCATTAATGTTCTTAAGTCAGAACGTAACACTTCTGAAGAAATCCCATCAGACAGAATATGATCGATTAAAATATGTACCAAAACACCTTGTTGCGTTGTGATCACGGCTACCTCTACGGGAGGCATGTTGCGCAAATGCAACCCAACCCCCTGCCATGCGATAGCTGGGTCGTATAATTGAGTTAATAATTCTTCATAAGAACTCGGATATAAATCAGCACTTATATCGTAATAGCTGATACTTAACGGATGATCATCCATGACTTCTAGCCACGCATCTCCATCTACATCATTAATACGCGTTCGCAAAATATCATGATGTTGATACAGGTATTGAAGACACTGTTGCAACTGTAATATAGAGCAACCAGCAGGAACACTCACCTCAGTCCCGGCTGTTATATTCGACTTAGTTAACCCTTTTTGTGTTTCTCGCCACCAATTTTGTATTAAATAACTCGCTTTTGTACTTTTTCCTGATGTTTGTTTTGCTATGGTTGAAGTAGTAACACTTCTACCAGCATCTAACACCAACTTTGCTTGACTTGCTATCGTCCGATTTTGATAAAGCTCTTTGAGCGTTAGCGATAATCCCTGCTTTTGCGCTTGGTTTGCTAAATTAGCCACATTAAGTGAATGACCACCTACTCTAAAGAAATCATCGTGGATCCCAAAAGAGCCTTTTCCTAACAGTTCTTTCCATATATCGAAGAACAATTGCTCCATCGAATTACGGGGTGCAACGGATATATTGTGACTATCCATATCTAGAACAGGTAATGCGTTGCGGTCAAGTTTCCCATTTTGGTTAAGAGGTAATGCATCAATAAATATGACATATTCGGGTACCATATAAACTGGTAAATATGCTGACAATTGAGCTTTTAAAGTTACGACATAGCGCTCCTCATCATTGGTACTTACATCTTTTTTAGCTAAATATGCAACAATAACAGGCCTATCTAAAAGAGTATCAACCAATACCACAACCTGTGCACACCCAGTGACATTTTGTACTGTCTGCTCAATTTCACTCAGCTCGATTCGATAACCATTCACTTTGACTTGGTGGTCATTTCTGCCGATATATTCGATACAGCCATCAGGTAACCACTTCGCCAGATCCCCCGTTTTGTACATTCGCGCCAAAGCTAAGCTATTGCTATCAACTAACTGCCTATGAGGGTTATCAATAAACCGCTCTGACGTTAGTTCTTCACGGTTTAAATAGCCTTTTGCGAGTCCTATACCAGAAATATATATCTCCCCAACAGAACCAAGGGGCACGGGTTCCAAATATTCATCTAAAATATAAATGGCTTCACCCGCTAATGGCTTGCCAATATTTCTCTCATTGCAACTCTTAAATTGTCCAACACAGCTCCATACACAGGTCTCCGTAGGTCCGTAAGCTTGAAAAACTCGACTAAATTTATCTGCCAGTACCATGAAGAGTTCTTTTGAGCCACTCTCTCCACCAATAGAAACATCTATATGCTTATACCGCTCATCCGAGCTAAGTTCAGTTAATAACATTTTCCAGAGAGAGGGAGTTTGCTGAATAATATCAATCTGTTTACTGTATCGTCGTAAATCTTGAACTGCTCTATGCGGTGTGGTTAAGATCAAGCAGCCCCCACTGAGTAATGACAGTGGATATTCAGAACAAAACATATCAAATGCATAACTGGTCATGCTAAGAAAGCTCAAACCAGCACCTTCATTACTATACATTTTCACCATCACTTGACTAAATGATGTAAACGTATGATGTTCAATCATAACCCCTTTTGGTAGCCCCGTTGTACCTGAAGTATAAATTACATACGCAAGACTGTGAGTAGTTGCTATAGGGACTGGGTTAAATAAACTATGGCCGTGGCGAAACTGTATTGAGTCTGTCGCGATAAGTTGAGTGCTGCTTCCAGTTCGCGCGTTCCATGCGACTAACTTGTCGAGGCTTTTCTGCTGGCATAACAACAAAGCAGCGTCAGTATCTGATTGAATAAAGTTAAAGCGTTGTTCTGGTACATCTTGGGCTATAGGTACATATGCAGCACCACTTTTCATCACGGCTAACATGGCGATAATCATATCAATACCACGCTCATAAAATAGCGTGATCAATACATCTGCCTGAAGTACTTTCCCAAAGTTCAGCTCATAAGTCTCCCGAATAAAATGTGCAAGTTGATTAGCTTGCTCATTGAGCTGTCGATAGCTTAGCGACTTATCATCATAAATTAACGCCAGCTTATCTGGCGTCAAAGCAGCTTGTTGCTCAAACAATATTGGGATCGTGCTCCCAGTAGGTGCGCTTCCATCATTATAGCTCCAGTCATTTAACAATTGACTACGCATCGAATCAGGAAAAAACCGTAATCTTGATATCGGCGTTGCTAAATCCATAACCATGTTACTCAAAATACACTGATAATATGTTATGTAATTTTCAATACTGGTTTTACTAAATAAACTGGTTGCAAAATTAAATGTGCCCGACACCTTATCGCTGTCATCACACATAAATAAGCTAATATCAAACTTTGCTGGACTACTATGCATATCAGCCGCGCTTAGCTCCATCGGATCCCATAGTAACGCTATAGAAGTATCTTTTTTGGGCCTCATTACAGTGAAAAGAATTTGAAAAATAGGGTGTCGAGATAAGTCTCTCTCTACCTCAAGTACCTCAACCAATTGCTCAAATGGGAGTTCTTGATGAACTCTTGCATTGTTTACTGTATTGGTCACATTTTGGATCAAGGCAGACACAGTCTCTGATTTTGATATATCAGTACGTAACGCCAGAGAGTTCCCAAAAAAGCCGAGTATATCTTGTGTCTGACCATGCTGCCTATTATCTGTCGGGCTGCCGACAATAACATCATTTTGACCACTAACTCGCGCCAATAATATATAAAAACCACTCAACAGCACATTGTGTAATGTAGTTTTCTCTGCTTGAGCGATGCGCTTCAAATCAGATGAAAGTGCTTGTGGCAAGACAAAATGGATATCATCACCTTGATGATCAGGCTTGTCTGGTCGTTGATAATCTAATGGCAATTCCAAGTTTTCATAATCTGTTAAAGTATCAGTCCAATACGTTAACGCTTGCTCTAGTGCCCCATTCTCTAGGTTTTTTCGCTGCCAATACGCATAATCACTATACGCAAGTGTCACTTGTGGTAAGTCCGGTACTGCCTTTTTCATCATGCTTTCATAAACATGTGTAACTTCACCAAATAAAATGTCCTCTGACCACCCATCAAATGCAATGTGATGGATTAGCACTAATAAATACTGCTCATCTGCACACTGATAACTGTGTATTCGTATCGGCACTTCTTCAGATAGTGAAAAAGGCCGAGCGATGTCATCACGTACATGAGAGTGCAACAGTGTTATATCTGATATTTTGCGTAAATTATCCTTTAACAAAAAGTCTGAACTCTGAGTATAATTTTCCCCATCATCCGCATTGATAACAATTCGATGCAACGGTTCGTGCCGTTGTATAACGAGGCGAAATGCCTCATATAGCTGTGGTAACAGTATTTCAGGTTTTAGCTTCATCAAGTAAGGCATATGATACAAACTAGTACCGGCTTCAAGTTGTTCGATAAACAGTACTCTTTGCTGTGAAAACGACAAAGGTGCTAAATCAAGATTCATCCGTGGAATCGTCATTTTGCTCCCATTGGCTAACTTTTCAGCCAATTTAGAGATCGTTTGACTCGCGAATAAGTCAGCCAATGGAATATCAACCTGCAATCGCTTTCTAGCCATTGCACTCATGCGAATAGCCGATATGGAGTTCCCTCCTAAGCTAAAGAAGTTGTCATTAATTCCTACTTTTTCGACCCCTAATAGCGCTTGCCAGATCTGGCATAATATTTCCTCAAGCTCATTACTTGGTGCAACAAAAGCTTGCTCTGACATGACATCAATAATGGGGAGCGCTCGGCGATTCACTTTTCCATTAACTGTCAGAGGGAGATGAGTTAAGGGTACATAATGGTCTGGGAGCATATACGCAGGTAAATGCTCTTTAAGCGCTCGAACAATTGTATGCTCATGCAGTAAAAATCCGCTTTCAGCAACGAAAAAGGCTATAAGTTGATTGCCATGAGGGTTCTGTTGCACAGTCACTAAGGATTGTTTAATCCCTTCAATACGGCTCAAAGCCGCTTCAACCTCCGCAGTTTCAATCCGGTAACCTCGAACTTTGATTTGATCATCATTGCGACCAAGGTACTCCAGCTCACCATTATCCAGCCAACGCGCTATATCTCCTGTTCGATAAAGGCGAGGGTGATGACATGGCCCTATCATTTCAGTAATTATTTTATTCGATATAAACCGTTCATTCGTCAGCGCTTCTCTATTTAAATACCCGTGGGCAAGTCCAGCTCCTCCGACATACATTTCACCAAATACACCTATTCCAGACAGCTTTTGTTCAGGCGTTAATATATAGACATTCATATCCGCGATAGGTTTTCCTATGAGCGATTGGTCCAAGTAATCATTAGGTGTTAACTCCTTATATGTAACATGCACGGTCGTTTCGGTGATGCCATACATATTGAACAACTTAGGCTGTGACACTCTAAAGTGCTGCCACCAAGGCTTAATTTGCGCAAGGTTTAGTTTATCTCCACCAAAAATAACGTACTTTAAACTACGAACACAATCCGGCTGTTCGATGGCCTGTTCTTGAAATAAATAAAACGCCGCAGGTGTTTGATTCAATACTGTCACTTTGTGTAAATGGCATAATTGAATAAACCTTTGAGTATCAAAAGTAATAGCCTTACTCGGGATAATAAGCTTCCCACCAAATAATAAAGCGCCCCAAATTTCCCATACACTAAAATCAAATGTATATGCATGAAACAGAGTCCATACATCCGTTTCAGAAAAAGAAAACGTATCATGCGTTGCCGAAAATAACCGCTGGACATTTTTATGGGGTTGTACGACCCCTTTTGGCTGCCCTGTACTACCTGAGGTATAAATAACATAAGCAGGGTCATCAGGACTTAAAATACAGTTTAAATTGTTCCCTCCCGACGAGATTGGCTTATCTGCCCATATAATGGCTAAATCTAGCTTACCTTCAGATAGAAATAACTCCTCAAGGTTATTAGTAACTGCACGATGGGTTATACACAGTGCCATTTTAGTGTCTTCAATGATAAATTTTATACGCCGTGTTGGATAATTTGACCCAATGGGCACATAAGCAACACCTGCCTTTAAACACGCAAGCATGGCAACTATCATATCAATGCCGGGCTCTAGGAGCAGGCCAACGAATGGGATACTCTGGTTTGTCTCCCTCATACCTGTGACTGAAAGCACAATATCATTCGCCACTCGGTTAGCACGGTTATTTAATGACTCATAAGTAATCGCCAGATCATCAGCTGAACCGTCAACAATCGCTATCTTGTTAGGGAATCGTTCCGCTTGGCGCTCAAATATTTCATGGATCAATTCAGAGGTAGTAGTTTCATGATTATCATTTTGTGACAACGCTAATATTTTTTTACGGTGCTGAACACTCAGTAGGTCAATAGTATCAATTGAGGTATTTGCATCTCCTATTACAGCTTTTAATGCTAATTGAAACATCTCAGAGAACCGTTGTACCGAGCCCTTTTTAAACAATGCTGTCGCGTAATTAAAGCGCCCTTTTAAATAGTTGTCTCCTTGCTCAATAACTAAACTTAAATCAAATTTAGCAGGGCTATAGCGACAATGATCTTCAAGTTCAATACTCTCATTGCTAAACAAAGCATTGCTTTCACGTGATGCCGATACTTGTTCATAGTTAAACATCACCTGAAATAGTGGGTGACGTGATGTATCACGAGTAACCTTAGAGGTATTAACCAATGCATCAAAAGGCAATGCTTGATTCGATTTTGCTCTAACAGTTAACGCATGCACATACTGGACAAACTCAGCAATTGAATCTTTGGGGTTTATCTGACACCTTAATACTATCGAGTTTACCAAACACCCAATTATACCGTGAGTATCTGCACTACTACGATTATCTGACGTAGTGCCAATGATCAGATCTCTTTGCGAACTGAGCCGATGTAATAATAAGTAAAATGCGGATAGAACTAATGTATATGGTGTCGTATTTAATTGCTTCGCTTGGTCTTTTAGCGACAATATGATGGTATCACTCAGTGAAAAAAACACATCATCGCCACGATAATCAAACTTAACCGGTCTCGGTAAATCAAGCGGTAATACGAGCGGAGTATGATCTTCAAGTAAGTCACTCCAACGACTGAGCTGACTTGCCAATTTACCTGATTGTAAACTGGATTTTTGCCATGTAGCATAGTCAAAGTAGTCGACTCTAGAGCGGGGCTGACTTACCACCCCCTCAGGTGGTTGTGCCTGTAAACATGCCGTGTACTCACTAATTAGTGTGTCTATAAAAACACGGTGAGACCATCCATCAAAAGCAATATGATGCCACATAATAAATAAGAATTTAGTTTGTGCAACAGTATAAATATAACACCGTAGAGGTATATCTTTTACCAAATCAAAAGATATCAGCATCTGAGTATTTATATCATCGAACATCTGTTGTGATGTTGCCATTGATACACGCTGACACACTATTTCGTCAGGAACGAATTGTGGATAAAAAACACCGTTAGGGTCAATTTGGTAGATAGTTTTTAATATGCGATGCTGCGTAGCAACACCATTAAGCGCTTGGCTTAAAGTCGTAATATCTACTTCACAGTGTAATTGCGCAATATAAGGAATATGATAAGCATTGTTCTTTTTTTCAAAGTGTTCAAGAAATAACATGCCCTGTTGCGCAAGCGATAAATCTGCAGGCCCAGTCTCTAAACAATATAATTCTCTCTCTAAAAAAGCTTCTTTATCATAAATCAAATTGTTTTTTAACAAGGCTATAAGGGCTGGTTTAGAACACTTAAGTTCCTCGATTAACGTCTTATCAAGTGTTTTAGGATCGTAGGAAACCTTCAAATCTTCGCCACTAATCCAAATCGATATGCCACCATCCTTTAACCTATTTAGCAATGAATACATCTATTTTCCCTACAGTGTTATTATTTCTTCTTCGCCACTCTCAGCAGTAACGTTGACTTGATACCATTCGTAAATGCGTGCAACAGTCTCTAATTCGTATAAATACTCGACTTTAAAAGTCGGGCCCAATAAGCACTGCATCTTTTTAGTCAACGACAAAGCCAAAATTGAGTTCCCCCCCATCCCAAAAAAGTTATCTTGAATACCAATTTTTTTAACATTCAATTCCTGCTGCCATTGTTCACATAATTGGACTGATAATGCATTGTCAGGTGCCACATAAGACTCGATGTAACTTGGCTTTGGTAAACCTTGCTTATTTATTTTGCCATTGATTGTTAATGGGATAGCGGAGATCTTCGTGATAGCAAAAGGAAGCATATAATGCGGCAGTGTGTTTTTGAGTTCACTAAACACCGCCGCTATATCTATTTCATTCGTATCAGTACTTACCACATAGGCATATAACACCGTATTGTCACCCTCACTGTGAGAGATAACCACAGCTTGTTCAATTGGAGTAATGTTGCACAGCACTCTCTCTATCTCAGATAATTCAATGCGATAACCCCGTAGTTTTATTTGGAAGTCATTTCGTCCTAAGAACTCAATTTCTCCTTTATTATTTGAACGTACCAAATCACCTGTTTTATACAAAAGATCAGACGAGTTATTCTGTTTTGAAAACGGGTTTTGGATAAACCGCTCAGAGCTCAGCGCTTCCCTATTTAAATAGCCTTGCGCAACACCCCGACCCCCGATATACAATTCACCTGGGGCCCCAATCGGCACAATCTCTCTATTTACATCTAAAATATATACGACAGTATTAAGCAAGGGCTTACCAATGTTATTGGCGCTATCACCAAGTTTGAACTGATGCATACTTGCACATACCGACGTCTCAGTTGGCCCATAGCCATTAAACACATCGCAAAATTGGCTAAATTTCTCAAGCACTTTAAGCGGTGCACTTTCCCCCGCAGTAATGAGCTTTTTAAGTGAAGAGGCTACGGTATAATCCAGCTGACTTAGCATTACAGGTGGGAGTGTTGCACACTCAATATGCTGAGCCGCGATCAACTCACCTAATGCAGTAGGATCATGACGTTGTTCATCTGTACAAATATGCAACTCATGACCATGTAGTAAAAAAACGAAGATTTCATAAACACTGGCATCAAAGACATAACTTGAAAACTGCAAAGCGCGTAATCTTTTTGGTATATCAAGAACGTCAACTGCAGAAAAAACGAGGCTCGTCGCATTACTATGTGACACCTTAACCCCTTTTGGGGTTCCTGTTGTGCCTGAAGTATAAATCACATAGGCCAAACTACTTGGGGTAATATTGATAGGCAATGTTGCGCTTGATACCTGATCCACTGCCGGGCTATCTAATGCCATCATCGCGACAGAAGCATCCAACGTTTCTAGGCACTGTTCAAGTACTCCAATCAAGTGTTGTTGAGTTAAAATGACACCCACCTCACTATCTTTGACAATGAATTCAACACGCTGGCTTGGGTAGTCAACAGCAATAGGTAGATAAGCAGCCCCCACCTTTAAAACCGCTAACATCGCGACGACCATATCTAAGCCTCGCTCTAAATATAGTCCAATGAGTCTGGTGCCATTCTCAGCTTTTTGAGTGTGGATACCATACGTATGAACCAGCACTTTAGCCAAGTTTTCAGACTTATGAGCTAACTGTTGATACGTTAATGTTTTCCCATCATAATTAAGAGCAATATCGTGAGGTCTAATATGCACTTGCCGCGAAAACAGCTCTGTTAATGTTGTCGCTGGTGCACTTAGCGCCTGTGAATCACCTAATATAGCAAGATCATTTGAACGATTCAGATCTTGCACGCATACTTCAGTTTGCTCTGCCTTAAGTTCACCAAGCGCACTGAGCATCTCCACCATATTTTTCATTAGATACGACATCATCTGCGCTTGCATCTTTGGCTGACATCCTATCAAAGAGGCTATAAAATAATCGGCAGTTCGTTCAACATTGAGCACCAAAGGAATATCTGAACGCACACTCTCATTATCAACTGATTGATATTTCGAATCGCCTGTTTCATCTTGAAAGTAAATATAATTAAAAGCACAATCAAATAACCGTTCATCAGCTTCCCAACAGTCTTCTATATACCGATAAGGGAGTTGTTTACCCTGTAGGATATGTGTTTTTTCACCTGAAATAGCCTGAAGCCACTGTGCAATTAGCTCACTTTTCAGAGGCTTGTTTAAACGAAACGGTAGAGTATTCAAAAATAGCCCAAGCTGTTTATCTCCCCCCTCTCGCTCCAAACGGTTATGCGTCACAAGCCCTATAACCAGTTCTGTTGCATTTTGAAAAGTGCAAAGCGTATAGTGATAGACAGCTAAAAATATGCATTCGACTGGTATTCTTAATTGCTGGGAAAGCACCAGTAATTGTGATGAGTGATCGACGCTAAATGTATGAACCAACTCCGCATGTTCTTTCCCATTGAAATTGGATGTACTGCTAATAATTGGCATATTTGGCGTGTGGTATCCCGCCAAATATTGCTGCCAAAAAGTGCGCTGCTTTTCATCATTGATGGCATTACGCTCTTGGCGTACATATTCGCCATAAACAGGCAAAGCATCTTTTATCCCTATTTCTTTTCCAGTAAGCTTGCTCTGATAGTCAGCCATAATTTCTGACATGAAACTAGCCACGCTCCAGCCATCAAGCAATGCGTGGTGAAAAGAGAAGACACATTGAAAGGAATCCACACCCACATCTATAATGACAAATCGATATAACCCGGCAAGGTGCACCTCAAACCCACGAGCTGATAATTGTGCTTTTAGGGTCTGTATATCTATAGACTGCACATCAATATTTAAAGACACAGACTCAAACTCCTGCACTAGATAACCATAATCTTCATTAATAATGAATGCAGTTCTCATGATAGGGTGACGCTCAATAGCAGACGAGATCACAGAAGAAAAAGACAACTCATCGAAAGGAAGGTGCACAGCATAAACCGTCACTTCGTTATACATTGCGCTATCTTGTTCCGATTCAATGAGCATAGAAATTTGCAATTGGCTCGCAGGATAAGCATCTTGACACGGTAAGTTGTATTGCGCATTCTGCCCATTTAACAATGAATAAGCATGATATGCCTCAACGTCTTTAAACAACGTTACTTCAGGTGCTAATAACGCAATAGTTGGGTATTTAAAAATATCAGCGACCGACAAGCCTAATGATGCCTGCTTACATACAGTCACTAATTTAATCGCTAAGATTGAGTCTAGACCCACGTTGAAGAAATTATCGTAAATTCCAATTTTCTCTATGTCGAGTGCTGTTTGCCAAATCTGAGCAAGAGCTAATTCAACCTGATTTCTTGGTTCACAATATGTACTTGCTGTTATTGTGACTGGCGGTAAATTTCGAAGATCAACTTTACCATTCGCTGTTAAAGGAAGCTTATCAAGTACCACATAATGCTGCGGTAACATATAGGCTGGTAAATATTGTTTTAGTCTTTCAGTTAGATACATTGATAGAGTCGGCACTTGCACTGCTGATTCAAGAGATTGTTTCATCTGCTGGTTTATACCTCCAACAACGATACAGTAATTGGTACCACCGTATGGACGAATACCCAGACAACAGCTCCCAATATCTTGAGCATATAATGCCGTTGTCAATTGCTGAGAATAATAACCAGAGTGAATGAGCCCTTTGATATCCTCTGTCCCGTTAAATACAAATAGTCCAGAGCCGCTTGCCAGCAATTTTTGCTGTTCTGATAATTGCTCAAAGACACTAAGTGAAGAAAAGTCAATTGCCTGTATACCATTACTAAAGCCAGATGGAACCGCTGGGAGAAAGTCAATCTCAGGTATCGGGAGTTCAGAAATAGCAAAGACCGTATCGGCTTTGGAGTTTACCTTGGAATTTAATAGCTCTAAACAACCAAGGTGATAATAATCCCCCTCAGTCTGGTCAAGTATTGTTAAATGCGGTTTCAAATCATATGTAGACAGTACACCGTCTAATAAAGACAACATATGCCCTAACTCTAAACACGCTAACCGAATACTATCTTCTTTATATATCGGTGTTATTGCAGGTAAATATAGACTAAATGTTAAGCTAAGCAAGCTATTGACATCGCTGTCAAAAGGGCCTGTTTTTTTAGTTATAGCCGACAGTGTATGTGCGACTGGCTGATAGTAATAATAACCGGCTTCGAACTCCCTATTCGATCGATTAATACCTACCGTTGTCTGAATCGCATAACAGCTACCAGCAGACGGGTATAAATACTTTGGTAATGAACGCCCTTGTAATGTCATCGCACTCAATGGTGCTAAAATGCCACATAATGTTTGCATATCAATGTCGGTTAAGCGTGTACCGTTTTGTGTTTTTTGAGGCGTAAACTCTAGTAACGAGTTTAAATTGTCCGGGCAGAGCTCGTGTGTGGCAGCTTCAAAAGTACGATAACTTTTCCTACTTCTAAATAGGGCTTCATCTAACGTAACATCCGCTAAGTTATAATCGGCCCGAGTAACAGCTTTAATACCTAATTGCTGAAGCTTAAATGCTTTAACTTGTGCTTCATCAAGCTCTGACTCTTGATGAGAACTCGCGACTAAATAGGCTATTAATTGATTATCTTGCACTACAATTGGCGCTTGCTCAACACCAGCTTCAGCTATAAGTTTCGCCGATATCTCATCTAATTCAATACGATAACCATTGACTTTAACCTGACTATCAACACGTCCTTCAAACGTCATATACCCATCTGAGTGCCATTTTCCTAAGTCACCTGTTTTATACAATCGACCAAGCTGTGGATGAGTAATAAAACGCGCCTGCGTTTTATCTAAATCCTGCCAATAATTCATGGCGACACCAACACCACCAATGTGTATTTCCCCCATAACACCAATCGGGCAGTGTTCTCCAAAGTCATTTAAAACAAACATTTTCTGTGAAGGCATTGCGTAACCATAAGGTATGGCAGACCACCCTTCTAGTACATCGACCACCTCATACCAGATTGACCAAATGCTACCCTCAGTCGCGCCTCCAAGACTCACTACTCTCATATTTGAATAGGTCTCTTTGAGCTGTTTAGCTAAATTAACAGGGATCCAATCCCCGCTGAGTAAAACAACCCGAAGTTCTGCCACTGACAAAGCAAAGTCTGTCGTATAATCAGTCAATAACTGCATTAACTGCGGTACTGTATTCCAAATTGAAATACGATAACGCGCAATCAGCTCACACCAATGACTCGGCTCTTTAGTACGAGAGGTGTCAGGAAATACGATTGTACCGCCTGCAGCCAATACACCAAAAATATCGTACACTGATAAGTCAAAGCTTAATTCAGATAACGCTAAAACATTATCCTCTGATGACACAGCAAAACGCTCATTAACAGCCAAAATTGTATTAACAGCCCCTTCATGCGAAATAGTCACCCCTTTAGGCTTTCCTGTACTACCAGAGGTAAATATGACATATGCGATATCGTCTTTATTAACTACTGGTAATGCGACCGAAGCGCTCGCTCCACCTGAATGAGTTATCACATCTTCAAGGACTATCCATTGATACTTATCAAATATATCACTTGATTTTATCAGCTGGGCATATTGAGTTTGAGACACTAAAACACGAGATACTCCCCCCTCAACTAAAACTTCATTAATACGTCCAATTGGCCAATCAATATTCAGTGGTAAATATGCTTTACCTGCTTTAATACTGCCCAGCACAGCGATTACTTGTAATGCGCTTTTTTCGCTTAATACTGCAATTAACTCTTCTTCTCTCTTCTGCTTTTCATACAAATAGCCTGCTAGGTAATGACTCATTTGCATTATTGCACGGTAACTATGTGCTCCTTTTTCATCAATCACAGCCACAGCGTCTGGATTAATGATCCCCCCCTGTTCACATATTGATATTAAGGTGTCTCCCACTGGAGTACGCGACGCATTATTTGCCTCAGCGATAACCTCTAAATCTCTTTGAGCCAGCGAAAGTGTAGGTTGCACATCTTGCCAATCCATCAATGACAATTTGATCACCAGATCATAGTAGTCATTCTGCATTTGCTCGATCGTTTCACACTCAAAAAGCTCCGATATGTAGTCCCATTCGATGACCATCCCCTTGGATGTTTCGAACACTTTATTATCTAGATATACTTGTGAGGTTTGTGTAATTGAATAGCCATGCTCAAGATAGCCGTTCATGACTTGCTCAGGTTCAGCAGCCTGACCCAACAAACTGGTCAGCACAACGGGACACAGCGCCTTATTTTGCGGAAACTGTAGCTCTTTTCTTACTAACCTTTGGAAATCAATACCATCGAATAAATTATGTTCAATATCTTCCCATAGTTGCTGTTGAGATTCCGTTAATGCCTGCTGCAACGACGGTGCATCTGTCCGCTGAAAGTTAAACAGCTCGAGAACCGTAAAATCCCCCCAGAGTTCGTTGATTTTAGAATGCAAAGGTAGGCGGTTAAATAACGTCAAATTAATACAAAATGAAGATTGCCCACTCCATTTGCATAAAACTAAGCCATATAAATACAACATCACGCTGGTCGGAGATATTTGATACTGCAATGCCCTTTTTTCTACTTTCTGCCATACTTCTTTTTCAACAACCCGTGAACGGCGTTTAAAAGTAGGCGACGTGATCAAATTAACTTGGGTAATTATTGGCAATTGAGCATCAAAATTATAATCGGCTAATTTGTTTTGCCAATAAGCCTTCGCATCATGGTACAACTGACTTGAGCGAATCATTTCATACTGATACATGTACTGACTAAATGTAATATCGAGCGTATTAGGAGCAACATCATCCATATTTTTGGCGTTATATAAACGAGCCAACTCTAAGAACATTGCATTAAGGCTGGTTGCATCCATAATCAAAGCATCGATACTAATATGTAGAATCGAACGATTATTAAAATGACTTATTTCAATATCAAATAACGGGAACTTGGTTACATCATACACTTTGTATGCCAAACGATTACGCAAAGCCATAAAAGCAGATTCTGATAATTGACCGTGCTGGCAGATGGGATAATAAGGTACATGCTCGAGAACGCACTGACTCTCTTGATCAAATATCGTCCTCAACGTAGGTTGCTCTGAAATAATACGATTTAGCACGCGCTCTAACCGCTCAGCATTTAAGCTGCTAAAAATAATTTCATCATAGCAGTGCGTTGCCACATTCCCCATTTCAAAGCTATCAAGCCGTCCATATAAATATGCTTGTTGAATATTTGTCAGGGGAAAAGGTTTGTCAAAATTCTCATTACTACAATCTACCAACTGATAGCCCGTATACTTGAAGCCTTCTGACATCGTCACTATTTTTTTAACTAGTTCACGAATGGTGGTATTTAAAAAAATGTCTCGGACATTAAGTTGGGTATTAAACGCAATATTAACTCGAGTGATCAAACTAATGGCAGTAAGTGAACTTCCTCCGATACGAAAAAAATCATCTTCAACTCCGAGCTCTCTCAATCCTAATACCGACAGCCAAATGTCTCTCATGCGCTCTTCTAGCGCTCCCTCCGGTTTTACAGTACGCCCTGATGTGTGTGATACAAAATGTGGCAAAGCCGTTTTATCAATTTTACCATTACGTGTGAGTGGAAGAGACTCAATAAATATAAACACAGCGGGAATCATATGTGTGGGTAATTGCTGTTGAGCCCAATAGAGTATGCGCTCTTTTAATCTCTCTGACTGCGTACTAGTTCGATATACCACTTCCTTTTCAGGAACAACATAACATACTAATTGCGGACTATTCTTCTGCTCAATTAACTGTGTAACACATGCTTTTACGTCTTTATGACTCACAATGTGATAATTAACCTCTTCAAGTTCAACGCGAATTCCTCGAATTTTTACTTGCTGATCAATGCGGCCACAAAACTCAAGCTGCCCATCAACAGACCAATACGCTTTATCTCCTGTCTTATATTGAACCTTTGAATCACCCGGTCCTGTTGTCACCAGGTTAAATTTTTGCTGTGTTAAATCTGCATTATTTAAGTACCCACGAGCTAACCCGACTCCACTGATACATAGTTCTCCTTGCGTCCCTATTGGTACAATACTGCCATGTGAATCTACCAACGAGACAGCATATCCTGGCAGTGGTCTGCCAATGGGGGGCATATAGTCACATGTCGGATCGGTAATAACAAAACTTGTTGCTACATGTGACTCCGTTGGCCCATACTGATTCACCAAAGTCGTATCACTGTTAGTTAGAAAGTCACAGAGACGCTTGGATAAACTTAGCGCTTCACCCGAAACAATAATTTCTTTCAGCGTACCTAATTGCAAGTTACCATCTGCAACCTCTTCAATTAAACACTGAAGTAAAGCTGGGGAAATAAACAAACGACCCACACCTAATTCAGAAATCAACCGGGTGATGAAGCCAATTTCTAACCGCATCTCTTGCGCAAATATAACTAACTCACTTCCTGTTGACCACGTCGTAAAAACTTCTTGTACAGACACATCAAATCCGATTGAAGCTAATTGTAACGTTTTTAACGGTGCTAAAAGTACATTATCTCTCTGCTGTGATTTTAATAAATGCGTCAGTGTCTTGTGCTGCTGTAACACCCCTTTAGGCACACCAGAGGAACCTGAAGTATAGATAACATACGCTAAGTCTTGTCCTGATACACTGCGGTCATTAGCTGATATATTATCAACTGGTTGTGATGCTAATTGAGGCTGTATCGATATATCATCTAAACAAAGTAATTCATATGAAGATACAGTTTGTAAGTTACTTAACAGGGCATGTGTTTCATGAGTGCACAATATCAACGACAGCTCTGCATCATTTATCATGTGCTGTAACCTAACTTCTGGATACTCGAAGTCTAAAGGCACATAGGCACCTCCCGCTTTCAAAATAGCCAGTAACCCGATACACATATCAAGAGAGCGCGGAATACATAAACCAACTAATACATCTGCTTCTACCGCATAATCGATTAAAGTATGTGCGAGTTGATTCGCTCGTTGATTTAATGCCTGGTAAGTTAACTGTTCATGCCCGAATGTCACAGCTATCCGATGTGGGGTATTTATCACAGTTTGCTCGAATAAATGCTGAATACATTCGATACCGTTATTACACCGTGAAGTATTTACCGAAGCCCATTTGGCAAAATGTGCTGTGTCGAACGCCGTCAAAACTGGCAACTGAGAAATTGGCTGATCCTGCTGCGCTACGACAGCATCGAGTACTTGTATAAAACTCTGATTTAACCTCTCAATACGTTCACTATTATATAGGTCAGTCGCATATTCCCAGTTTAATCGTAAACCCTGCTCTGTCTCTAACACTTCCAAAGAAATATCAAACTTAGCGGTACGAATTTCAGGATCATCAACTGTCACTTCTATATTGGGTAAGTCAAAAGCTTGCTCAATATTATTCTGTAAAACCAATAGCACCTGAAACAACGGAGCGTGAGATAAACTTCTTTCTACACATAACGCTTCTACAATTTTTTCAAATGGAAGTTGTTGATGTTCGTAAGCATTTAATGCACATTTTTTATTGCTATCTAACAATTGATTGAAGGTTGGATCACTCGATACATTACTGCGCAAAACGACTGTATTAGTAAAAAAGCCAATCAAAGAACTCAAATCGCTATGATCTCGATTGGCAACAGGTGAGCCAATCACAATATCATCTTCAGCAGAATAACGACTGAGCACAACGGTCAGTGCACTATGTAAGATCATAAAAAGCGTTACATTGGCTGTACGAGCATATTGTTGAAGTCTATGGGTTATATCTACCTTCACTACACTTGTGATCACTGCACCACAATGGCTTTGAACCGAAGGGCGTGGTCGGTCTGTGGGAAAACGATGAACACCCGGTAGTTCATCTAATGCGCTTAACCAATAATCGAGGTCAGCCTTTAAATAATCAGTAGTGAACAGCTGTCGTTGCCATATCGCATAATCTCGATATTGAATAGGTAATGGGCTTATGTCACTTAGAACTATACCTGTATAATGGCGATAAAGTGTATTAAGTTCATCGACTAGTACCGCAAACGACCATCCATCAGAACAGATATGGTGTGTACTCAGTAATAATACCTGCCTTGTTTCACTTAGTTTCACCAGCGAACTTCTCAGCATGAGATCTGTTGAGAGAGAGAATGGACAAAGTGCTTCCTGCTGCTTTAACTGTGCTAATTGTACCTCTTGCTGTTCCGGGGCCAATGTCGATAAATCAATTTCCGACATCGTAAACACATCATGTTCTAATACTGATTGGTAGGGTTCATCGCCATCATTTAGGTAAACCGTTCTAAATATATCATGCCGCCTGATTATATCATTCAGGCAATCATTCAATATGCTGACATCTAGAAGACCTTCAAATCGAAATGCTTCACAAATATTGTAGTGTGAATTCCCTGATTCAATTTGATCAATCAGCCATAGTCGCTGTTGTGCAAATGATAATGGAGCCTTTGAAATCGCACTTGCTGAAATACAATACTGAGACTGTACACTCGATGTCTCATGCAAGTGGCGGGCGAGCGTTTGGATAGTCGTATACTCAAACATATCACGTATCAATAGCGTCAGCTGTAAATCTCTACGAATTTGCGAGATCACACGGGTTGCCAACAGTGAATGCCCCCCTAGGTGAAAGAAGTTATCAGTCGAACTGATATGTTGCTCTTTCATACCTAAAACATCAGCCCAGATACGTCGTAATGATCGCTCAATATCGTTATTAGGCTCGATACAACGCCGATCGCTACCATGTAGAGGAAGCGGTAGTTTTTTTCGGTCTATTTTTCCGTTAACTGTAGTAGGGAGTTTTGGCAGAGAAATAAACACTGAGGGCACCATATATTCTGGCAATTTATTGCTTAGGAAAAGCCTTAATTCTGGTATTAATATCTCAGTATCGTACGTCGTATCCGAGGATACAAAATAAGCAACCAACTGCCTATTTGATTGCTCGTTAATACTTACCACTATGCCTTGCTTTATGCCGATATGCTGATTTAAGCACAACTCAACTTCAGCAAGCTCAACACGAAACCCTCGGATCTTTACCTGTTCATCTATTCTTCCAATAAACTCTAAATTCATATCCTCTTGATATCGGACCATATCTCCCGTTTTATATAGTCGTGCGTTACAAGACGCACTAAACGGGTTAATGATAAAGCTCTCTGCTGTCAAAGTAGGGCGATTCAAGTATCCTCGAGCTAACCTATCTCCCCCTATCAGTAACTCACCGACGCCACCTGGCGGCACCAATTGCATACTATGATTAACAATGTAAAATTCAGTTCGGGGCAACGGTTTACCAATCGCAATTGCACTCGTATCAATGGTTGGCGGCACAGTAAACAATGAGGCGGTAATAGTTGCTTCGGTGGGTCCATATGCATTCAATAATTGACAGTTATTTGCTAATTTACTGTCATTCCACATTACAGCTAACTTCATGGGTAAAACTTCTCCCCCCACAATTAGCTTTCTTAATCGATTACAACGTAAAAACGTGGCGTCGTCAGCCACTTGCTCAATAAACTCTCTGGCGAAGCTGGTCGGTAAATCAGCAATAGTGACTTTATTCTCTAACAAAAAATGCTTAAGAATATCAATATCTAATCGCTCTGACGGTGCTAAACATAATGTCGCACCTGAGGTCAACGAACTAAAAATTTGCTCTGTCGCAGGGTCAAAACCTAAGTTATTAAATTGTAGAACAATGTCTTGTTCTGAGATTTTGAGGTGTTGCCTGAATGCTTGAATATGTGAACTCAGTGCACGGTGTTCAACCATAACCCCTTTAGGCTTTCCAGTAGATCCTGAGGTATATATCACGTATGCCAAAGCACAAGGATCACTCTGCACTTGAAGGTCACTTGATGGCTGGCTGTTAACTAAAGTTTGGATAGGTAAGCTATCTCTCACAACAATGCGTAAATTATTTCCAATATTATCTAGCGCAGCCAACCTTAGTGCATATTTTTCCACACTTATTAGAAGTGCAACTTGGGAGTCTTCTAACATGTGCCTTAGCCTTTCATCTGGGTAAGACGGATCGATAGGTACGTATGCTCCACCGGCTTTTAACACCGCCAGTAAAGTAATAATCATTTCAATACTTCTTTCTTGGCATACCCCAATCAATGAGCCCGATACTATACCTTGTGTAAGAAAATATCTCGCTAACCGATTAGCACGGCTATTGAGTTCATGAAAAGTTATATACTCAGCACTATTAATAACCGCTATAGCATCAGGCTTTTTTTGAGCCTGTAACTCAAAATGTTGATGAATACAGCGAAGGCTAAAGCATTGCACAGCGCTCTCAGAAACCACAATACCTCGTTCCTGATTATCAAGTGCGTAAATATCCTTGATCTTTTTTGTCGGTGAATCCACCAGCGCCTTAAAATATGACATCAAACTATCAATAAACCGCTGTGCTTCTGCCGGTTTGAAGTGGCTCGTTAAAAAGTCCATTTGAAGTGTTAGAGTATTTTTTTCACTCCCCTCTTTTAGGGTCAGAGTCAAAGGTCGATTATCCTCTCCTTCGTCTAATTCAGTGATATGCTGATGGCTCAAGCGCGGCACCCTTAGCGCTAAATCATCATATTCTATGGCAATATCTGATTGACTTATTTCCAACCTTTCAATCACTTTAAATGGGTAACGTCCATGAGATTTGGCATTTTTATACGTGTTTTCAATATCCTTTATTAACTCTAACAGTGAACTATGTATATCAATATCAATGACAATAGGTACAGTGTTTTCGAGCACCCCAATTATTGGGCTTAACTCTGCACTGCCTCTGTTATCAATTGTCGTGCTAACGTACATGCTACTTTGTTGATTCAAAGTCGATATATACACACTCACGACACCAGCAAACAAAGTCCACTCACTCAGTTGATTATCAGCAACATATTGGCGCACTCTCTTCGTCAACGTTGCAGGAAGCGCTAAGGAGAAGCTCTGATAGCCTTGATGAGTATACTTTGTCGATAAATGAACTGGGTGACTTAAATTCTGACTCTGCCAAAAAACTTTATCACGCATATATTCATCACTCTGAATATAATCCTCATTCTGGCACATCGCTTTTGCATATTGGGGAAGTATCATAGTCTGATAATTCGTATTATCGGAATCTAGCTGCCTATAGGCTTGTTCAAATAATCCCCATAGGTATGCCCAGCTCAGTTTATCTAATAACAGTTTATGAGCGCGTAATAATATTACACTGCGATGCCCTGCTATATTAAACATCGACAGCTGATACAAATGTCCTTTTTCAACATTTATTAAGCACTTATGATCTTTGATGAATTGTTGAATTTCGGCATCATTCATTTCTGGCAAGCATAGCGTATTGCTAAGCGCACATCGCGGCTGTTCAAAATAACACTCGACTGAGCTTTCAGAGTGATTATCACTTAGCCTAATTTTTAAAACATCAATGGCTTCAATTAGCCTCAACCAAGCCAACTCTACCACCGTCGCTTGCAGTGGCTCTGAATAAGTTACATATTGAGTCACAATATTATCTCTATCAGAGATATGCGCTCGATACTGATTCTGCTGTAAAGGATGAAGGCGCAGCCTCTGACTATCGGCTCTTTTTGCTTTGAGCTTTGAATTGGTTTTTATACTAGGCACTTGCATTTATATTCCATCCTTAAATCAACAAAATTGGTTTTAATCTCTCTTACATAAAATATATGAGTAACAGTTATACTCAGCGATGCGATAGACGTTTAACTATTTGGCATGGGTTTCCTGCAACTACAGTCAGCGGAGGAACATTTTTGGTAACGACACTCCCCGCTCCGACTACAGCGCCTCTGCCAATTGTGACGCCAGGTAAAATAATGCAGCCATAACCAACCCATACATCATCTCCTACAGTGACTGGCGAAATTTTTATGCGCTGCTCTTCGTTGTCAGCCCCCCTGTCGGTTAATGCATGGCCACTTGAATCCATAATCACAACATTAGGGCCAAACATCACATTGTCACCGATTTCAACGGAGTCATAGCTGCAAATAGACGTGCCTTGTAAAGTGCAATTGTTACCTATGTTAATTTTGCCAAGGGGCCTACTAACCAATTTATTACATGACAACTTGACTGGAGGATTAGGAAATGCAGCAGCTTGTGTCGAGTCCATAAAACAATTTTCACCAATAATGATCGAGTTTTTAATCTCTTCTTTTGAAAATTGATAGCTGGGCGAGGCTTCATTGTAAATTGAGGTAATATAGACTCTCGGACACCCTTTAATTAATGCCCCCCGACCTAAGTTGAGTTTATTATTTATTGTTTTCTTCAACATAGCATCTGACAGTGATAAATCTTGAGTGGGGCATAAAATAATATTATTTTTATATCTAAACATAATCTTTAAGTAAGGCTTTATTGTTATAGTTATTTTTCACAATGGATTCCCAACCTAGGTTTTCATCACTTAAAATTTTAGTAATATCACATGGATGCTTTTTATGAATATAGGCACAGTTTGATGTAGATGTTTTAATATTATCTATCGTCGTTCTAGTATGCGGAGTATGTATTGCTTTTGTTTCTGACATAAATAGAAAATGACAATGTTCCTTATGCAACCGAATACCAAGCTCAACATCTTCACCTCCCCAACTTTGAAAGTACTCATCAAAACCGCCAATCTTTTTTAAAACATTTCGAGAAATAGACAAATGGCATGTCCAGCATAATAGCCATGGGGTAGTTATATTTTCAAAGTCAACATTCATACTTACCAATGAACGCTGTCGAGTATCAATGTAATCTACATTCCCATCCAGCTCAAAAAATAGGTTTTCTAATGATTTTTTATCTGAGAAAGTATGGGGCATATCACGCTGTGAAGGTTCAAACTCTTGCATTCCATAAGCACTACCAATGGCAACTAGTTTATTAGTTTTATTATGCTGATAATAATGTGACAAAAGTAGATCTGGCGCTGCCACCATACCTGAATCTAAAAACAAACAAATATCATAACTTGCTCTTCTAATACCTTTGTTTCTTGCTAGCGCCACTCTAAAACCAAGATCCTCTTGATAAATATATTTCATTGATAATAAATTAGAGTAGTTCTTTACCACAGAACTAGTATCATCGGTCGAACCGTCATCAATAACAATTACTTCAAATTTTAGCTGCTCATCATTTAACATGATATTTTGATAGCTCAATGATTTTAATGTGCTGCTTAGTAATTCACTACGATTATAGGTAGGAATAATAACCGAAATCCCTTTACTCATAATAACTCCAAAACTTTTATATGCTTATATATTTTGAAAGGTGAACATAATCCCATGCAACAGAAAAACCAAACCTTCCATAAATAGCAGCAGCATCTGATTGATTTATAAATGCATTTTTTGCTCCCTTTACTTTCAATTTCTTAATAGCGAAATCAAATATAAAAAATGCTAAAGATCCACCTCTATGTTCATTAGCAACACCAAGCACTGATGGTGCTCCACAGTCGGGCCCCATTAATTTAACCCAATTAGAACCTGAAAAAATTTCCCCAGGGTAATGCAACATACAAGTTGCCACGATTAAATTATTTATTCTTAGCACAACGATATTTTCATATTTTCCTTGGTCGATAAAATCCTTATAAAATGGATACCAATGAGGAAAATAACGAGAATGAAAATCCAGTAGCACATTAGTTTCTTCAGGTCTTACAAACCCTAAATCCATGCCTTGTGGTTTATGTTTACGTGCTAAAAATGCGGGAGACTCATAACGCTCAATATTGCAGATCTGATCTAATGAACTCCCTTTATTCACCCAGTCATTTGCTAAGAAGAATGCAATTGCTTCAACTCTGTCTTTAGGCATCGCACGCCACAATGGAGAGCTCAAAAAGCTACACAAGGTGGCTTTATTTACGCCCTGCTCCATAGCCTCATGCATAACTCGATTTAATAATGTCGTAGCAAGTCCACTTCTTCTGTGCTCAGGCACAACTACAATCACATAAATACTGACTTCACACTCAAAGATCTCATAGCTAATATATGCAATAGTCTTATCTTTAATTGCAATGGCTATCATTTTCTTTTCTTGTAACAACGATTCATATAAACCTTTTTCAATCGGCCATGCCTCCCCTAATACTTCATCCCATATACGGTATGTTGATCTATACCCTTGGTGAAACTCAAGTTCAGAACCTAGCATTTTTCATCCTTATTAATTTCTTTTTTTTATTACTGACCAGTGCATCAATCGTAACAAATCGATATCCTTGCGCTTTCGCTTTTCGAATCAGAATATCAATAGCTTTCGTAGTCGAAATACGAGATCCACCTCCATCATGGAGTAAAATAATGGCTTCATTATGTAAGTTTGAAAGTGCATTATTTGCTATTTTTTTAGGATTATCATCATAAAACCAATCTTGAGTATCAATCGACCAACCAATAACTTCACACCCATAGCGATTTATAATTTTTAGCTGAAGATCTGTGATATCACCAAATGCAGGACGAAAATATTGTGGTTTAAAACCTAAAACATCCTCCATTATATTTTGAGTTTTACGTATTTGAAGGTACATCAAATTAAAGTTGTTTTTTTGTGATGCCCAAGGGTGAGAGAAAGTATGGTTACCAATTAAATGTCCCTGCCTATACACATTCTTCGCTATTACTTGGTCTCTATATAAGCTTTTACCTGTCATAAAGAAAGAGGCTTTGACATTATGCTTTCTGAGAACAGACAATATATCGTTGGTATATTTAGATGGGCCATCATCGAACGTCAAAGCCAAACTTTTAGAGTTTCCATTCCCACACAAAATAAATTTATTTTTCAGAGATGACTGGCGTGAAAATTGCTGTAGCGGGACTTGACCCCACCCAGGTAAGTAAGGAGTTCTAACGTACTGCTTCTGCAAAATAAACCAGCCAAAAATTAAAATATAAAATGTATTATTAGATTTAACAAAATATAGGGACAATATCCACTAATAAAAAACCCAAAAAAAACACATAAAAAAAACAAAACCCTAAAAAATATATAAAAAAAAACAAAAGTAAAAATGAAAAATACTCATACAAGATGTTAGTAACAATGACAAAACACGAATACTCGTATAAAAACACAAAGTTCATAAAAAAGTTAAAATAATAAGCTTATCAATCATGTGTATATAATCGACAATCTTATTATTTTATTCTGCAGGAAAATTCATAATGAAAGTTAGGCGTGATTGACATGAGTAGTAAAGGAATATCGCGACCCCACTACATCAATGTCATTTTTTATAAGCATTGTGCTAACCAAGGAGATGTCATACATACACTGCGAATACCTTCCATATCACTTAACAAAGTGGTCGCACGTTCTACTTCCAATTGCGCAGCGTCGAGTTCACCGTCATTTGCAATCGCCAAAAATGCCCTCGCTCGCTCTAAACGCCTAACGGCTGCACCATATCGGCTTTCTATTTTTTTCCAGACTGTGTCATAGTGCGGATCGGTTTGTATATTGTGGGTTTGTAAAACATAATGACCTGACTCTTCATAAGAACGTGTAGTAATGCTTCTCGGTGCTTTCTCGATAGCTTTCAGATCTTTAGCCAACCCTGAATCTCCAAAAGCATAATCAGACAAACGCTGCAACGTCGTTAAACATGGCGTAATATTACTACCTCGACAATGCTGTGTATTGTTATTCAGCAAGGTGGTTAATTGTGCTGGTAAAGGCGCGCTTGAATTGGCGTCAATACTTAATACCGCATTCGCTGCATACTTCTCTATTAACTTGACCTTAGTGATCGTTTTTTTGAAAAAGAGTAACCGTATCTTAATTTTCGTTACAAAACGTTTGTAGTCAGCCTCTGAGCGAAAATGTAATCGGGTATTGATAAACACATCTCGGCCATAATCAAGCTGATATATAAACGAATTACCACAGTCGTTATTTTCATACCCTACCACTAACTGGCGATTTTCTAAGGTGCTATACCCTTCATCGAATTTCAGATGCAATTGTGACGTTAGGCTCAATTTATCGGTCGAATTACGGTGAGTGATCGAGGTAGAAACACTGCCAGCAATGATAAATAAGTTAACACCGCCATGCACTTCACCAAACGTTCTGCGACGCACTTGCGTTGCATTTAATCGCTGTAAATAGTCAAGCTCACCTGACATAGCGCTGTGATAACGGACTTGCCCTGTTACACATTTAGCATCAGGGGTATGCGACAGCAGGTTAAAGCCTCTCCCCAAATCGGCTTGCGTGTACGACTCAGTATAATAACGCTTGGAAAACACACTAAATGAACAACACAGTATTAATAGGCTCACTAATATTCTCATGCCTACTCCTTAGCATGGGCCAAAGTCATTCACTTTGGCCCAAAATTGTTAGTAGTCAGATTAAAACGCTGTACCATACGTGCTTAATGCACCTTCACACAAACGCCAATTTAGAATACCAACCGCGGGGGTTTTAGCATTTATGAAAGTAGGTGCCCAACGCATATTGCGATATTTAACACTCTCATCTTCAGCAATCACACCTGCTCTCACCGCTTCTTGACGAGCAAGCTCACACTGCTTCCAGTCAAGCCTGTCTGAAGAAGGCAATTGTAGTTGCGTTACATCATACCCTGCAGGGCACGTTTTACCGCGACGAGTACAATCATCTCTCATTTTCTGAACTTCAACCTCGCATGATGTACCAAATGGATTGTCACGACAAAATTGCGCTGCATTGAATAAGAACCATGCATTGTCATATGCCAGCTTTTGAATTTGCTCTACCGCATTGCTCTGAGCGTCAGGTAAATAGGCGTAATAGCTGGTCAATAGACTTGTTGCACGTTGCTCATCAAGTACTGCTTGTTTAAAATCATCTTCAAGCTCACTGATCAACCACTTAGTCGCATTTCTAACGGGTTGATAATTGGCTACCAAGGGTCTCACAGCTAAAGACGCACTGTCATAACGTGTCGTGTAATACCTCACCACGTTATAGTCGCTTAGTGAGTTTAACTGTGCTCTAAAGCCATCTTTAGAGTACTTCACAGCCTCATAGAACATATCAAAACATGGCTTAGGATTATCCAGTGAACACGTAATAATATTGTTTGGAATAATACTCAGTAACTGCTTTGGATCACCCCCATGTTGAATGGCACGCACTGTGATCTTCACAGATGATTTGGTGTCATCTTGTAAATATTTTAACTGGCCACCCACGTTGAATATGCCACCATATAAATCAACATCAAGGTATCCGCCAATTTCAGACTTATCACGGTTACTGCCATAATCGATTTTTAGGTTCACCATTATATTGGCGCCATACTCAATACCGCTGACAAACTCATCCCCAGCTAATTGCTGTAAACGCGCTTGATATTTATTGGCAATTTCGCTTCCTGCGGGCGATAAGGTATAACCTATGTTACTGTCCTCAGGTAAAAATAATCGTTTCTTCGGGGTACTGGTTGCACTGAATGTATATGAACTAGAATACGTACTTGAGGCCATCTCTTTTGCTAATGATGCGCCCGCTGATACGCGTACCACGGGAAAATTTACATCAATATCAACACTGCCATTTAATGTGCTCAGCAAGTCGTCATAGCTCATGTCGATGCCCGTTTTAAACTTGACTTCTGTGTTACCAAAAGTTTCATCTACACGGCCCGCTATCGGCTGTACATTCAAAAATCGATTCGTCTGACTATCATACGCCGTACCAATCGCCACGTGGTCATTGATCAACCCAGAAATGGTTGAGCCTGAATTCGTAGACACTTGATTATCTACGCTTGGTGCTTTTGCTAATGCATAGTGACTAGCCATGCTCAGTAGGAGCACTGTAGAATATAATGGTTTCATAATTAGTCCTTAACGAATTGTCACCAGGTAGTCTTCAACTTCACCATAATGAATACGGTTACACGCATCATCAGAGCCACCGCCCGCATCTGTCGCTACGCGCATTAACGTCACACCATCTAACTGCTCTGCAGGCACATTGACTGCAAATTTGAATATGCCGTCTGATGCTGACTTAAACACCATCTCAGATGTTGAGAACTGTCCATCTTGGTCCCAATCAATCCATACCCTCGCGGCGACAAATGATGGGTAATCAGGTTCTTTGTTTCCAGGAGTAATAGTCATTGATACCGTACGACCAGCAGACAGAGTCACAACTTTGCCAGATACCGCCGTGTAGTCTCGGCCGACTGATTCATGAGTAAAGTTATCAATGGATACTTTAGATACCCATTCCCACTCATTATCAAATGCAGTATTGTCGCAGTATTGATGGGCCAATATCGTCGTTTTTAAGGCAACAGGCACATATTCTGGCGGCATAGTGCTACAGGCATCTGTCGCACTATTACCAGCATGCCAATCATAAGGATTGGTAAAGTCAGTATTCGCAAATGTCAGGTATTGTGCTTTGCCTTGTGCAAGACGCTGCGGAGAAAGCCATAGCGCTTTAAGCTGGTTTAGCTTCTCTTCTTTACTGATAATTTGCGTAGTATCGAACGCACGTTCCCACACTTCGACTAATAAACCGTCGTAGCACTTTTCTAGCCATGCGAAGCGACCTTGCGCCTGCGAAGCCGTGAGTAAATCGCCTAATTCATTATAATTTGCAGTCTGTTCAAGCTCCGTGTTTGCCAGTGCACTTGATGCAACGCACAACACAGACGATGCTGCTAATAGTTGTTTTATCATGGTTATATCCTTATTTTAAAACTGCACTAAAGCTACTGTAATCTCGGTAATAACTGAGGTTTTGTGCCTCATATTCAATACAGTAATTGCCTTCCGGATTTTGCTCACAATAATCCACCATGTCGGCAAATAAATTTGCATTACTGCGGCTTGATGTCTCAATTTCACGAAGTTGTTCTAGTTCAGAGGTAGAAAACTGTGATGCGTAGTAACGCTGTAAATTTTTCGCTCTACGATAGGTAAGGCGCTCTTCAATCCAGCGACTGGTTAACTCTTTTACCACTAACTTTGTTAGGTAATTAACCGCAACGTAACCCTGAGCAGGCACAAGTTGTTGTAACTGCGGGCCAGAATCTTGGTAATCAGCTAAGTAGGTATCTGTCACGTTATAATCATCTAGCGAGTTAAACTGATTGATGTAGTCTGTTTTAAGGTATTTAACAGCCGATTCAAATAATGCGAAGCAAGGTTCTGGGTTTAATAACGTACAGCGCATAATGCCATTAGGGATAATGCTTAATAGACGATTAGGATCGCCACCACTTTGATAACCACTCACAGAAATCTTTATTGACTGACGTTTACTGTCATCTAATTTCTGTAATTTACCATCCACCTTAACTTTACCGATCCAGTCAACACTTAAATACCCGCCAATGATCCGCTTGTCCGATTCGTTGCGATAATCAATTTTCATATTGATCACAACATTAGACCCATAAGCAAACCCATGCACAAAGCCATCACCTAGATTCTTCGCTTTATTACCGGGCTGTGCCACGGCTAAGTCTAGCGCGGCCTGTGTTGGCAGGTACCCTGTCGTCGAAGACGGCATTAACATACGCGCTTTGGGTTTTACCGATGAATAAACCGTATAAGTACCGGTATACTTATCAGCACTGATGTCTTTGGCATAATTCGCACCTGCATCCACCCGTACCGCCGGAAACTTAAAGCCGGCATCCACTTTACCATCGATCAGCTTTAACGCTTGCTCATAACCTAAATCGACACCGACTCTAAAGTCGATTTTAGAGTTACCTAAATCTTCAACTTCAGCCCCTGTAACCGACTGCAAGCCAAGAAATACATTGCCTTTACTTTTATATGCCGTCCCCAGTGGTACCGTATCAAGATTATCAGTTCCTTCAGATGAGATAGTTACATCCGTCGCTTTATCAAATGATGGGACCATGGTTGCAGCAAAACTTGATGTACTCATCAGTGCCAATAATATAGGGGTATAAACAAAAACTTTCATAATGTCCTCCTTGTACGGCCCCGTAGGGCCGCCATCATTTATCGAATGCTATTCAGGTAATCTTTGTGCCAAGGTTCCGGCAAACGATTTAAGACATCTTGTTGCGTTTCAACTTCATTCTTAAACTCATTATCACTTTGCATCCCTAGGTCACCGACTTGAATGCCATTGGCAAACATACTGAATGTTTCACCCTCTATTTGAATATCGTCGTGTTTATTACGTTTGAGTCGCAGGTTATAAACCTTTCCGTCAAATTTCACTTCGTCTATTTTGGTAATAAACTCTGTTTTACCCTTAGTATGAATACGTTCACCTAGTTCTAGATCTTTTGCCCAAACCGATTGACCAGATTGGGTGATCACAGGATGCGACTCAGTTAACAGTAATTTTTTCCCTTCACGCGTGGTTAACTGGATCATAGGGATCGCTTCAACCCCGATAGAAATATCGGCAATTTCAAGATCTAATCTTTGTGCTGGGTTAAACTGGCTCGCACCAACAACCGTGTCACCGACTTGTAACATCTCGATAGGTAATTGCTTTCCACCCGGCAGGGTGATCAAGCTCCCTTCAGCTAAACAGCTATAGACAATTTGCATTTGTGGATAATCTGTTTTATCCCAAGATGAATTTAAACCTGACGAACCAATGACATGTACTTCAGGACGCGCACCTTGGCTTGCTCGAAGCTCATTATCTAATGCAAGATTCATGATCCAGTTAGCATCTTGATAACGGCCATACAATGATGCATCACCAAATACGCCTTGATTTCTTGGAATATTCCAAGAAATCTTGGTCATGATCCTTCTGCCAGTGCCTATATATTCAACATTTAGATTGTCAGCAAAGAAATTCTGAATATCTGTATACTGATGACCTGAAATAGTAGACGCACCGCCACCTTCTTTCGTTTGAACAAAGATATTGGTGCCAAAATCAGCAGTGCCTGGTTTCTCTACTTGCCCACCATCGACTAACTTAATCGTCCCATCACCATTGTCTTGTACATTAAGTACTGTCCAATCAGGGCGATAAATACGCGTCACTTTACCGCGCATCACATATTCGCCCACAAATGGAATTTTAAGTTTTAATTGGTCATTTGGTGTATTAGTTGGATAAATATTTTCATAGTCACAATCACCATAATTACGGTTTAAACACACGATAATTTTTTGGTCTGGTGTTGTAGCACCCGCTTTTGAGCGGACATCTTTTGGATGAATAATGGTAGCCGTATTACCATTTAAAATACCAATATCAGCAGTAATACTCATATCTGTGTCTGACTTCGCAGCAAACTCTGGTGCCACATAACCCAGCTCAGCCAAGATTGCTTCTTTTGAATATTCTACTTTTGAATTACGGTCTTCAACGACTTCATTACCATTAGCATCGGTTGTTACCACAGTCACCCATGCATCTGCGTAGACACGCTCAGCCGTTTTCAATTTAGCCAATACATCTGCGACTTTTGCAGCGGAGTAAATTGATTTACGTTTTTTCTCTGAACCATCACCAAAAAATTCAGCATAACGAGGTAACGTGATCGAGCTTCCCTTCTCATCAACTAAGGTAATATCAATAAAGGTGTAGTCAGTCGTCGTAATCTCACTATTTAATGCAGAAACAACCAAGTATTGATCATTTGTGCCTGGCCAATTTAATACTTCATAGCCCATATGTTTAAAGAACGTGCATAGACTGGTGTGATGTGCATCACAGCTCGCAGAGTTTCCACCAATCATTTTCTGGTTTAATGACGCGTCAACTTGGTGACCATTTTCTAATTGTTTATTAATCAAAGAAAACAAGTGCGGTCGGTTCTGCTTATTGAGGCCGTATTTGTTTAATCTGTCTTTTAAAGCTTGATTTTTAGTTTTGTCGGTTAAATTGGCTTTTTCAAACCCTTGCGCAATATTAAAAGGTGCAGCGGTTTGTGTACTTAACTCTGATTGAGTTGCATACGCTGAGATAGACGCACACCCTAGTGCAAGCGCAATTGATAAACTGAGGACTTTCATCACTTTTCCTTATTATTTTGTAACTAATCAAATTGAATTTTGAGCACGTGCCCAGGGTCCTCATATCTTTGATATGAGGACCTTACTGCTGTAAATTGGTTAAAAACTCGATGGCTGGATTAACTGCCGTTGACTGTGAATTCAATATCTTCAACTTCGCCATAATCAAAGTTGCGACATCCATCGCTGCCATGTTCTGAGGTTGGATGCTCTTCTAAACGTGCTCGCAGTACATACTTTCTGCTTTTCCACCATGAGATCCATGGCAGACGAATAGACTGACTGGCTTTAATACGACACTCACCATTACGGCAATCTTTGGTGTAATTACTATTTACATCGTAATAATTCGCTTCACCGACTTGAAATGACTCATCGCGATCTCCATCAAGCCAAATCGTAAAGCGCACATCACGGTTATCACGATTCAATAAATTATCAATGGTGCCTTCATCCAGCACATTACTGCGGATATCAACATTCAACTCAAGACTATCTTTAAACTCCAGATTTGTTTGATGCTTCACATAGCCATTAGCGTTGGTGCCCGAAGAGCCTGTAATTAAATGGCGTGAATAAATTGAAGTCCACAGGTGCATTTCATCAATATAAATTGTTTGTGCGTTACTCGGGTTGTTTATCCCTACCTCACACTGTGCAGGTGCGCTCAAGGTGATTTGCTGTGAAAACTCATCGAATTGGCCACTATCATCCTGATAGTCAACTCGTAAATTAACCGTGTAGTTTCCATCAACAAACGGGTATTGCACGTCATCAGGGTGCTTTTTGGTACTGCCTTGATTATCGAAGCCAAAGCGCCATGTATAACGAGGCTGCCTAATGTCATTAACTTGTGAGGTATTGGTAAATGTAACACGATTATCAGCAGCAATTTGATAGGTAAAGCCAGCCTCAAGTGGGAGTTCAGGTATTTCAACATCCGCTTTTAAGTCTACAATCTGAGACGCTTTTGCATAGCCACAGGCGTCGTAAAATGCATATTGGCCACCTAATGAAATACGCATTAATCCAATACCTGCCGAAATCGTGTCTTTGAGTTTAAAGGTCACCTGGCCGTTCGTGATGGTTTGATTAGAGACCATCATTTCACTGTCTGAGAACAAGCCATCGCGGTTATTATCTAATAATACCGACACCAATTTACCATTAAGCGAGCTATCAAACTTAACCACTTGCTGAACGTGTTTATTTAACACATGTGTATCAGTTAGCACACTTTGATATGGCTGAGTGTTTAATGGTATTTGCTGATCATTCACCGTAATCGAAGACAAACTAGACTGCCCTTGAGCCTGTACTGGCGGGCACGCAGCTTGTACCGCTCGACTATAATAATGCCTGTACCCGACCAATTCAGTGTTGTCAGTTTTTAATACGCTTAGCTTAAAGCGGATCAAATCATCAATATTTACCAATCGCTCTCGCTGTAAAAATGCATGAATTGCAGTGGCGCTGTTTTTTTGCCAGCGCTCAATAGTTCCATCCCCCCACTCAACCTTAATGGCTTTTATTTGGTTCGCAGGAACAGTACTTAACGTATAACTTACAACGTCGTATTGAATCGAACCTTCGAAATCAAGTGTCGATAATTGACTATTTTGC
Organism: Pseudoalteromonas aurantia; assembly: GCF_005886875.1. Taxonomy (GTDB): domain Bacteria; phylum Pseudomonadota; class Gammaproteobacteria; order Enterobacterales; family Alteromonadaceae; genus Pseudoalteromonas; species Pseudoalteromonas aurantia_A. Next base: position 27,489 of record NZ_PNBY01000030.1, on the reverse strand, counting down.
GCAACAACACCTACAGAATGTAATGTGGCATCTATTTGCTGTTTAACTTCGTTATTTGTGCCTTTATGAGTAAAGTAACTTGCCTGATCAATCAGGCACATACCAGCATCTTGAACTGACATTCCTTTAAAAAAGCAATTAATATTGGCACGTAAGAAGAGTTTAAACGCATCTTGAATAGACCAATTTTGAGTTTTAACCAACTCATAAAATGCCTTTCTAAATACCCCTGAGGTTTCGTAAATTGACTGACTTGGGTTGTATGACTTGAAATGATCAATACTTTTTCCATCCCAAGATGGCATAGCAAAATATCGTCCACCGGTGTCTTCGTACAATACATCCCAACCAAACCACCATTTACGATTTCCTCTATGATTGGTATCACTGTCTAATGACTTACGATTAAAAGCTCGAGAGTGTGCATAAGAGCCTGATACGTTTTGCGATAAGTAATCAAACACTGCAATACTAGCAATATCTGAAAATGCCTCATTTAATGCGCCATCCTGGCCTGTTGCATTAAGCTGGCTGTTCCAATATGTCACCGCGTGGCTTGCTTCATGGGATACAATATCTAAAGTTGTATGATAATAATGCGTACCGCCATAGTTACCGGTGCCATAATTTACATAGGTATCATCCCAATTTGCTTGCGAATTACCATGAGTGTTATTACCCACATTTTGCACCAGTTGTTTAAGACAAAAGCCTTGCGCATCACATTGAGTTTGTTGATTAGGATACATTTCAGCCAATAGCTTGTGATAGTACTGCATCACCAAACCCGCATTGAAATGCGCATCATTCACACCTGAATAACTAAAATAATCATAATATTGATCATCCACGCTTGTTTGCTCAAAGTGCTCATTATTACCGGCACATTGATAACTGGCCGCGCGCGTTTTATCACCTATATAATCAATCGTTTTGACGTACGGGTTCTCTAGCGTACATACCCCTTGCTGTTTTGACACCACAAAAGGGTAGCCTGAAAAGTCGGAAAATAACGACGCTTGGGGATCTGTAAAGAGTAATTCAGATGCAGCAAGATCTGCTGGGTCAAACTTATACGATAAACAGTTTTGCATACTTGCAGGCGCTGGAGAGTAACAAATAGCCCCTAATTTCTCATTGCCGCCAATACCGCCACCCGTAACAAAGCTTTGCTGCGATGAGAACCCATCAATATCATTTTCTTGGCGTAAAACTTTAAAACTCTGAGCATCCACTATCAAATTAACACGGTTCGAAGGAGTGATTACATTCGCAACAAATACTGCCCGCAAATCGTCACCTTCCAAGGAAAAGGCTTTGCTCACTTTAGGCTCACTCACAAATGCAACGCCATCAGTGTGTAAACGTTGAACCAGCTTTTCTTTTATCTTTTTGTCACTTAACTTGAATGGTGCTGGGTGAGGAATGCTAAACCCTTCTTCAACTAACAGCGCATTACCTAATCCTTGTTCGATATTTCCAGCCTTATCAACCAATAAGACAAATCGATTATCTAGTACCGGAATATTGCCAAGGTAGACTTGGTAATGCTGGTAGCGCCCATTTGCGCCTATTGTTTTTACTGCCTGATAATTAACTGTGAGCTCGCGCTGCTCTAGTTTATTAGCAGCACGCTTGCCTAGTTTAGGGTTCAGAAGGTGCGCTTGGACTTTAGGCCACACATGACTTTCATTGACTAAAGAATACTGTTCGATAGCGTGGCTGTTCAACGTCACTCCCATCAAACCGCTTAATGTTAACCACAACCGTTTTTTCATTCCGACTCCCTCGATATACCCGTTATAGAACTTTTTAATTTACGTAAAAAAAGTGTAAACATTCTATTTAGAGTAAGGTATCAGAATTAACAAATGAATAACAAAAAAGTCTTATATCGGATTAAAAAACAATCAACACATTGATATCAGGGAGTTAGGCTTAAAACAAAAAATTAACACCGCTACAGTGAGAAAAATCAGCCTCAGGTAGTTTGAATACGTACCAAAAAAGTACTAGTAGAAATTATTTAATATATATTACAATGAGTTAAAAAACACTGTGTAAAATAAAATACAGTTAATGGCTACCATAATGTGCTGATCCCCTCGCAATATAACGCAGTTGCCATACTAACCGCTCTGTTAGCTCCTCTAACTGCTGGCTATCTTGATCTAACGCATCAGCCCCCGCGTTAAACACCAGAATAACCATTGCTTCAGCTTGCATATAGGCGTGATGTTTATCGCATGGCGTCTCAGTTTCTAAATAATGCGCTAACTCTAAAGTAAAGTGTTTAATTTCTCGCGCCACAGCAGCACGAAACGCTTTAGATGTGCCTGAACGTTCACGAAGTAATAGTCGAAATTGGTTACTCGATGTATCAATAAACTCCATGAACGTCTGCACTGAAGTGTTAATCACACTTCCCCCACTGGCAATACGACGTCTGGCTTGTCGCATTAATTGACGTAGCGTCAAACCCGCTTCATCAACCATGGTTAATCCCAATTCATTCATATCTTTAAAATGCCGATAAAAAGAAGTCGGGGCAATACCAGCTTCACGCGCAACTTCTCGTAGGCTTATATTTGAAAAACTATGCTCAGCGCTTAACTGATTAAAAGCGGCTTCAATAAGTGCTTGTCGAGTTTTTTGTTTTTGCTGTGCACGAACACCTGACATTTTTCATTCCATATTTAATTAGATCAAACATTGTAGAGTCTAATACTTGACGGCAGCAGAATGAAATACTATTTTAGCGTACAAGTGTACGCTGAGATTTAAACAATGAAAAAACCGCCGATTATTTGGACAAATTTGCTGTTCTTTAGCCTGACTTTTCTGGCAGCCATCACATTAGTGCCCTGGTATGGCTATGAATATGGCTATACTGCTACACATTGGGCTGTATTCACAGCTTGTATGTTCTATGCAGGATTATCAATTACTGCTGGTTATCACCGCTTGTGGGCCCATAAAGCCTATGATACACACCCTGCTGTGCAGTGGGTATTCGCCATTGGTGGAGCATTTGCATTACAAAATAGTGCCTTGCATTGGAGTAGCGACCACCGAGTTCATCACGGTCAAGTCGACGATCCAGTTAAAGACCCCTATGCTGCAACAAATGGCTTTTGGTATAGCCATATTGGTTGGATGTTACGAGACCATCAGGGCGAAAACTATGGTGACTACAGTAATGCCCGAGATTTACAGCGCAACAAGATCGTGATGTTCCAGCACCGCCACTACCTAAAACTCGTGCTAGCAACCAATATTGGCATTCCCTTACTACTTGGCCTATTAGTGGATGATGTCATTGCCATGATGCTACTCGCTGGTTTACTGAGATTAGTATTGAGCCAACATTTCACTTTTTTCATTAATTCATTAGCGCATATTTGGGGCTCTCGCCCTTACACAGAAAAAAACACCGCGCGCGATAATGGCTTTTTAGCGCTTTTTACTTATGGTGAAGGGTATCATAACTTCCATCATATTTTTGCTAGTGATTATCGCAATGGCATCCGCTGGTATCATTACGATCCCACCAAATGGATGATCCGCGCCATGGCAGCTTTGGGTTTAGCGTATAAACTTAAACGTACGCCTGTAGAGCGTATTGAAAAAGCCAAAGCAGAAACCTTGCTCATTAAAACCAAAGTTCGCTTAGCAAAATTGCCTTTAGCGCAAGATAAGCTTACATTGTTACAACAAGAGTATGAATTGCTTATAAAAAAGCTCCAAACATTTTGCTCTGTGCAAAAAGAATTATTAGAAGCAAAAAAAGATTCCATGCGCGAACAGTGTGATAAATCAACACTCGCAAAACAGTACCAAGAATTAGAAGCTGCTTGGCACGAGCAAAAACAAGCATGGTTGGCATTAAACGCGAGGCTGTTAAAACCGTCATTTAGTCTATAACTAAATTTCACAGCCTCTTAAGAGACAGATTGAGGAGAGGCTGTGACTAAACCAAAACAAACCCCTGAAACCCCACAAGCACCAAATTATCAATATGATGCAATTATCATTGGGACTGGCCCAGGTGGTGAAGGCGCAGCAATGAACTTGTCAAAGAGTCAAAAGCGCGTCGCAGTGATTGAGCGTCAACGAGCAGTTGGTGGTGGCTGTGTACATTGGGGTACCATTCCTTCCAAAGCATTGCGTCACTCAGTTAGCCGGCTTATCGAATACAAAGCCAACCCGCTATATCGCTTTACCGGAAAACCTCAACGTCATACATTTCAAGATATTTTGAATCACGCCAGTGCGGTTATCTCTAAGCAGTCGAATTTACGCAGTAGCTTTTACGATCGCAACCGTATTCACCTATACCAAGGTGATGCCAGTTTTGTCGATGCCCATACCATCAAAGTTCAACATGAAGATGGCTCCCAAGAATTACTCACCGCACACACCATCGTTATTGCAACTGGCTCTCGCCCCTATCGTCCCCCAGAGGTTGATTTCAGTCACCCTCGAGTGTATGACAGTGATACTATTTTAAGCCTTAAACATAACCCTCAACGGGTCATTATTTATGGTGCAGGGGTAATTGGCTGTGAATATGCGTCAATCTTTAAAGGGCTTGGCGCCAAAGTAGATTTAATTAATACCCGAGATCGATTACTCGCTTTTATGGATGCGGAAATATCTGATGCATTAAGCTATCACTTTTGGAACAGTGGTATTGTGATCAGGCACAACGAAGAGTTTTCTAAAGTAGAAGGCAGCGAAGAAGGCGTTATCTTACATCTTCAATCAGGCAAACGTGTAAAAGCAGATTGTATCTTGTTTGCCAACGGCAGAACAGGTAACACCAATGGCCTAAATCTTGCTGCTGTTGGTTTAAAAGCGGATGGTCGAGGTCAACTTAAAGTCAATGAAAATTACCAAACTGAACTCGATAACGTCTATGCTGTAGGTGACGTAATAGGGTATCCAAGCCTAGCCAGTGCTGCATTTGATCAGGGCCGCATTGCCGCAGATGCGATTGTGCAAGGCGATAGCGCTGATAAACTCATTATTGATATACCCGCTGGCATTTATACGATTCCCGAAATGAGTTCTGTAGGTAAAACAGAGCAAGAATTAACCGCAGCAAAAATTCCCTATGAAGTTGGCCGTGCACAATTCAAACATCTCGCCCGGGCACAAATTACGGGCACTGAAGTTGGCAGTTTAAAACTGCTGTTTCACGCAGTAACAAAAGAGCTACTCGGTGTACACTGCTTTGGTGAACGAGCCTCTGAAATTGTTCACATTGGTCAAGCCATTATGGAACAAAAAGGGCCCGGAAATAACGTAGAGTACTTCGTTAATACCACATTTAACTACCCAACCATGGCAGAAGCATACCGGGTTGCTGCGCTCAATGGCTTAAATAGGTTATGTGATTAAAATGAGCAATATATGATCAATCGACGTCATTTCCTAAGTACGGCTAAGATTGATCATTGATTACTCTAGAATTGGTATTTAGCCGTGAGCCGCCAGAGGTTTTCGTACGCATTTTCATCTCGACCTACAGGAGGTCTAAACGATGCCTGTGTATCTAGATATTGCCATTCTGCGCCGACTTGCCAATGAGCAGAAAGCTGTTTCTTTAGATTAACAGTTACAGAGTTCGTCTGACTGGCATTTGGATCAAATTGCCAAATATCTTTGTCTATCACTTTAGAGTGCTCTACACGCGCGCTGATCCGATAACGCTGCCAAGTATGGCTGAACATCACAAACCAGCTATTAAAATCATTGTCTACGCCGCGACGCTCGCCCATTGCAGTATTGCCAAACATCGCTTGCATAATGAATTGCGTTTGCCTCGACAATTTACTCCGCCACGCAATATTCCAGAACTTCGTATCCCATGCATATTGCCGTGTTTTTTGGTTAAGTACTGAGGGATCACCGTTGTTATCATACCAATATAACCTTAGCGTATGCTTTTTTAAGTATTCAACATGTGTTCCTACATAATAACCAAAGCGTCCATCCACTTCACTAAACGGCTCTACAAATTGCCCTTGCTGCGCTAATTGGGGTGCCCTTAATGCGTATAATGGCGCAAATTGTATACGCTCATTGATCACTGATTGCCTATCATGAGGCGCAAAACCTCGCCACGCAAGTAAGGTCCCAGCCGGATCATTTCCCTTATATATGGCCCCTAAAAAACTCATATCATATTTGCTACGAAATCGTCTCGCAGGGCGTTTTAACTCAAATTCTGCACCAAACGTGCGAACTTCTTCCCCAATCCATGCGTTAAGTGCTGAGTACTGGTAGGTGTATGGAGATGACCAAGCAAGCGCTGGATTCTCTAATGACATACGCGGGTAAAAGGCACCAATACGAGAACGAAACTGATATCGTTTTGCCAAAGGTTGATAACTTAAATATGCCTCTGTAAAACCCAACTTATGACTCGGATCAGGAACATATTGCGCTACAGCATGGCCCGACCAAGCTGAGCTTAAATCAAGCCTCCCTTCAAGGGTCGCCCTAGACACGTTCAGTCCATCACTGTGTTTACCAAACCGGCTCATACCCCAACCACCAGATGTCCATGATGTTTGCTCACCACGTTCATGGGCACTGATCTCTACCGTACCATGTAATTGCCCTTCAAACGCACTCGCTTGATATGCTAGCCATGGCAATAAGTACAGAGCCCATATCTTGCCATTTTTAATATCCATCTGTTTCGTCCGTTAAAAAGTCGAACTTTTCAAGCAAAGGCTGCTTTAACTGGTACTGTACTTTTTGTGACACATCTTTAATTGTCAGTACCTGTGATTCTGGTTTATCCAAATCCTCAAATCGCTCATGCCATACATGTAAGTTTACACTGCCTAGTTGCTCAGGGTTTAATGGTAAATCAATCTTGCCTTGTTTATCCGTTAATCCATACACGCCCGAATTAACTACCAATATATAACCCAACATCCAGTCATGAATATTACACCCTAATTCAACCACCCCGGATTGTGTAAACTTAATAGGAGCTTGTGGTTTATCGCGGTATAGCTTTAATTCAAACGCTTTTGGCTCAGAAAATGAGTACACATGATGTAAAATAGAATCAAAGTTAGGAAACTCAACCTGTGCCTCTTGAGGTATGATCAACACATGCGGTATGAAATTACGATCTTTTTGCCCCATATTATATTTTTTTAATAGTGATGAAGGTTCTACGGACCATAAACCTCCTTCTAACCAAACAGCGGCACCTGCCAACGGCTGACCCAATGTATCCTTCACCGTTACTTCCAAGGCTTGACAAGAAAACCCAAAAAAGCATGCTAACCCTATAACTTTTTTCATTTTTTACCAATCATACTATGTTAAACCGTATGTTTTTCAGTATAGATTATCGACTCAAAAACTCGCATTTTTACAGAGATATAAACAGACCGGTCTAACCAAATTAATCATTCACCATGAATACGTATGCAGCCTATTCACCCACTATTTCTAGCAACGTATGCTTAGCCTTACTCGTAAAATGATTATTAAAAAGGCAGTTATGTACTTACGCATCCTAATGTCAGTGGGTATCACCTTGTTTTCATCACTCGCATTTACTGCCAGTCACTCGGTCTGTTCACCGAATAAAGCAATTACAGTCACTGTCAATGATGATAACGGGCAACCAACGTATCAAGTCCGATTTAAAGATCAGCTCATCATTGATAACTCAAAGTTAGGGTTTGATTTTCTACGTCATCCTGCCATGCGTAATAACCTCACTTCTTCCCAAGTACATACTGTCTCTCACCATGCTCAGTGGCAGCAACCTTGGGGTGAAACACGGTTGATCACGGATCACCATAACGAGTTAACCCTCTCATTCGTCGACAAAGACACTGACGCCACGGCTTATAAATTACATGTCAAAGTATTTAATGACGGCCTTGGGTTTAGATATGAACTCAATAAGCCTCATGCCCTTAATATTACTCGAGAGCTTACAGAGTTTGCCTTTGCTAATGGTGACAAAAGCACCGCGTGGTGGATCCCCGCACGAGGTTGGAATCGATACGAATATACCTACAACACCACTGCGCTGCATGATGCAATGCATGTGCACACCCCTTTCACTTTAAAAAATGCAGCGGGTGTACACATCAGTATTCACGAAGCGGCACTGATAGACTACGCAGCCATGACACTAAATCAACGTCGACCAGGTACCTTCATTGCCGACTTAACCCCTTGGTCAGATGGTATTGCAGTGAAAACAAACGGCACCTTTAACACCCCTTGGCGTACGATTCAGATTGGTGAGCATGCCACCGATTTACTCAATTCACACTTAATACTCAATTTGAACGAGCCCAATAAGCTGGGTGACGTATCTTGGGTAAAACCGGGCAAATATTTAGGAATATGGTGGGGCATGCACATTGGAACGCACACCTGGAGCAGTGGTGAAAAACATGGTGCTACCACTAAAAACACCAAGGAATATCTTAACTTTGCTGCGCAATATGGCTTTGATGGGGTGCTTGTTGAAGGATGGAATACAGGGTGGGATGGAGACTGGTTTTTCAATGGCGATGTTTTTAATTTTGTTGAGAGTTACCCTGATTTTGATATAGACGCGATTAGTCAGCACAGCAAAAAAGTAGGTGCACAACTCATTGGTCATCATGAAACATCAGGGAATGTCAGTAATTATCGCACGCAAATGAAAGACGCTTTTACGCTTTATCAACAAGCCGGTGTATCACAAGTCAAAACAGGATATGTCGCCGATGGTGGTAACATCAAGCGCATTGATGAGCGAGGTCATGCCCGCTTTGAATGGCATGATGGGCAATTCATGGTCAACGAATACTTAGATAATGTGATACTTGCAGCGAAATATAAACTCAGTATCAATACCCATGAGCCCATTAAAGACACAGGATTAAGGCGCACCTACCCAAACTGGCTTTCCCGCGAAGGTGCACGCGGACAAGAATTTAACGCATGGGGCACACCACCTAACCCTCCTGAGCACACCACATTACTACCTTATACACGTATGCTAGCAGGGCCAATGGATTTTACCCCTGGCATCTTCGATATGAGCTTTAATGGTTTGGGCGATAACACAAACCGTCCACAAACCACGCTCGCCAAACAACTCGCTTTGTACGTTGTCTTATACAGTCCTATTCAAATGGCTGCTGATCTACCTGAGAATTACCTCGCCAAACCAGATGCCTTTCAATTTATTCAAGATGTGCCAACAGACTGGGAACAAAGCATCGCATTAGCAGGTGAAGTGGGGGATTACATCGTATTTGCTCGTCAAGAACGACAACGCGGGAAGTACGCTGGAAAAGATTGGTACCTCGGTGCTATCACGGATGAGCACCCTCGAGTAACCAAAATTAAGTTAGATTTTTTGGATAAACACACAGAATACGAAGCCCATATCTATCAAGATGGCGAAAAAGCGGAATGGAAAAATAATCCATACGACATACACATTAGTAAAAAAAGAGTGAAAGCAACTGATTCACTGACTTTGAAGTTTGCATCAAGTGGCGGCACTGCCATCCGTTTTAAAGCGCTGTAATCATTGGAGAATATAGAAATATCAAAATTGTCAGTTTAACGACTAAGTTAAACTGACAACCTAGTTATGCTAACGCGTTATTGTTGAACTGCTGGAGCGCTGCTATTGAACGGAAAATCGTTATATCGTTTATCATAGATACCTGTTGCGCAATAGTTATTACTTTCCCAGGTGCCATCCTGATAAAGCACACGTGTTACACATGCAGTTGCGTCTGAAATGAAATCTTTGCCATAACGGCCATCTTCGCTAAAACTACAATATGTTGAAGTATTACAGCGCCATCAAACACATAACTATAAATCACAACATCAATTACGTGCGCTGGTAAAAATGTCATCGCGCGATCACTGTCGAGCATCATTTCAGCGGTATCTTGATTGGTAATATTACGTACATCCTGCTCAGTGAGTAATGCTGAGCAAGCTTATTTAATGCGACTTTGCGACTTGCTTTGATGGCTTGTTGACCATACAGATCGAGTACAGGATTTGTGCCTATAAACCCAGTTCTTTCTTGTGACACTGGGTTTTGCAACCAACATGGCAAGCGTGACTCTTTTACGGCCTCTTTTATTTGTGTTATTGCTTGCTGATAGCGCTCAGTAATCGTGTTGCAGCCCACTACTGATGCAAATCATTCCCGCCTAAAATTGACCTTACAACTGGGGGACTCATTCGCTTTTTTTGCGCCTTAAAAGGCCTTGATACACATCAAGGCACAGCCTACATTTTATTCCCTATAGAAGCTAAGCCCCATCACTAGACAAAGCACACCGACGTTACGTCACAGAGTACGATAAACGTGCAAGCATGGTACGTATTTCATACGCAAAGCGCCTAGCATATATACAAAATTTAAAGATCTTTACCGCCCATAGATAGATCATTGTGTAATAACTAACTTATAAGACTCAAAAAACATAAGAATATCAGTAACAAACCCTAAAGAAATAACTTGTTAGCAAACGAAAAAAAACACCCAACATGGAAACATAAAACACACTCAGCAACATAAAAAACACCTAAAAACATTAAATAAACACACCGGCAACAAAACCGGATCACATAATGAGCAACTTAACAATCAAGCTGGTAATTCACGCAAATGTTACCAGTGAGAGCGTTCTCTAAGATTGGTACTCATTGCCTTTAAAAAGACGATCCACCTTAGATCCTTTGATTTAAATTGACCTTATCAACCACGTTCTTTTTTTAGACTCAAGAGGCGCACAAAATGTATACTAGCCAGCTATACTCACTCACACGTTTAATCGATTAAAAAGTCATACATACAACGTGGCAATACAACAGATCCAAACAAAAAGTGGCCTGTATATTCACTACCAAGACGAAGGGAAGAAAAGTGCACCCGCTATTATTTTGATTATGGGGTTAGGTGCGCAAATGACAGTGTGGCCTGATGGGTTTTATGATGCTTTAGTAAATAATAATTTTCGGGTAATACGATTTGATAACCGTGATGTTGGGTTATCTAGTCAACTTAATGAGCGCGATGCGCCCAGCTTATTTTCAATCTGGCTTAACAAGCACTTTTCTTTGGGGAAAAGTGCACCTTATTCACTTGAAGATATGGCAGAAGATGTGATCTGCCTGATGCAAGAACTAAAAATATCACGCGCCCACTTAGTCGGAGCATCTATGGGAGGCATGATCGCGCAAATCATTGCGGCGAAATACAAAAAGAAAGTCTTAAGCCTCACCTCTATCATGTCGACTCCCAATGTAATAAGCTTTTCTGCAACCACTTTAAAAACAATTGTAAAACTTGCCCCATGGAGCCTAAAGCCAGCGACACGTGACGCTGCAATTAATTACAACGTCAAGCTCAATCAAACAATAGGGAGTCCACTTTTTCAACCTCAAGAATCAGTCTTAAAAGCGCAGGCAGCTGAACAAATTGATAGAGCACACAATCCTAGTGGCATAAAACGACAGCTCTGTGCGATCACAGCCACTGGAAAAAGAACGCACTTAATCAAAAAAATTAAAGCACCCACCTTGGTGATCCATGGGGCTGCTGATCCACTTTTTCCTATTTCTGAAGGCATTAATACCGCTAAACTCATTCAAAAGTCCAAGCTTAAAATAGTTCCTGAGCTTGGCCATGATTTTCCGCCTAAGCTCATGGAAAAAATAGCGCACTGGATCAGCAAACATGTTCGCTACGCGGAAAAAATACGCATCCAAAAAAAAATTAAAAAGCTCACAAAATAACAAGCCATACAGAAATATGTCAGCGCGTTTTTTAACTATAATTTAGTCATTATTACTATATTATAGTGTGTAAAATAACATCAAAAATTATAATATACTGATAGTAAACAATAAAATAAATGGTCTTAATATTGCTTCATACTGTGTAAGTTCACTCACCAGACAATAACGGAGAATGTATGTCAGTCCCAACATCAGATAGACCCCTAGAAAAAGTAAAAGAAGAAGTCATTGATCAACTGATCCTAAATTATAGCCATGGTGAGATCTCGGCAGATGCGTTTGAACGCCGACTAGATCAAGCATATGCATGCGACGCTCCAGACGATCTTACGGCACTAACAGCCGATCTTCCGCTACAAACAGATCCACGCTATCAAGCAGAAAAACTATCGTGCGTACAACCTAAATTCACGGCATCAACAGAAAATAATGCCCAGCTAAATATTACCTCAATTTTGAGTTCTGATAACCGTTCTGGGGCATGGGTAGTACCTAAAGATATTTATATTAAAAATTATTCAGGCTCTGTCACACTCGATTTTAGAAATGCAGTATTTACACACCCTAACGTTACGATACATATCGATTGTATTTTGGGCAGTGATGCGTTCATCGTCCCTGATAATATAGACGTCACCACCAGCACTAAAAATATTTTAGGATCGGTTAACAGTGATAAGAGCTCGCTTGAAAACGTCACAGTCACTGGGCAACGGCCGCATTTACATATTAAAGGCAGAGTGATTTTGGGCAGTGTTGATGTCACGATGAAGCAATCTATGAAGCAGTCGCTAAAGCAATTTGCTGATCATCTTAAAGATCTATTTGATGATCAAAGTAAGCGTAACAAATCACATTAATGTCATTGTATACAGTACAAAAAAAGGCGCTTTAACTGGGTGACTGAAATCATAAAGAAAATTACTCATACGGTTATTCTGTATGAGTAACACACTCCAATGAAAGATTGACTTTCCCCCCTTAGAATGATCACGTTCATTTCAAGCTCATATTACTGATATGAATAAAGCGCAAAGCAGAATAATATGCTTAAGGACGACAGATACCATAGCTATAGGCATCTAACCGCTCACCTCCAATTAAAAAGTGAGATTTAAATACCCCCTCTCTTTGCATCTGCAGTTTTTCCATTAACCGCCATGAGGGCGTGTTATCAACAGCACATACCGCCACTATTTTTATAACCTCGAGCTGTGAAAATAACTGTGTAATGAAGGCATCGACGGCTTCAAAAGCATACCCTTTGCCTATCACCTCTTTTTTTAGTCTATATCCTATCTCTCCGACTAAACTGGTCTTGTTGATATACTTAAACATCACTTCCCCGATCAGCTCATTCGATCCATTAAGTGTAATGGCCAGCGCCAATCTCTGGTTTTCTTCACCTAACCAAGGCTGACAATTCTCAACTAAACGCTGCTTTGCCTGTGCAAAAGTGATCTGATCGCTGATATAACGAGATGTTTGTGGACAACTACGGTGCGCAAAACTCGCGTGAAGATCCGCCATAGTCATCGGTCTTATTGTTAATCTGGATGTACAAAATTTCATTCTCTATTCCCTACTACTTTGCGCGCTATATGCTGAAAAACATCATTAAAGAAAATCCTCTGGGGTAATAACTTAAGCCAAGCGAATAATAATAACGCAGCGGCTAACATAGTTACCCAGGCAAGGTCATTAAGCGAATGTATGAAGTAAGCATTGCAGCCTACAGCCAATAAAGTGAACCCCAATAACTCAACCGCCCCCACCAATGCATTCGCACTGCCGGCTTGTGCAGCATAATGCACACCAAGCAATTGCATATAAGCTGCAAAATAGCCCCCAAAAACAACCATGATAAAACCATATCCAAGCAATGCATTAAATAGACTAAATGGGAGTAAGCTGTAACACATGGCGCTTACGATCAATAAAGGCCAAAAAAACGCAAACAAGGCAAGTTCATTCATCGTTTTATGCAAACATTTACTGATAAATGCACCGATCAACAACCCACTCATTGGCAACATCATCACCATGCCAAATTGCTGTTCCGTGAGTTGAAAATACTGCTGTAATAAAAACGGAAAGTACAATTGAGTCGTTAAATAAAGAAAAGTGGGCAACCATTTAAATGCTGCAATCGCAAGAAACTGACCTTCTTTTAGTAATTGGCCATATTGTCTTAGCAAATACTTTGGTCGAATGGAGTTCATCGCGGGCACATAAGCTCCGATGGGTAATATCCACCAACCCACCACGGCTGTTACACTAAAATACCCCGCTAATAACCATGCTATAAATTGCCAATTTGCCACATACGCAAGCGTTCCCCCGATGAGAGGAGCCAATATCGCAACACCACTGGATACCAACGCCAACTGAGCCATCGCCATTTTTAATTGTGGGCCGCTTAAAGTCGCGATTAATAATGTTCTACTTATTAATAAAGGCGCTGCTGCACCAATGCCTTGTAAAACACGCCCCACCGTGAATAACTCTGCGGTCGTAGCCACTGCACACAATAAAGTGCCAAAGATGAAAGTACTTTGACCCGCAAAAAAAATAGGCCTATCACCGAACTTATCTCGCAGTGGTCCTACAACTAACTGCGATGCGCCCAAGCATATAAAATACCCCGTGACCATCGCTTGGCTTTGCACTGTACTTAACGCCAAACTGTCTGCTATTTGAGGTAATGCAGGTAAAAAGATTTGGCTGGCAAGCTGCGAACATGACAACAATAAAATAGCCAATCCCAACATATACTATGTTCCATACAGAGTGATTTTTATACACTATAATCTTTACTTTACTGACTAAAAACACTGTAATTGGCAAAACATTATTTCTTACTAGGAATTAATATGGATTGGCTAACTGCAACCCGCAGCTTTACTGCACTCGTTAAGCATAAAAGCTTTACCGTAGCAGCTGAACACCTAGAGATCTCAGCTTCGGCAATGAGTAAACGGATCGACTGGTTAGAAAAACAATTGGGTTTGAGCTTGTTTACACGTACTACTCGACAAGTAAATCTCACTGAAGAAGGACACAGTTTTTTACCCAAAGCAAACGCACTTCTCAGCCAATTTGAAGAAATGATAAATCACAGTCATGAGAGCACCAAAGTACCTACAGGTACCTTGAAGATTGCAGCAACACTAGCTGTAGGCAGTCGCGTGTTACTGCCACACATTAGACAGTTCTTAAGCCTTTATCCAAAAGTGAACGTGCAGCTTAATGTTCTTAACCCTGGTGCATTACCAGATTTACAAAACGATTTAGTGATCACTCGACAATATGATGAATTTGATTCATTAGCACATAAAGGAACACGGCTATTAAACTATCAAATGCAGTTGTTTGCCTCACCAGATTACATTGATAAACACCCACCAATAAAAAACCTCCAAGAGCTTCAAGCACACAAAATGCTGCTCAGTAACTATTATCAAAAAAAAGGCCATATTGAGCTGAGTGACGGAACGCGCTTCTTATTTCAGAATTATAATTTTGTGTCTGACAATTTAGACTCAATTTTAGAAGCGGCTATTCAAGGTATGGGAGTTATTTTTATCTCTCCTACTTATATCAGTAAGCAACTTGGTGAAGGTAGCTTAGTGCCTTTATTCCCTTCTTTACACTCCGCAACCAAACAGCTTTGGGCTTACTACCCTAAAAGCACCTTTGTGCCACTCAAAACCCGTTTATTTATCGATCATATAAAAGAAGGGCTAACGGCGTTATAGCCGTCAGCCAATAAGAAATCGATGTTCACTGATACATTATGAGCCGCGTAATGACAGCTTATCTAAATGCAGCGTAACAAATTGGCTCAATAACAGTGAGCACGCAGCTAGCCCCGCACCAAAATAAAATACTAGGGCTTGGTCGTACAGCCACACCATACCGAAAGCTGCAGGAATAACCACTGCAGCAATATGATTAATGGTAAAACTCACACTGGCCGTCGCCGCAATATCTTCAGAATCTGCAATTTTTTGAAAGTATGTTTTTAATGCAATGGCCATCGCGAAAAACAAATGATCGATTAAATACAACGCCGCCGCAAACATAGCAGAGTCAACGACCGCATAACCAATAAAAACCAAAACAAGGCCCGAGTACTCAATAGTTAGCGTTTTCTGCTCACCTATTTTACTAATCATCTGTCCAATCTTTGGTGCCACAAAAATATTTATAAGATGATTAACCATATATAAGGCGGTGATCTGCGCCACGTCAAACCCAAACTTTTCAACCATCAAAAAGCCCGCAAATACCATAAAAATCTGTCTACGTGCCCCAGAAAAAAATAGCAGTATGTAATACAAACTATACTTTTTACGTAAAACAATTTTTTTATGCTGGGTCGACGACATGGTAAAGGAAGGAAAAGCAATAATAAGGTATATCGTGAACAATAGCCCTACCCCGCCAATTGATAAATATAACCATGGGTAGTCTGTCACAAAAAAGGTAACAGACAACCAAATCGCAGCATAAGTCAGCAATGAGGCCATTGACTTAATTGACATCAGCCGTCCTAACTGTTGCGGGGCTTCATTTTTATTAAACCACTGTAAACTCAGCGATTGATTGATTGTTTCAAAGTAATGAAAGCCAATCGACATTAAGACCGTTGTAGCATATAACCCATAAATAGTGGGAAATAGGCCTGTCACCGCAACCCCTATTGACAATAAACACAAGCTGACCAAGGCAAATGTTTGCTCCTTTAAAACTAATAATACAAACACGGCAGTAAAAGCGAGTAAGCCGGGGATCTCTCGTAAGGATTGAAGCACCCCCATATTCGCACCGGTAAATTGGGCAGCTTCTATTGCAAAGTTATTGAGTAACGCCATCCATCCAGCAAACGTGATTGCCATAATAGACGTAGCGATGGCTAAAAAACCAAATGGGGAACGCATAGTAACCAAACTCATTTTGTTATTCATATTACCCTTCCAAAGCACAACAAAGTTTATGATCAAAATCTATCGATTGTTTAAAGAACGTGATTATTGTATGCTCAAAAATAAATGACCAAAATTACCTAAAATGACAGATGGTTTATCAGATCAGACACAAAACCCGTGGCAAAGTGTAAAAGCTCGCATAAAACTTACACAGATCGATAAACCCATTTATCCACGACCAACAACTATGCCGCCTTGGCAACACGTACAGACTCACCAACATACTTGGGGTCAATTAGCCTATACAAGCAATGGCGTATTGACGGTTAGGACCCCTGTTGGTCGCTTTGTTATTCCACCTGACCAAGCACTTTGGATCCCACCTAATCTGCCCCATGAGACATTTTGTCGCTATGGCGGGCACTTTCGTAGCGTCTATATTGAAAAAAAGTATGTTGATGTTTTAGGTGCCGACGCAAAAATACTCCATGTTGATGATCTATTAAAAGCGATGATTTTAGAAGTGTGTCGGTGGCCAACCGATTATGCTTTAGACGACAGCACGCTGCGCTTTGTACAAGTATTCATCGACAGGCTCAAAATGGCACAAACCAGTGCATTTTTTCTCCCCACGGCTCAAGACAAGCGCCTCATACCTATCATTAGTGAACTACACGCAAACCCAGGTAACCCCAACACATTAGAACAATGGAGTGAACAAGTTGGCGCCTCAAGTCGCACACTTAATAGGCTGTTTAATAGAAGCTTTTCGATGAACTTTAGCCAATGGAAGCAAAAGCTCAGAGCATTGCGCGCAGTTGAAATGCTCGAGGCAGGTCATACTCAGCAAATAATTGCTGAACAACTCGGCTTTGAATCAAGCTCTGCGTTTAACACGGCATTTAAAAAAGCATTTAACTGCACGCCAGGGCAATATTTAAGAAAATAACGAGGTCCCCCCCTCACATCTCATATTATGCATGGTTCATAATATCCTAGATACATATCGTAAAATGATTACTTTCATACCTATAAATAGTACAATTGCCATTGAAGACTTCTTTATTAATGATACTAAGAACTAGGGAACTATGAATAGATTACATACATCTAAAGGATTAGCAGTATCGCTTCTTACTTTAGCTTTAACCGCATGTGGCGGTGGCAGTTCTAACTCATCTGCTCAAACACCAGTCACAGGTACAACACCTACAAATGTAGCACCTGAAATACCAGATATCTCTGATTTAACCGTTATGGAGCGAGCAGAGCTGACTATTACTGCAAACGCAACAGACTCTGACGGCACAATTGCAAGCTATGCATGGGAGCAAGTTTCCGGCACTACACTTACAATAACAGGTTTGGAAACGGCAAGTATTCAATTCACAGCACCTGATATAGATACATCTGAAAATATTGTTTTGCGCCTCACTGTGACAGATGATAAAGCAGCGACTACAAGTAAAGACTTCTCAGTATCACTTGAAGCATATGAGGCTATCTCTGAAGAAAAAATTAGTGATCAAGCCCTATTGAGCTGCGCACTCAGTACAAATATGGATATGGGTTCAGATTCACTGACATGTATTAACAGCCCAGTATCAACATTGGATGACTTGAACAAATTTACAAACTTGAAATCAGTACATTTAGAAGGTACTCAAATTTCAGACATTGCGCCTTTAGCCAATATAAGTTCACTACAAAACCTCACCTTAATAAATAACCCAATTGATGATATCACTGTTGTTGAACAACTAGAGTCTTTAACGACATTATCAATTGTTCAAGGTGCCTACGGCTTTGAAAACCAGACAATCAGCCTAGATAAGTTTAGTAATTTAACACAGCTGACATTTAATGCAGAGCAGCATTATTATCATAGTAGATTGCATATCAAGTTCAATACACTGCCAAATACTCTGACACACCTGAACTATGTGAAAGGTCGTGACTTTGATGAAGCGCATTTAAGTACACTCACTAATCTCACCCATTTAAAATTAGACTCTGTAAGTGTAAATGAAGCCCATATAAAGCCCCTTATTAACCTAGAAAGCTTAGCGCTGCGTAAGATTAGTAACTTCCAATCATTGTCATTTCTTACTGTAATGCCCGCAATGAAAGAGCTTTCTTTTGAAAATATATCAGCTGCCGACTCAACCGCACTCTCTCTTTTAACAAATTTGACATCTCTGTCATTAGTAAATCACAACTTCACAGATTTAACCTTCATTAGTGCAATGACTGACTTAGAAAAGTTAGTGCTCCAAGGTGGATATTCAAGTTCTGATTTTGATACTGCGCTTCTTAGCGATCTAACTGAACTAACCGAATTAGTAATTACTAACTATGCACTGGTGAGTCCAGAAAATTTGGCAAACTTGACCCAAATGACATCTCTGATACTAAACAATACTGATCTGAACTCAGTCAGCTTTGTAAAAAGTATGCCAGAGTTATTAAAATTTGATGTGCGCAACAATTCAGAATTAAATGACATTGACTGGTTAGAGTTCACCCCAAAAATAGAGTACTTGAATGTTGAACGTATTGGCAGCATTAGTAACTTATCAGTTATCAGTCAGCTACCAAATTTATCAGAGCTAGCACTAAGTGCAAGTTCATACTACAGCACTCATTTAGACGCAACTATTTTGCAAAACTCATCTCAGTTAAAAAAATTAAAAGCTGAAACGAGTACAATTGAAAATATCGAAGTCATAGAAAAAATAGTTGCATTAGAAGAATTAAACCTAAACTTGAACACTCTGGATACATTACCAAGCTTGGGGGCGCTACCGAACTTAAAAAATGTATCGATCCGCACTGATAGTAGTGAGCTTACTGATATCTCTCAATTATCTCAAAATGCCCGTCTAGAATCGCTGGAGTTAAGCGGGTTCAGTAACGTAACCGATATCACCGTATTATCTGGCTACTCTAACCTAAAAGCGCTCAAACTAACGAGTTTTGAAGTATCAGATATAGCTCCACTCACACAATTAACCGGCCTGACCAGCCTCTCATTACGCTATTTTGATGAGCTTTTATCAGCAAAGGCATTATCCAGCTTAACCAATTTAAATACATTAGATTTAGAGCATTCATATAACATTCTATGTGCCGACTTAGAGTTCCTAAAAAATACGTTCGCGGATATCAATTACAAACAATCTTATAACTGTATTGAACAACCAATTAACTTTGAACTAATTACTGATCCAGCTATAGCTGAATGTCTAAAAGATGTAAGAGACGCGGCCAAAGTGACACAAATTAGGACATGTGGTTCCTCAGCGATCGAGTCTCTCGCGGGTATAGAGCAATTTTCAAACCTTACCTCTCTAAGTTTCAGATATCTTAATTCTGGTGAAATACTGAACAGACCGGTGCTCGCTCAACTCGCACACTTGAATAACATTGAACTGTATAATAGTACATTAACTCATTTAGAAGGGGTGACACTGCCTGGGCATGTCAAAAGCCTGAGCATCAGAAGTACGCAAAAATTTAGCATTAGCACATTTATTGCTCCTTCATTAACGTCGCTAAATTTAGAGTATATCAACTTATTAGACCCTGCAAAGCTCAGCAGCTTTCCAGGGTTAACACACTTAAACTTAGAACACACTGATATTCGTGACTTGTCTGCCTTGCCTACATTGAGCAAGCTAGAGCGCTTATCACTGAGTTATAATTCTAACCTACCATGTGCTGATATCGACGCTCTAAAGGCGGCTAGGCCTAATTTATACCTTCGTTTATGGAATACAAATTGCGGTTAGTAATTTAGCAACTTGTATTATTTTATGAGCTTCTTAAGTCATATTAATTGACGCTCTTTTAATCATAGTGCGCCTACAACTTTGAAGGCACACTATGATTTTTTCAAGATAGCATTTCCTTGTTATATCTTTGAAACCTTTTCTTCAATAAAAAATATAGCCCCCGAGCAGTGCAATTGGCATAAATATCTCATAAAGAAGTGAAAATTGAGATACTCTCACCTGTCCCTATTTATAATTATATGAAATAGAAATTCAAACAACGCATTTACATTTTGCTTGTATTTGTATGTCAATCCCCACATTCTCGTTGGCTGATACAACACACAGCATGAAAAAATTACAATGAACAAGCGAAATTCATTATTTAAAAAGGTGTCTCCAAACATCGTCGGTGGCCAACCTACTGATACCAGCCAATGGTAATTTTACACCCAGATACTCAATTCAAATGGCTCAACTACATTTTGTGGTGTTAGCTACATTGGTGATGGCTATGTATTAACAGCCGCGCATGGCGTTAAGAATAAAGCGACACGCTTTTTACACGTTAAAGCCGCTGGGTTTATAGTTGGCGGTAATAACGGTGACCGTATTCAAGTAGCTGAGAAGTTTGTTCACACACAGGACAACTCAAACACGCTAAATCATGACGTCGCACTTTTGAAGTTAGAGCGCACACCAACACTAGGGCTTCAAGTTGCACTTGCGCAAGGGCATCACACCAGACACCCCAACTCCCTTAACCCACTTTTATCTGTATCTATTTAAAGAGATTAGATAATATAGCGGCCATTAATCAGTCACTTCAATACCGAAGTAATTAAATATAAGTGAACATATGAACACCGCTTTTTCTCGACGTTTTTGCGAATTAGTAGAGCAATTTTCAGGGGGTAACAAGCGACAATTTGCCGAGCTTACTGGTAAGTCTCCCTCTCATATTTATCGTATTTGTAGGGGGTTAAGTCGCCCTTCCATGGTGTACTTAGAACACCTTTACGGGCTATTTAAAATTGATTTAAATTGGCTACTCACTGGTGAACAACCACTCGATAAACCTTATCATCATTCCGATGAACAATTGTTACTAGTCCCCAAGCTGGATGTCGAGGCGAGTGCCGGTTTTGGTAGCATCAATGGCGCAGAAGATGTCACCGAGCAATTTGCACTGAACAAACACTGGTTAAGCTCACAATTAGGTGTGCATGGAGAGCAATTAGCGTTTGTTTCAATTCGTGGTGACAGTATGCAGCCCACATTGCATCATGATGATATGGTCCTCGTTGACTTAAGCCAACAGCACCCCACTCATGAAGGTGTATACATCATACAAACCCATGAGGGTTTGATGGCGAAACGATTAAAGAAAAAAGCTGACTCAATTGAGGTGATCAGTGACAACACTGACTACCCTAGTTGGCAAATAAACCATGAAAATGCTGAACAACATGCGGTTGCTGGCAGAATTGTATGGTGTGGCAGGAACATATGATGATTACGAGTTAAAGCCCTAATAAAGTTGCTTTAACTCGTATCCACACACTCTTGTAATTAGCGTTTGACGACAAATATACCTTCGAATTGCGCAACGACCACATCTTCATCATAAACTGTGACCGGTACAATGTATTTCGCTTTACCGTGTGTTTCTAATTCTATTAATTTACCCCTGCATTCACTAATACACACAGTGGCTCTTGGCGCTGTTGTGAGTGGTCTTAAATATTTAATATTGGCATCAGCCAGTACAATGTTACCCTCGAGGTTTAACTCTTTTAAAGCCAAGTAGGTTGCACCCCAGCCTGTCAACGTTGCCATACTATATACGGACCCCGCAAACATAGAGTTATGTAAATTCAAGTTAGCTTTAAGATCAGCACGCGTTGAAAACTGCCAATCAGTATAACTTTCTACCTTAATACCCATCGCATCACTGATCGGAATAGACTCCCGCCAAGTGTCTTGTAATACTTGTGTCCAATCAGGGTGACGAAACCAACCGGGTTCTGACGGATTTTGTTTGACCATTTTCCAGTGTTGAATATCACCAAATGCCAAATGTGCTTTTTCAACCACTTTGTAACCATGGCCTTCATAAAATGCCAATGCGCGCTCACGAGCATACAAGACCAACTCATCGGCATTCTGATTCCATGCTAACTTTTCTAATTCATGAAGTAACCGGCCACCTAAACGCTGCCCTCTGTGCTGCTCAGAAACCGCCATATAGCGCACTTGAGCTTGTTGTTGGGTATTAAAGTGTAACCGTGCAACTGCGAGTACGTCACCCTCATTATTTTTAATAAAGCGATGTTCCGATTCTTGTTCTAAATCGTCCTGTTCAGAGCCTCGCGGTTGCTCCCAAGGGGCTCGAAGCACTTGCCAGCGCAACTGATAATAATCTTGCCAATCTTCGCTACTTTGTGGTGCGGTTACTTGAAACATAAAAATTCCTGTTGTTGTCCATCTAGAGATGATTTTTATGACCCTCACCTTACTAAAAATTCACGTTACTGAATATAACATTTAAGTATTACCCGCTTTTCTTGCGTAAATATTACTTAACAAAGTGGCATTGTAGGAACGCTCTACTATGCTGATGTAATTATGATGAATTTTATGACTGCCGAGGGCACAGTCGCTAACCAATTTGTTAAACAAAGTCATGAATTGGGTCATCTACTTTATTGGCATAAGCATGGCAGTGTTAGCATACAAATAAGGCAAGACAAAACCTTACGCTGGTTACTGATCAACGACACCTTACAATCTGTTGTGGAAAGAAACCACCCAGAGAATCTTCTGTTTCCACATTTACAGCAACTCGCCCGACTTTGGCATTTATACACACCACCTAGTAAGGTCCTCGAACTCGGCCTTGGCGCTGGTGCAATCAGAGATTATCTGCATACAACTTATCCAGAGTGTGATGTACTGTCGGTTGATAACAACCCTGATATTATTCGCTGTTATAAACGCTACTTTAGCGGTGATCACACCTGCGCCGTGGCCTGTATGGATGTTGATGATGTATTGACCAATAATAATCAATACGATTGGATCATTCTCGATTTATTCAGTGAGTTTGATGCCCCGTTATTTTTATTTCAACATCAGTTCTACCAACAACTCAGAGCTTGCCTGCGCCCTAGTGGAAAGCTGTTTATTAATTTTTTAGCCGAACATGAATCACAGCTAAAACAGGTCACACATTTACTTATTACCAATTTTGGTAAAAAGCCTCACATAGAGCAAGTGCCACTCTATGCCAACCATATTATTGTAGTCAGCCGCTAACTTTCTAGCATAAACGTCACAGGTCCATCGTTATTCAACGTCACCTGCATATCGGCACCAAATTGCCCATTGGCGACTTTTATTCCAAGTAATTTAGCGCGCTCAGTAAAATAGTTATACAATGCTTCTGCTTGTACAGGCGTTGCGGCAGATGAGAAGCTCGGCCTCATCCCCTTTTTAGTATCCGCCGCCAACGTAAATTGCGATACAATCAGTAACTCACCTTGAATGTTTTGCACACTTAAGTTCATTTTTCCCACTTCATCCGTGAATATTCGGTAATTGGTAATTTTGTGGAGTAATTTGTCTGCCGTCGTTTCATCATCATGCTTTTCTACACCTAATAACACTAAAACTCCTTGTTGGATCTCACCAACTGTTTGCCCCTCTACCATCACACTGGCATGTTTAACTCTTTGAATTAACCCTTTCATACACTTTTTTTATTCGTAAAAAATCATACACAAATGGTATATTAAAGCCCCTTCGCTGCCTATTCATTATCGGTATTAATGACATAATTTGCATGCGAGTAAATCGGCAGCCCTTCGTACAGCCTCAACATACACATCATTAGCATTGCAGTGGCCTAATCCATCCAGCACAAATAATTGTGAGTGTGCTTGATGTGCCAGTCGCTGTACTGGCGCAAATCGGCAAACTAAGTCATGCCGACCATGAATAAACCAAGTAGGGATCTCTGTTAGGTGCTCAGCAACAGATTGTAATGGACGAAGCTCAGACATGACCTCTGGACTGAAATAGTGGCACATCAACTTCGCTTGTTGCAGTACACTCTCGTTATCCTCTAAATGATAACGGCCTGCTAATGCACCAAGCGTTAGCTGTCTATCCCAAGCATGCCAGCGCTGTGCTGCTTTATGCTGCGATAGCTCATCCTCACCAGTTAATGCGAATAAATAGTGTTTTAAGATATCTTGGAGATCCGATTTTTCACTTTTAAACGTTTGATATTGCTCTGGGTAAAACTGCGCCCCCGCACTGTTCGGCCCATATAACCATTCAAGATCATGATCTGTGCCTAAAAAGCTCGCCCATAAAATCAACCCCTTCACTTTATGTGCAAAGTGGCACGTATATAACAGAGCTAAAGTTGCACCCCAAGATCCGCCAGCCAGAATACATTGACCAATCGCCAAATGCTCGATTAAACGCGAGATATCATCGACTAAATAACTCGGAGAGTTATGCGTAAGCTCTAAAGGAGTTGAGGCGCCACAGCCCCGTTGGCTAAACAAGATAATACGATATCGTTTAGGATTAAAGTATCCAGCACTTTCACGACATAAACCAGCACCTGGGCCACCATGGCATACTATGACAGGCTGCCCATGTACATCGCCATATTCTTCAACATGGATCTGATGACCTTCACCTACAGGTAAATGAAAGCTTCGTACTGGTTCACTCACGGCATAGCGTTGAGTCATATTACACACCTTTTTTGTTAAAGGTGCCTTTTAAGACTGTTTATTCTCCAGAAGAGAGCGTGTTTGGCGTTCCCCCAAACACACCGTAAATTCCGCACCAAGTAATACAACAATCCACGATAAATAAACCCAAACAAATAAAATAGGCACAGTTGCAACAGCGCCATAAATCACTTCATACGAAGGAAAGTGACTTATGTACATCGCAAATCCTTTTTTGGTTAATTCAAATAACAGCGCAGCAAATAATGCCCCGGGTATAGCAGCTCGAAAAGACACACGGGTATTAGGCACTAAAGTATAGAGCATAATAAAGCCAGCCATAGAAATTACATACGGTAAAAGCTTCAATAAGAAACCACTAAAACCAGGTATCCCCTGATCTGCAAAAGAAACCAAAGAAACAATGTAGGAGGTTACCCCAATACTCGCCCCTAATAATACCGGGCCTAGTGTTAAGACCATCCAGTATATCGCAAATGAAATCATCATTGGTCGCTTCTCTTGTACTCGCCAAATCCGATTTAACGCACTATCCACGTTCCTGATCAGTAGCAACGCAATGGCTGCTAAAAAGCCAATACCAACGGCCGTCATTTGGTTAGCATTACCTGTAAACGCACTAATATGCGCTTTAATAGAATCTGTTGAGGTCGGCACAAAATTTGTAAAAATAAAATTTTCAATCGCCAATCGCGTCTGTTCAAATCCAGGGAAAGCCGAAAAAATAGCCACACCTACCGCAATAAGTGGCACTAAAGACAGCAAGGTGACATATGCTAAATAACCTGCATTAACAGTAATCTGGTCTTCTTGACAGCGCTTCAAATAAGAAAGCCACCATTCAGGCTGCCTTAACCCCCATGCTTTAATTTGAACTATACTTTGTTCAACCTTTTTATTCATAATGTACTTAATTCCCAAAAACACTTTGCACATCATAACAATCAGCTACATAATTTACAGCAACAGACTAAGAAAATAGGGTGAATATGAAACGCTTTACACTCGCAGCTGCCTTATGTATTTCCTTGGCAGGCTGCCAAACTGCATACTATTCGGCAATGGAAAAAGTCGGGGTTCATAAACGTGAAATTTTAGTAGATAGAGTCGAGGCGACCAAAGAGTCTCAACAAGAATCCCAAGAAGAATTTCAATCTGCGCTTGAGCGCCTCACCAAGCTGATTAATTTTGATGAAGGAGAGTTACAATCTGCCTATGAACAGCTTAATGATGATTATGAGTCAAGTTTATCAGCAGCCAATGATGTCAGTGGCAATATAAACAAAGTAGAAGACGTCGCTGAAGCGCTTTTTAGTGAATGGGAAGACGAACTAACCCAATATTCTAGTGCCGCCCTCAAAAGAGAGAGCGAGAAAAAACTAAAACAAACACAGCGCCAATTTAATAAATTACTACGTTCTATGCGTAGTAGTGAAGATAAAATGCAACCTGTACTTTCATCTTTAAAAGATAATGTATTGTACTTAAAGCATAATTTAAATGCGCAAGCGATAGCAGCCATTCGGGGAGAGTTTAAGAATTTAAAAAGTGATATTCAGTCTTTAATTGATGATATGAATCGTTCAATCGCTGATTCCAACACATTCATTGAGCAAATGAATGCCTCAAGTACCTAACAAAAACTCTTAGATTGTATAGCGAGGTACATATATCTCGCTTTCCCTTCTCTAGCGTATCGTGCATTTCAATGCAATCAAGGTTAAGTCTAATAAACTTTAAAAATACTCCATGTTGAGCTAAGGGCTGTTGAGCTTTGCTGTTCTATTTTTGTTCTCTTTGAGCATACTTTTATCACAGCGCTTAATGTGTGGCCTAGTACTCTAAGCGAATATTAAGCAACAAAGAGAAAAAGGCGCTCAAAAGAACCGATAGACGCAGTATGAGATGTTATTAGAAAATAAATAACATCACTGACTATAAATCGAAAAAAGACTAGCCCTCCATACCTATTTCAGCAGTTAATGCCACCCTGACCATGACTATCAGATAATTTAGCATCATCAGCTTAACTGCCAATGACACTCTTCACACCAATTTCTAAAGACGAACTCTATGAATTTAACAACTTACTGGTATAGAAATTGGAAAACAAAACATTAAATGATAATTATTTTTATTTGGTGTTGACAAAAAGCTAAATCTAACTGATAATCAATATCAACAAGAGTGATGCATACT
>NZ_PNBY01000003.1 GCF_005886875.1 Pseudoalteromonas aurantia | reverse complement strand
AAGCGCCCCTCCCAAAATCGCCCTGTACAGTTATCTTCTTTATTCGCCTTACGGGCAATGCTTTCATTCAGCACCCGCATAAACCAACTGATACTCGCTAAACGTTCTCTAAATTGTTCAATGTCTTTATTT
This sequence comes from Pseudoalteromonas aurantia, assembly GCF_005886875.1. GTDB lineage: Bacteria > Pseudomonadota > Gammaproteobacteria > Enterobacterales > Alteromonadaceae > Pseudoalteromonas > Pseudoalteromonas aurantia_A. The sequence goes on along the minus strand of NZ_PNBY01000003.1, from coordinate 702 downwards.
AAAAAGGTTTGCTGGGCTGAGTCTAGCCGCTCACCTTGAAGGAACTTATGAGACAGTATGGTGCCTTTAAACAGCTTATGCCATCTGATGATAATCGCTTTATCACTCAGCCTTTTAGCTTTTACATCATCTACATAAAGCACAGTGTGAGTATGGTTACTCATCACCGCATACGCACACACATCAATACAAAACACTTTTGAAAGTTCTAGCAGTTTATCTTCTATCCAACCTCTTCTGTGCTCATACGATTGCCCTGTTACCTTATCTTCACCACACAAATACGCACGACGAACACACCTTGAAACACAATGGTAGTATTTGGTATCAGTTAAACTCACTTGTCTTTTTCGTGCCGTGGCCATAAGAGAAAGCGCCTATCTTTTAAGCTGAATTTAAAAGATAGGTGATGAATGAAAAAGCGTCAATTTTGGTTGGGTGTCTTTATAAATTTTATTCATACGATTGACCTGTTACTTTATCTTCACCACATAGATAGGCACGACGAACACACCGTGAAATACAATGGTAGTATTTGGTATCCGTTAAACTCACTTGTCTTTTACGTGCTGTGGCCATGAGAGAATTGCCTATCTTTTGAGCTGAATTTAAAAGATAGGTGATGAATGAAAAACAATCAATTATGAATGGGTGTCAGTTAAAATTAGATGGTTAAAATTTTGTTAGATGAAAAAAGGCCTA
>NZ_PNBY01000029.1 GCF_005886875.1 Pseudoalteromonas aurantia | reverse complement strand
CAAATGAAAGCAACGCCGAGCGTGAGAAAAATAGCTTTATTGGGCAAATTCGCTTATCCAGAGCTGAGGTTTATTAGCAAAAGATTTTGTTGCCTTAGCTCAACCGTTACCCGCAAACTTTATTATTAACAACACTGAGCCAGTTTTCGATTTCGATGGCTGCCTTCCCTGTGCAGGGGTTAGTCGCCAAGGACGACAAAACTCTGGACACTCTACATCCGGTAATATCAGGACAGATAAAATATCCCACATCACCGCACTAGACTGTTCATGATGTCCATCTTCCCAATACAGTACCGCATGAGGTATAAAATCCGAAAAAATATAAATGGTCCCACTCATAGTGGCAATAGCCATGGTAGTCAGATAGATAAGGGGAGTAGCTCTTAGCCGTTTCATCTTGCTGTGTATTCTTATAATGCGCAAATACTTTAGCATCTTACTCTGCCATTTTTTCATCCACAAAATACGTAATATCTCGCCGAGGAGGTAATGCTTGCGGTAACCCAAACTTTTCAGTCACGGACAAACACTCACAACAAGCCAAGATACAAAGTGTGCACCTATTTGATGATCCCACTTCAGTGCAATATACATAATTATTCCTAAACGAAAATAGCGCGCACTAAAATAATGCGCGACTAAAATTTTTACGCCGTGAATATTACTAGGAAATTATAATAAGTCTTACTCAATACTCTTTATTATAAAGAGTATTTTATGTTTACTTGTTTCAACTCATAAACTACAAGCTTTTAATTAGAAAGAATTAGGTACACACTAAATTTGTTACAAAACGTTACACCACTATGTTCAAATAACAATAAATCACGATAAATCACAAGCCGATGCATTTTTCAAACTAGTCAATAGCTCAAATATATTTAATAATTAAACAGCAACTGAATAATGGATATCGCGATGAACTTAACACGCAGTTCGCTAAAAAACCCAGCGAGTGTAATTGTCATATTGGTACTGATCATGCTTTTTGGCACCATCAGTATTTTTAAACTCCCTTTACAATTAACCCCTGACATTGAGCAGCCTCAAATCACAATATTCTCAGGATGGCGGCAAGCGGCGCCTGAAGAAGTTGAGTCAATGATCATTGAGCCCATCGAGAATGCGGTAAAAAACACCCCTGGAGCACTAGAGGTCAATACAAATATCAGTCGCGGCACAGGCTCTATTACACTTACATTTGCCGTTGATGCAAATATGCAACAAGCAATGCTCGATGTGCTAACTAGCCTGAATCAAGTACCTCCTCTCCCACTTGATGCGATAGACCCAGTTGTAACTGCAGGTGGAAATGGAGGCACAAGCTCTGGCGGGTCCACAGCAGCAAGTTTAATGGTGGTGCCTTTGACTTATAGTTCAGAGTCACTCGACATGGCGCAATACCAAAAACAAATAGAAGATATTATTGAACCCAGGCTTGCCCGTATTCCTGGGGTCTCTCATGTCAATATGTCAGGCGAGCGCCCCCGGGAACTTAGGGTTACTTTTGATCCTTTCAAAGCAGCCTCTTTAGGTATTAGTTTAACAAATATTCAGCACACTCTTTCTAGCTCGACTGACGTTTCTGGGGGTATCGCCGATGTAGGTCGGCGACAGTATACCGTTCGATTTACTGGTAAATACAATGTTGATACGCTCAGTGAAATGCGTGTAGGCTATTCAAATGAAAGACCTATTTATTTAAAAGATATCGCCACAGTCGAAGATACTTTAACCGATAGGCGCTCAATGGCGCTACGTAATGGTAAACCTTCTTATTATCTAACGGTGTCGAGAAACAATGACGCGAACACCGTTGCCGTGCTTGATGGAATAAATCGCGCTATCGATGAATTAAATAACGGCGCTTTGTTAGAAGCAGGGTTAGCGCTTGAGCTAAGTTTTGACTCCTCAGTACACATTCGCAATGCCTTACAACTCGTCAAAGGCAATTTAGGACTCGGTGTTTTATTTGCATGCGGCATTATGTGGCTATTTTTCAGAGGGTTAAAAACCACCTTAATTATTGCCGCAACGATCCCTGTATCATTAATGGTCGCTTTCTTTTCTCTCAATATTTTTGACCGTAGTTTAAATGTCATTTCACTGGCAGGCTTAGCGTTTGCGGTTGGTCTAGTGCTGGATGCAGCCATTATTGTTCAAGAAAATATTTCTCGATTACGCACGTTAGGTGAAAACCAAAGTAAAGCAGCACTAAAAGGGGCAACACAAGTAGCAGGCGCATTATTTGCGTCAACGGCAACCAGTGTTGCCATTTTCTTACCCATTATGTTCATGGCGGGAATTGAGGGGCAATTATTTTCAGACCTCGCGCTCACCTTATCCATCGCCGTGATCAGCTCATTAGTATGCGCATTAACCATTATCCCCATTGCCAATCAATTTTGGCCAGAAAAAAAGCCAGCCGTTGACCCATACATCACCTATTGGTCCACGCTGACTTCATTTATCAGAAAAATTACAAATACCAAGATAAAACAATGTAGCTGGGTTATAGGGCTACTGGGTGGATCACTGTTAGCAACATTCACATTATTGCCAAAAACTGACTTTATGCCTCGCGCTCCCACTGACGGGTTCTTCTATTCTTTAAATATCCCACCAGGTGCAAACCTCGGTTTTCTGGAGCAAGAAATAGGGCAGAGAATCAAAGAGCGCCTGAAGCCTTATTACGAAGGAACAAAGTTACCAAAAGTAAAAGATTACAACTTTTACATTGCAGGCTCTAACGGCGGTGGATTTATATATTCAGATGACCCTAAGCGCGTTGAAGAGCTTATGGAAGTCGCTCGAAATGAAATTTTTCAAGACCTACCTGATACTCACGTATTCCTGTTCAGGGGGTCAATGATCCAAGTTTCAAATGGTGGAGATGGTCGAGCGCTCAATATCGACTTAACAGGCCCCAACATGGATGAACTCATTAATGGAGCTAAAAAAGTATTAGAGAAAGTGAAGAGTGAACTCCCCAACGCAACCGCACAACCTCAACCAAGCTTAGATATGGCTGAACCTGAACTTCGCCTTCATCCCAATGACAGACGTATTACCCAAGCCGGCTTGACTCGTGACGAAGTTGCACGTGCAGTACAAGCCTTTACAGGCGGATTATTTATCAATGAATACTTCAATGGCAATGAGAGGATGAATGTAATTTTGCGCTCTGAACCTTGGTCATCACCTGAGCAACTAGAGGCGCTTCCTATTGTAACGCCAATGTCGGGGACGCAGACACTGGGCGAATTAGTCACCCTAGAACGCACTGTTGGCCCGAGTCAGTTACGTAGAGTCAACGGCAAACGAACGGTATCTGTGGTGATCACGCCGCCAGAGACAATGAGTTTGCAAGAAGTGCAATCGATACTCATGACTCAAGTCATGCCCCACATAAAAGCCTCAGTACCAGACAGTGTGAGTGTCTTACTGGCAGGTAATGCAACTAAAATGAGCTCAGCAATTGAAGAAATGACGCTGAACTTCCTACTTGCATTATTCATTTTATTTTTGCTAATGACTGCGCTATTTAGGTCGGCTAAAGATAGTCTATTGGTACTTTTGGTCATGCCGCTGGCTGTCGCAGGTGGTGTTATCGCCTTGTACACACTAAATCTGTTCACTTTTCAATCACTTGATTTACTTACCATGATTGGTTTTATTATTTTACTCGGGCTAGTCGTAAATAATGCCATTCTTTTAGTAGACCAAACGCGCAGTGGCGAGCGCCAAGGCCTTGAGCGCACAGCTGCTGTAGAGCAAGCAATTCACTTAAGGGCCAGACCTGTATATTTGAGTACATTAACCAGTTTGTTTGGTATGTTACCCCTTATGCTTATGCCCGGTGTTGGCTCAGAAATTTATCGTGGCTTAGCAACTGTTATCGTCGGAGGCATGGCGATTAGCGCTCTATTTACGTTAATATTAATGCCTAGCTTATTACTATTAGGCCGCTCCAAATCCCCTAACACATCAGAGCAAGTTTCAGAACAAGCCCAAGTGGTTAACTTGGTTGCGAATAAATAAAGAGGCGCATGATGCATCATACTCAACAATCTCACTTCTACCCATTAACTCGCCTCGCTAAAGCAGCCTTGTTAACTACGGGCTTATTTTGTACGGCGGTCAATGCGGCAGCACCTGTTGCTGTCGAACGTATCACTCAAGCGAATTTACAGAGTAAATTTACCGTACACGGGACACTCTATGGCAAACAAGATGTACGATTAACAGCGGGTGTGAATGGCTTGCTAACGTATGTGGCAGAACCAGGTAGCTTAGTACATAAAGGGGATGTATTAGCGAAAATAGACACCCTACCACTAGAGTTTCAACGCGCCACTCAACAAGAAATGCTCACAAGAGCAAAAATTAACTTACGTTTTCATAAGCAAGAATTAAGTCGCTTAAAAAAGCTCGCTCAGTCTAGTAGTGCCGCGGCAAGTCAGGTTGACCAAATTCAGAATAAGCACGACTTAGCACAATCAGATATCGCACTTGCAGAAATTGCCTTGCGAAAAATAGCCGACCAAATTAACAGAGCCACCTTAACAGCACCGTTTTCAGGTGTTGTCAGTGAGCGTTTTATACAGTCTGGTGCAGATGTCAATCGTGCGGATAAGCTCATTAAGTTAATCGATATAAACAATTTAGAAGCTCGGATCTTCATTCCCATAAAATATTTAAACTACATACAGCAAGGTCAAACTCTACCTATTACAAACACTGACAGCACACCAAATCAGCCTGCTAATGATGCAAAAATCACTGCAATTATTCCAGCCACAGATCCACGCTCTCAGTCATTTGAGGTACGCGCAACCCTTGAAAAAGACACTGACTCACACTGGGCGGTAGGGCAATTAGTTAATATCTCCGTACCTTTAAAAACAGATAACACTTCTTGGCTAGTCAATCGAGATGCATTGATTTTACGTAAAGACGGCGTACATATTGTGAAGATAGATGACCAAAACACCGCTCAAAAGATCCCTGTTCAAGTAGGTAAAGGTAAAGGTAAGTTAGTGGCTGTTACCCCTCTCAGCGCAGGTTCATTATCAGTTAACGATACTGTTGTTGTTTTAGGTGCTGAGCGATTGCAAGCAGGTCAAGAAGTAGAAGTGCAACAGCGAGCGAAAAACAGCAGCTAAGTTCTTATTAAGTAAAGTTACGAGCCCGATGAGTAAGCACTCCCCATCAGCCTTACTCATTTTTATTATAAATTAAAGCTCGTATAATCATATGATTAAAAATAATTAACCGTTCCCATATTGTTCTTTAATCGTTTTTAATTAGCTCTTTTTCAACTACCACATTAATAATAAAAGCCCGAAAAAATAAAATAAATTGAAGGCTTTTAATGATGTATAAAACATTTTCTATCACCAGTATGTACTTGTTTGGAGCGCTGCACCTATGTGCGACAGCGGCGCAGCTATCGCCTACAGATCAACCTTCACGTCAATTTATGTTTGATGACTTTAACTATCAGAACTTTATTCAGGCGAAAGAAAATGGCTGGATGGTGCGCACAGAAACCGGACACCCAGGTATCAAAGGGGCTCATTGGTGGAAAGAAGGCGTGACTTTTCACCCTGACGAATTAAACCATGCTAATTTTGTAATGCGCTTAACGTCAAAAACCGATGGCACAGCGATCAATACCCGTCAAACACAAGTTTGCCACCAGCGTAAATACCGAGAAGGCACCTATGCCGCACGCGTATATTTCAATGACCAGCCTCAATACGGCCCCGATGGTGACGGGATAGTAGAAACATTCTATGCCATTAGCCCACTCAAAGCGCCAATGGATAAGGATTACAGTGAGATGGACTTTGAATATCTCGCAAATGGTGGCTGGGGTGAAGGAAATCATGCTTTATTTGCCACCTCATGGGAAACATTCCAACTTAAGCCTTGGACTAAGGTCAACCAATATGACGCCGTACGCAATAGCCTACAGGGCTGGAATTTATTAGTACTACACGCCAAAGGCGATACCCTCAGTTACTACATTAATGGCAAACTGTTTGCGCAACACGGACCAGAAGTCTTTCCTGAAGCCCCTATGTCTATCAATTTCAATTTATGGTTTATACAAGAGCAATTAATAAAGAACCCAACGATGCGTCAGTATTATCAAGATGTTGATTGGGTATACTTTTCAAAAGATACCCAACTCACTAGCCAACAAGTTATCGAGCAAGTCATGCACTTACGTAAAAATAACGTCACTCATCACGATACCGTGCCCGACTGGTCACCTAAACAAGATGACTACTGTAGTTTATAACAATTTGGTTAATTTACACTGTACACGGAAGTGTGGTTAAACCACGCTTCAACTCGACTTATCAATAATTGATTATCGTTATGCTGCGCAACCTTTTTAGCTTGCAAAGCATACTGCTTCGCTTTGTCTTCATTCAATTGGCTACGTGCAATATCGGCTTTGGCTAAATACACCCACACTAAGTTAGCTTGCGCATTACTTCGCTCTGCAATAGTCAGTGCTTGGTTTAGGTAACGTGTACTTTCATCAAGCTCTAACTGCTCAGCCGCAACTTTTGCCAGCTCAATCAGCGCTGCTGTTTGCCCGTAGGTGCTATTAAACTCTTGATGATAGCTCAAAGCCAAGGTCAATAACCGTATGGCTTGTACATACTGACCTTGCAACCTTTTTATTTTCCCTAGTTCCTCGTAAGAATACGCAATAAATAACTTATCCTGTTGCTGTTCTGCCAGTTGTTTAGCAAGGGCTATATGCTCAGAAGCCTGTTGTAATTCACGCGCTCTATCATCGGCGTGTGGCCAGTTAATTTTTAAATACCCAATCATAAGATACGCTCTGATCAACTCGCGATTTTGCTGTTTACCTGCCAGTTTTATATTTTCTTTGAGTAAGGCTATGGCCTCATCTTGGCGAGATGTATTAGCATAACTTGCCGCTAGGTATCGTCGAGCCGCTAATAATTCATGATTGCCTTGCAACGCACTTGCGAACAACGGTGTCGCTTGCTCAAATTCATTTTTTAAATACAACTCAACACCACGTGCAAAGGCTTCATTACTAAACACATTCTCATGAAATTGAAAATTGTTTGGGTGATAAGCACCAAATCGTTTAGCGACTATTTCTATAAGTTCATCAAAAGCAACGTTAACCGTTTCTGCATTAATAACGCCTCGCTCGACACTATGCTCTGTATGAATAAAATAATGAAGCTGATAATCGAGTGGGAACCCGGTTAAGCGTGTTTTTACCAATAAATCGGCCTCTAATTTCGCCCTTAATGGGTAAATATTGCCGCCTGAAAATACATGTCGCTTATCAATCTCTAATCGCTCTAACGCATAGAGCACATGGCCACTGCCAATCACATCAAGTTCACTCGTTTGTGCCAACCTTTGGTTTAAATATTCAAGGCCTTGCACTGATACCCAATTATGTTCTTTATCTTGCATTGCATTATCCACTGGTAATAATGCGATCGTCAGCTTTGGGGAAGTAAACATACTTGTAAAAACTGCCGCAAATACAAGGATAATACCAGCAACAATACCAATCTGAAAAAATGGCTTTTTATAAACTGGACGGGATGTTGAATCCCTATACGACGTCAGCTCTGCTACCCATTGGTAACCATTGCGTGGGAAGGTTTTTATGATATCGCTACCAAATATATCTCGGAGTTCTTTCACCGACTGAGCGAGTACTTGTTCTTGCACGACGACATCATGCCAAATATCGTCAAGTAGCTCTTGCTTACTCACAATACGGTCTCGCAGGTCAATCAGTTTCACCAACACTTGCAGCGTTTTGCTGCGAATGACAATACGCTCTGAACTGGTTAAAACCACACCGGTTTTTAAATCAACGGATAAGCCATTAATATTGTGTCGCATGCCAAAAATGTTCAAGAATTATAATAAGATGAGTATTACAAAAAAGGGGGAAAACAGGAACCACTATTACACTTTCGCGATAAACTTACTGCAAACCAAATAGAATGTAATAAACACTCTATTTGGTATATGACGTATTGTAAGGTTATTTTTTGATCCACTTACCCTTTACTTTTATAAAGTGCCCTGACGCCGTTTTTTCTACCGCCTTTTTTCCAGCAAGTGTTTCAACTTGCGCTAAGCTCAAGTTGTTTTTTTGTGCTAACTGCTGATATTTACTTTTTCTTTTTGCATTCACAGAATTAATCAATGTCTGTGCTTGCGCATTTTGACTAACCAACGCTAAATACCCACTTGAAGTTTCGCCGACAAGACCTTGTGACTTTGCACTATTTAAAGTCAGCGCAAACGCGGAAAAGGTCATTCCTAACGCAATCAATGCCAATACCATACTGTTCATTTTCATTATGCTCTCCTTTAAAATAATTCGCTGTCATCGCTAAATAAGTCATCTAACTCTTTATCAACTTTCACACGTATTTCATGATCGACTTTCACATTTAAGTTGATTGTAATTGGCTCTTTCGTTTCAACCTGTACTTTGTGAGTACACGCCGATAACATCAGCACACTCATTAACGCTATCATCCATTTCATTTAAGTTACTCCGATTTAGTTAGTGCTTGTTCTACTCGTTGCGTTATCTCATCACTTAATCGCAATGCCCGAAACAAAGTAAATATATTTTCAGAATGGGTATAATTAAAATTAACAGGCTGCGCTTGCGCTTCATTTTCACCGGTTATTTTAACCCCCAAAGTAAGCCATCCATCTGGGGTCAGATTTACATCACTTATTAGCGTGTTAACCGTTAGATTATCAAGTAGTCCAATGACAGTTTCCAAGCTAGGCTGCTGTGCTTTTAATGCGTCGACAGACGCATTATTCTGAACCAACAACTGGCCAACATCAACATTATATAATTGGCCATTTTGAATACTAACAGCCCCATAGTTAAGCGATATTGGAAGTTTTCCCGACACCTTACCAGACAAAGTGATACCTGCATCACGACCGGCTTCAGCAAGCATGCCTAAATCTAAATTAGACAATAGCACCTCTAAATCTTGCTGCTCTAAAAACAAAGCAAACTGCGGCAAAAACACTTGACCATTAAATACATTCGCCGTGATATTGCTGACTATTGCCCCCTGTGCATTGAGCATATAGTCTGCACTGAGGTTCGACAAAACAGCACCTGAGCGTACCTGCTCAATCTTTAGTTTAGAATCGATTATATTAATCTCACCTGAACTCAACTCACCTGAAAACGCGGTAATAATATTTTCTACATAGTGACTGTCATACAAGACTGACGCATCGCTCAATTCTGCACTAAAGCTCGCGTCTTGAGTGTGTATATCACCATGAATTTTCCCATTTATTGTGCCTGACGAAAGCTGTAACTTAGGCGCTATGCCTATTAACAAAGGCTGTAAGCTCTGAATGGGCTGTTCTGCAACGGTTATGGTAAATGGGTGACGCTGTGATAGTAATTGATGCTCTAACAATACCGATAAATCAGCATATTCAACAATGTGCTCTAGTGACAAAGTACGATTAAAGTGACCTTGAGTCTCTACTGTTATATTGTCAGCTCGAATGCCAGCCAACAGTAAAGCATCAATACGTGTGTTGCCGTTAATCTCTATTGATAAATCGCCACTTTTAAGCTCATCAATATCAAACTGTGAACGTAATTCAAACTGCTGCTTAATGGTATCTATTTGACCCATGGGCAAGTGCAACTGAGCAGCAGATGAGCGTACTGATATATCAAGTTGCTGTTGCGCATCTATGGATAGGCCTGCTTCAATCACTAGATCATCTAGCTGGTTATCTTGAACCGTGATCGCATCACTTATTAAGGTGAAATTTGCTTCTAACTGATACTGTTCAGCATAAACCCCGGAAAAATCAAACGCCAAATTACCAGCATCAAATTGTGAGTCGACCTCAGTCGCTCTATTACTATGTGCTTCACCTGATCCAGATATACTAACCCTATCAAACGCTAAATCGCTGGCAACCGTCAACTGAGCTTGGAATGTATTTTCATGAAACACCCTATTATTGACGGCTACTTGCGGTGCTTGAAACCTAATTTGATGCTCAGATGTAAACTGCCTGTCTTGCACTTTTATCGTGACATCATTTGTCAACTGGCCGAGTGTATCGGAGTAATGGTGCCAGCGCCCCACAAAATCGAGATCCATGCTTGCCAATTGCATTTGAAAATTTTGAATGGTGATCTCATCAGAACTTGCATTCGTGGCTATGAATTTTGGCACAATCATTGTAGAGGGTGTCATTACTAACTGATTTGGTAATGTTATGACATAGGGTTGATCCAAAGTGCTTTGCACATAGCCAATATACGCTTCAGGCACCCCACTTTGACATTCATTAAACGTTACTTTGGTTTGCATTTGGCTCAGGTCAATTAAAGCTACAGGTGCTTGCAAATCAACCTCAGCAGATAAACTACCGCTCACTTGGGTGTTTGCGCGACACTGCGGCTTTAAATATGCGCTAACAGCCTGTATATCAGCATAAATTTGGGCAGACATACCATCATAGGTAAGCAGTAACTTACCTTTCAGGCTATTTAAATAAGGCGCAGAGTAACGCTGTAGCAACGGGCTTATTAATTCAATTGACGTCGTAAGTGAGCTACCAGCAAGTGATAATTGCGCGTGAATATCCCCAGCTAATACAAATTCATTCAGCACGGTTTCCTGTAAGCTAAATGATAGTGGATCAGCTAAGGCTTCACTTGTTACGATGATATTATCAATATTAAGCAGTGGCCTGTTTGCCAGCAATGGAATGTTTAGCGGGCGTGCTTGCCCCCTCCCTGAAGCGCTAGCCTTAAGCCTGTGCTTAATATGCATTTTGGTTACATTTACCTCGCTCAACGACGCAATTACATCACTTACCCTCGCGAAGAATTCATCATGTTCAACACAGAGCTCGGTAATTTCAATTTTATTAAGCGCGTTAAACGACCACGATAAGCACGTTATAGAAAAGGCTGGTGGAAGTACAAATTGATTAACGGCTGCACGCACTAAAGCATGCTTGTACCCATACAAACATGAGAGCATAAGTAAACTCACCGTCACCCACATATGCCAACGTTTTAATACCATACCCAAAGCTCTCTGGTTCCAATGCTCAGCCTGATCTCACAGTGCATCTTACGACACTTTAGTAGCGAAGTATTCGAGATTGTGTAAGAAGTTGTAGTAAATACAGAAAATTAAATGAAGTAGGATGATGTATTACAGGTGAGAGAGTTGCGTTAATCATGAGTGTGTTGACTGAACACTCGGCATTAAAATATTCACTAAAAACGCTTTATGTCAGAATGAAAAATGCCAGTGTAAAGATCACACTGGCTAACATTACTTAAGGTACAAACTGGGGAGAAATATGTACTAATAAAAAGCTATTGAAAAGTTTACTTGTCTTCGAGTAACTTCCCTTTACCAATGGTAATCTTTTGCGGCTTTAACGCCTCTGGGATCTCTCTTTCTAAATCAATAACCAATAAACCATTATCTAATTGTGCTGAGATCACCTTAACATGATCACCTAACTGAAACTTGCGCTCAAAGTTACGCTCAGCAATGCCTTGATGAATAAACCTTCTTTCTGAATGTCCGGCCTTATCAACTTTAACGCCCGACACTTTCAGTGTATTGTTTTCTGACTCAATGCTTAGCTCTTGCTCTGCAAAACCAGCAATGGCCATTGTAATTTGGTATTTGTCTTGATCCAATGCCTCTATATTATAAGGCGGAAAACTCGGCTGCTTATCAGTGCGCGCCGCGGCATCCATTAACGATGCTAAATGGTCAAAACCGATGAATGAACGATAAAGTGGTGATAAATCTACTGTACGCATAATGCTATCCTCTAAATTAAGCGATAAATGGTGTTTTTCTTCATAAAGAACCAAAAACAGCAAAATAAAAACATAAAAATCATTAAGTTAAACAAGAGCCCTACTTGAGCCGCCCTCATAACTCTATCTATGGTCGCTTATAATTTTTTCAAGCAAAAAGCGTAAAAACATTTTTAAAGTTCAGTATTAGCCACAAAAAACTCTTTTAAAACATTGCTATATATGTCTTCTATTTTTTCTAGATCAGCCACGGAAACATGCTCATTTACCTGATGGATCGAATAATTTCGTACACCACACTCAACCACTTGCGTATTATCACCAGAAAAAAATCGACCATCTGACGTTCCACCCGACGTGCTTAAAGTCGGATATTGTGATGTCACACTGGCAACAGCCTTTTCAACCAATGATAAAAAACACTGTGTGGATTTCGTTCCAGTATAATAAGGCTCGCAAGGCCGTTCCCAAGCGATATCAATATACTTTCCCCACTTACCCAAAAACGACTGCACTAAATCTTGTACTTGGCATGAGTTATATGCATGGCTATACCGCACATTAAAAGTAATCTCACAGTCACTGGGCACCAAATTATCAACAATATTGGGCACCGAGATCCCCGTTACTTGTAAATGTGTTTTTGATCCAGCCTCGTCTTTCCACCAAGTCATATTGGCCAATGCTGCGACAATTTCACCCGCTAAATGTGCTGCATTTGTGGTGTTTTCAGGGTAAGCAACATGTCCTGCTTTACCACGCACTGAAATACGAGCAGATAATGCGCCACGTCGCCCGTTCTTTATGGTATCCCCGACAGATAAATCTGAAGTTGGCTCGCCAACTAAACAGCCATCTAATCGAATATTCTGCTCGCTTAAGTACGCCGCGATACGTTTAGAGCCATGCTCCGCTTCACCCTCTTCATCAGATGTGATCAGCCAATAAAATGTGCCTATCGCTTTTTTTGCTTGTTGGCATAAGCTTTTCGTGGCACTGAGCATCGCAGCAATGCCTCCTTTCATATCAGCAGCACCACGCCCATAAACACAACCATCAATGATATCTGCACTGAACGGCTCAACAATCCACCCTTTAGGATCCGCAGGAACCACATCGACATGACCTGCAAACGCCATCGTTGGCCCAGGACCAAAACAGCACTTTGCAATCACATTTTTCACCCCACATTGTTCGGGTAAAAAGTGAATATCAAAACCGAGCAGTGCTAATTCATTAGCAATCGCGTCTAATAGGCCTGCATCTGACGGGGTGATGGAAGGTGCTTGAATCAATGACTGTAATGTTTCTACAACACAGCGTTCTTGTGAACTTTGTAACGCATTTTGCTGAGCCATGGTTGTTAATCGCCGAAGACTAAATACTGGACCCATTACAACCCTGATTGATTACAATTTCATGGCCTTTTTACGGCACAACTATGACAAATACATATGAAGAATAAGTGCCAGAATCCGTTTGGAGTGGCATCCGCCTAGTGCACATCACGCTAAAATGGCCTCAAAAGTTTAATCTAAATCAAACTTTCAGAAATTTCTGAAAGTTTGCGTTGTAAAAATTGATCTAGAACAGTTTTATAAAATAATTCAGCCCTATGATAAACCCAACAAAGCAAATTACCTTGCAGACGTTCAGGAGATGAAGATGAAAAAACTTAGCGCAGTATTACTATCAACGCTTTTAGTTGCAACCCCATTTGCTCAAGCAAAATTAAGCGTGAACGTAGGTGCTATAAACGTAAACCCAACCAGTACGGCCTCTGCCATAGATCAAAATACAGCCCTTGGTTTGGTTGCTGACTCAGATACTCAACTCGGTATCACGTTTGATTATCAATACTCTGACAACATCGTATTTGAATTAATCGCAGCAACGCCATTTTCACATACCGTAGATGGAGCTGGTGGGCTTCAGGGCGCTGAAATAGCGAAAGTTAAACATTTACCACCGACACTATTGGCGCAGTACCACTTCCTCGATACTGGTGCTAAATTTAGACCTTTTGTTGGCATAGGTTTGAACTATACCGTGTTTTTCGATGAAGAGCCTACCGCTGCACTGAAAGCAACTTTAGGAACAGACGATGTGAAAGTTGACCTCGACAACTCTTTTGGTTTAGCAGTACAAGCAGGGTTTAACTACCAATTAAACGATAAGTGGGGCCTTCACGCCATGCTATCTAAAATGGATATCGACACCGATGCCAGCGTCTATGCTAATGGTCAAAAAGCCCTAACATCAGATGTCGAAATTGACCCGGTCGTTGCTATGTTTGGTGTTAAATACGTTTTTTAATCTAGATTTTTACAGTACTTTTCTCAATCGCAAGGCCACATCCGTGGCCTTTTATTTTGCTAAATTATTGCTTTTCTTTTCTTCTAGCATCGCTTTCCAATGTACAATCTCAGCAGGCATAGTAGGAGCGTCACCTTCATAACCTGCTACCTCTAACATTTCTTCGATCGCAACAATGCCTTTCTTATGACGAAATACGCCTCGAACAAACGCAATGGCATGCAACCCCCTATCTGAATGAAATTTCTGTTCAATATAAAAGTACTTATGATCCCAACCAACCAACTGAGTCGTTACAGTAAATTTTTGAAAAGGCTTAATGTCGCGTATGTAGGTGATTGCTGTTGCGTTAACGATAGGAAACCAGCGACGCTTCATGACTTCACTAAACAAGCCCATTCTCTCAGTCATCCACGTGCGCGCCAAATCCATAAACGCAAGGTATCTAGAATTGGTGAGGTGTAAATTAATATCACAATCACTCGGCATCACCTTAAAATCTATATCTACTGGGTTAAGCACAGACTGAGTGTGGTGGTTTTTTCTGATCCGCCAAAGGAGCAACAACAAACGAAAGTAGAGGTTCATAAAGTGGTCTTACCAATAAAAAATAGTAGGCAATATTAGCATAGACTGTTGCACTAACAAGTATTACTTGATCCCGATAAAACACTCTACTAATCTTAACTGAACAATATAACAATCTGATCATAAGGAAAAACATGCAAAAGTTGACACACTTATTAGCTGCTGTGTTCCTAACAATTTCGCCTTTGAGTTATGCCGACTTTGACTTTAAAGGACCAGGAGAGTTGCGCTTTCCCACGGGTGTGTCTGATGGATTTTATTTTGGGTTTGGTTGGGACGAAGCCGCAAAAAAATTTCGAATTGGGCCAAAACAGTACACCATGTCAGATATACCAGACTCATATTCGATCGCCATAACCCTAAGTAAAGATGGCAGTAATGTTTGGATCCAAGAGTTTTATCAAGGCTTCATTGAAGAGTTTCAGTGGCAGTTAGGTAACAATAAACTCACGCTTAAAAAGGGAGATTTTGGTAAAAGCGTGAAAGGCAATTACGTCCTCACCCTTAATGGCACAGAGTACTTTTTTGAACGCAATAATATCAGCATTGATGTGGTATTCGATAACGCTGATATCAAACACATTAAACTAGAGGGAGTAATAAAAAATATGGGGACTAAATAGTGCCAATTGCATTAAATTCTGAACTGTTGGCGCAACAGAGCACTGGCTTAGTAAACAGGTATAAATGTCTTATGTAGGTATCCTGCACACATGACTTTTAGTCCTGCTTACCAGCCTTTAGCACACTCATATTTTTAGCATGCTAGCAAGGTTACTTTTTTAATAAATTGAACACTTTTGTTCAATTTATTCAGCTTATTACACTTTCACGGTCTTTCTGTTAATGCCATATTCTCGCAGCTTGTTCGCAACAGCGGTATGGCTTAAACCCAAACGCTTCGCCAGTTGACGTGAACTCGGGTAGGCCGGATACAATTTGCGTAACAGCGTCGCTTCAAAACGTTTAACAGCTTGCTCTAAAGACCCTTCAAAATCAGACTCTAAATAACCTAAGTCATGGGTAAATGTAGGTAATTGCATATGCTCAACACGCAGCTGTTTATCATCTAACAGTGATACCGCACGATAAATTGAGTTTTCTAACTGTCGGATATTACCTGGCCACGGATATTGCTCTAAAAACTCTAAGCAATCTCCATCTAAAGAAGGCGCGACTTGCCCATTTTGTTGCGCATATTTTTGGATAAAGTGTTCTGCTAACGGTCCAACATCGGCTTTTCTATCACGTAAAGGCGCAATTTCTAAAGTCAGTACATTGATCCGATAATATAAATCTTCTCGAAAGCTCCCTTCTTGTACCATCGCGGGTAAGTCTTTTTGCGTGGCAGCGACAATGCGCACATTGACTTTCACTTCATTTTCGTCGCCCACCTTTCTAAAGGTGCCATCTTGTAAAAAGCGCAGTAACTTGGTTTGTAACTGGCGCGACATTTCACCCACTTCATCTAGGAATACGGTTCCGCCATCGGCTTGTTCTAACACACCACGTTTTGGTGCCGCGTTATCTTCGTACCCTGCGTAACCAAATAATTCCGACTCAGCAACGTCATCAGGTAACGACGCACAAGATAGCGCTATAAACGGTTTAAGTGAGCGATTTGAAGCATAGTGACATGCTCTGGCGAGTAGTTCCTTACCTGTACCAGTTTCACCCGTAATCAAAATTGGGGCTTCAAGCTGTGCCATTTTTCTCGCTTCGCGTACCACACGGCGCATGGCTGTGCTGTGATTATGAATTGTCGCAAAGCTTTCTTGCCCATAACGCCTAAATGCACTCACTTGCTGTCCTAAACGGCTTTGTGACTTTATATTGATCACTGCCCCCGCAAGCACATCACCTTCAGGCCCTTGAGGCACTGCGATAGGCAATATGTCGGCAATAAAGTCTTCACCACCGACTTCTACACGCGTGGTTTGACCGAGCACTTCCTTGCCTTCCAACCAGCGCGTAAAGTTAAACCCTTTGAGTAAGTTATTGATGTTTTCACCAATAATCTCCATATCTGGTAAATTAAGATCTTTACTTGCTGCATCATTGCAATGCCTTACCCACCCTTTGGCATCAATTGAAATTACGCCATCAGGCAGTGCACTCAATAATGTATTCAGCTCATTATGTTCACGCTCTGAAGGTAGAAAAGCCGTGGTTCGGACATCTTCGACTCCATCAATCAAGCGAATTTCAGGCATGATTTTTTGAAACTGTTCAAACTCAATCGGTGGAAAGCTAACGTACATTCTGCAATTAACAGAGTCCACTTCAATACCTTTCAAGTCAACATGATAATTGACTAATATATTGAGTATTTCCTGAGCGATACCTATCCGGTCTGCACAATGAATTTCAAGACGCATTCGTTCCTCAAAAGGGGGTTATCAATTTAGCGCGATCATACTCTAAGAATAGCCACTGGACTAGAAAAATGTAAACTATTTTGCACAACCCAGTCTATACTGATAACGGTTGTTGACGTCGTTGGTTATTGTTATACCGAATTTTACTCGTAACCCTATTGCCTAACAGGTGCATAAAGAATATTTGTTCGATGCCCCTGTTGTTATAGCAATAATTAAATTACAATACAAAAGGATGGGTTTATGTATTAATAATGTTTTATTTTTAGGTCCGAGGTTGCATGCATAAAATAAAAGTATGGTTATTAAATGTTATTTTGGTGCTTTGCTTAACTGGTCTTGCGGCTTGTTCAGTCGAAGACGCCTACGAAACACCACCAACAGAGCAGCAGCAGCAAGAACAGCAACAACAAGATCAACAGATACAAAAAACAGCTAACCTTACAATTCGTATTGTCGACTCAGCCAATAACCCCATTGCTAATACAACAGTTGATGTGTCGGGAAACAAAGCAACAACCAATGAGAATGGCCAAGCGTTCTTCTCTAAGCTCAAGTTAAGCAATTACACGGTTGTAGTTGAAAGCATTGGTTATACCTCCTCTATTGAGATTACCCGGATTATTGAAAGCGTACAAGAGCATACTGTAGCGCTTACTCGCCAATCTTCTCAACAAGCAACCCTCATGTTTGGTGGCGATACTATGTTTGGCCGTCGGTTTATGGACCCAAACTTAACCACCATGACTAACAATGTGCCCAATGTCAGTGACGCGCTTATTAATGAAGCATCGGCAGCAAGCAGTTCGACCGCCATTGCGCAATATATAAAGCCACTGTTTCGTATCGCTGACTTTAGTTCAGTTAATTTGGAGTCGCCAGTACTGTCTAACCCAACCAGCGTTCACCCGACTAAAGAGTTTTCATTTTTTTCACTTCCCGCCACACTAGAAAGCTTAAAAAATATTGGTGTAGACTATGTCGCGCTTGGTAATAATCATGTTTATGACTATTTGGCGCCCGGATTAACCGATACATTAAAATACGTGAACGAAGCCGGGTTTCTTCATAGTGGCGCGGGTAACAATGCAACACAAGCGTACCAACCATTAAGTACCCAAGTAAATGGCATCAGTTTGGGCTTGGTTTCAGCAACCTCTATTACAGGTAATGCCAATCCAATTAACTATATTGCAGAAATAGATAAAGGCGGAGCAGCTGATTTAACCAATGATGAACAATTAAACGATGCTCTGACCGAAGCCGCTGCAAACCATGATTTTTCAATAGTACAAATGCATGGCGGTGATGAATACTCATTTTCGCCCACCCGATATATCACAAACCGGTTTGAATTTGCCTCTCGTCGTGCAGCAGATCTAGCAATTGCACATCACCCGCATGTTGCACAGGGCTTTGGAGTATATGGCTCAACACCCGCTGTTTTAGGGTTAGGTAATTTAATATTTGATCAAAATCGATTAGAAACTTTGTTAGGCGTCGCTGTCTCTGTCAATATCGATGGTAATGCCACAAATAAAATCCAATACGCGAAAGCTTACCCTATTTATATTGAAGATTATCAACCTCGTTTAGTAAGCGGTTTTTTAAGTCACTACTTATCAAGGCGATTGGCGGAATTTTCTGATGATAACGTCACGGTCATACCCAAGTCAGGATATGCCCACGTTACCTTTCAAGGCGCTCAAGTTGCCCCTGTAGTCCTAACAAAAACCGTCACTATCCAAGCTGGTAGTCAGGTTATTGACTTACGTAATTACGCCCCTAGCGACGCCTTTCTGACACAGGTAACGAGTAGTACAACAACCACAGCACAATTAACACTTGGCAGGGATATCATGGTTTTTGGTGACTTTGAAGATTGGGATAACGATGGCGACTTCGGAGAAGTACTTCGTTGGAACCATGACGATGATGATGCTATACCCTGTATTACTGGTGCGTACCGCCACCAACAAGGTATGTGCCTTACTAGAACGCAATTTGACAATACGCCATTGAAGTTACCGTTTAGGCAAACGATACGAACCATGCCAGTCACGCCTGCTGAAAGTGTCACTGACGCTTATCATGAGTTAACACTCTTTGGCTATGCCAAAGGCGATAATGCGGGCATTGTGAATGCCGAAATTGCCATCACGACCGCAGAAGATGGCTTTGAATTTTCATCAAGTCGTATTCCTCTATTTGACGCCGCTAGCTTCGACTGGACACCTTTTACACATCATTTTGAATTGCCTGACGATAGTCAAGTATTAGGCCCTGAAAACTTACCCGCAAGAGGCGTGAACTTAACATTTACCCATGCGCCACCAAATGAAGGTGAAGCCACGCTTAATTTAGATGAACTCGCACTTATTTCATGGCAAAGGCCCATAACTCTATCACAATTGCAGTGGTCTAGTAGTAAAATGCATGGTTTAGACTTCTTGCGTGTAAACACGGATGAACCAATAACCCTCACACTATCTTTTCGCAGATTTTAAGCATTAAGAGCAAGAACTAGTATGTCGATAAAACAACAATATTTTATCATCCGGCGCCAAAAAACATTTTGGCTAATGCTCAGTTTAGTTGCTTGTTTACTCGCGCTGGAGTTAAGTGGTGTTTTAGAAAAATTGAATGCGCCAATCTACCACTTGTTGAATGCCGTACAATCAGAGCAAAACACCAATATTGTCGTCATTGAAAGTGCCAATTTACAAGGCGAGCACAACGCGTTAATAGAAACTATTCACAGCCACTCTCCAAAGGCGATTATTGTATTCTCTAATACTATTTTAAACAATAACGGTGATGAGACCGATACTGTCTTATATCCGCACAAGCAAACGAAGCAATGCTTATCCCCCGTTAGCAGTTGGGTCGGTTATAATATTGTCTTTGATAACCTCAGTGTAAATGACTGTGATAATATTTGGCGTATAATATTTCCGTCTAAGCAGTTACCAAATAAAGCCTTAGTCAATTTTTCATTGCAGCCCCATGCGTTACCAAAGTTTGAAAGCAGCCGGTTACTTTCTGGCGACATATTACACGCTCAAATAGAAGATAAAATTGTCTTCTTAACCCAGCATTCGCATGGCTATGGGATGGCGTTAAAAGCCCCAAAACTCAGTCGTTTTCAAAATCCTGCTTATTTACATGCCTATGTGGCTCATAGCCTGGAGCAAAATATCTTAGTGACCATCTTTGATGGTTGGCCATCACTGTCCGTGCAATTGGCTGTCATTTTAATACTTGTGGTGCTGTATCAAAAATTTAGTATCAACACTGATTTAGCCATTGCCAGTGGCCTCAACATTATTTGGCTAGTGAGTGCCTACTTCGCGTTATGCTATTTATATATATTGATCCCTGTAGGGCAGCTAATAACCTATACCATAGTCACGTTGGCATGGATGTTTTTTGCTAAAAAGTGGGTTGAAGAAGACGAGCTACAAAGAATTATTAACAACATACATCAACGTATGCTTGGCCGCTATTTACCTAAATCATTCGTTGAACAAAGCAACCCATGGGATGCCATCATTGAACTAGTTAAACAGCAACTCGATTTAGACCGCAGTATTTTCCTAGCCCGTAAAGAGGGCGACCATAGGTTATATGAAATTCGTGCAATCAATTGCCAACTGTCTAATATCCATGAAATGCGTCGAGACTATGAACGTGCACCTTATTCAGATGCCATAAAACAATTTGGTGCGGTAAGCATTACACGCCCCTTCTTCGACAATATAACCGAAGAAGAAACCCAGTATATTGTTCCGTTAATGTATGCGGGTGATATTCGAGGCTTTTGGGCGATGACTGTCTGCGCAAGTGCGCATTTTAATGAAGCTGCTTTTTTAAA
This sequence comes from Pseudoalteromonas aurantia, assembly GCF_005886875.1. GTDB lineage: Bacteria > Pseudomonadota > Gammaproteobacteria > Enterobacterales > Alteromonadaceae > Pseudoalteromonas > Pseudoalteromonas aurantia_A. Next base: position 39,897 of record NZ_PNBY01000029.1, on the reverse strand, counting down.
AAACGTTAACCGCTTCGCCAACCAAATTGGTGAGCTGTTATTTCATTATCGTATTTTTAGTGCAGAAGATAGTGCCAGCAAAAACGTGCTGACACGCACGCTTACATTAAACTTAGAAAAACCTTTGAGTCAAAAAATAAAGCTCTCTATTAATGAAATGGAACAAAAGCTATCAACACTTGAACACGTATTCAACCAAGTTGGTTCAGCCACCATCTTGTTTAATTTATTTGGCCAAGTGATCCAAACCAATCAAGCGCTAGAGAACTTGGCTCGCCAACAAGGTTTGGCCATTTTTGATATGACAGCATTAGACTTACTATCGAAAGTCGGTCAACTGGAGCATGATATAGCCAAAGGTAAACTGCGCTACCTCACGCTGCACAAAGGAGAACTCTACCAGCCCGTCGTATTTGGTGAGCAAGTCTATATTCTCGCAGTGCGCACTCTAAGTGTATCAGAAATAAAAAACAGTGCTGGCGACCCCTTTGAAGTAGGCGGTATTTTATTCGAATTTATTAATATTTCTGACTTGGTGGCACATTTAGACGACCCAAGCCTATTACTTTCACAACTATCTACCTTGACCCAACAACAAAAAATACAAAAACAGTCTGAGTGGATATCTGATTAATGGAGTGGATATTAAATATATTCCCAAGTGGAGGCGGCCTAGGACAATCAGTAATTACCACAGTGTGGGTTGGTATTGGGGTGGTTTGCTTTTTAAACCTGCGCTTTGGTTTTCCGCTGACAGGCTTAGTCGTCCCTGGGTACTTGGTTCCTCTTTTTATCGTTAGCCCTACATCAGCCATTGTTATTCTTATCGAAGCCGTCATTGTCTATGTAGTGATGAAACTCTCTGCTAAAACACTCATGGAACACTTTGGTTTTGCTGAAATGTTTGGCCGCGATCGCTTTTTTGCCATCATTTTGATAAGTATCTTAGTGCGAGTCACAATGGATACCTTATTTTGGCCGACCATTGCCGGTGTGTTTTCGCAATGGGATATTACTTTTGATTATGCGTCACAGCTTTATAGTTTAGGGCTTGTGATCATTGCGCTTACCGCCAATGTCATGTGGAATGGGGGCTTTCGTTATGGTACAAAAGTAACGCTTATTCAGCTGTTACTCACCTACCTAATCGTCCGTTTTGTACTTATGCCGTATAGCAACTTCAGTATCGCCAATTTAGCCATCATGTACGAAGCTGTTGCAGCATCTATCATCGCCGCCCCCAAAGCCTACATCATTTTAGTCATTACCGCGTTTATCGCATCACGCGCCAATATAAAATATGGCTGGGAATTTAATGGCATCATGCTGCCCGCTTTATTGGCCCTGCAATTAATGCAACCGAGCAAACTCATTACCTCATTTGCTGAAACCGCCGTTATTTTAATTATGGGCAGTGCGCTATTACACTTTACCCGTTTGCGTCATGCCAATTTTGAGGGCGCTCGTTTATTACTTTTTTTCTTTAACATTGGCTTTGTATATAAGCTTATTCTCAATTATGTCGTGATCCAATATTACCCCAGTTTAAAAGTGACTGATACATTTGCATTTGGCTACATGCTGTCCACTTTATTGGCTTTAAAAATATATCAAAAAAGTGCGTTAGGATTAGTTATTCGCGCCACATTTCAAACTTCCGTTGTTGGCGGGTTTATCGCGATAGCCATGGGCTTCGTCATTATGTTTGTTCCCTCTTTATTTGGTTCTGCTCACCTAAAGGAGCTGCAAGCACAAAATGAGGTGAGTGGCCTTACTCATATGATCAGTGAATACAAAAGCTATTTATATACCGACCAAAAAAATCAAATCGAAATTAGTCAATATCAACAAGGTCAACAGTTACAGCAGTTTCAATCTGCAATACGGTTATTAAATAGAGATAGGCAAAGCCCTCAGGTATTTAAAGAAGTACGAGCGATGCTTATGAAACTTGACTTTTTACTTCGCCAAGATGAGCAATATATTTATATTCAAGATGCTCGAAAGCTCTCGCTAAGAGGCTTATTTATTATGGCTAAAAAACCTGCATCAGAGCTTTTGATAACCATACCACACCCCTCTTCAGAACGCCTTGCTAGTGATGCTGCGGGCCTACTTTTTTCGTATTTTGAAAGTGACTCGTTGCTTTTTGGCACACAACAAACTCAATCATTGAGTGCTAGTTCTTCCAGCCAACAAAGTAAATATTACCAAGCCTTTATTAATGCGCTCGATACCGAACAAATTCTTCAGGTCAGAGAAATTAATAACCGCAGTCAAAGCGTATTAAATAACAGCCCTTTCGTGCATCAATGTCAACTTTGGGCATATAACCAACTACCTAATGCCATTAGCCAAAAAGAGTTGCGGGAATTACTCAGTTGTAATAATAGTGCTTTTGGTTTGGCTAGCGCGTTTAGTTTGCCGAGCGGACAGTTTGCAGGGCAGTTCTTAGAAGTATTTTTAACCACCACCAATTATACGTCTTTAATGTCAAAAGTTGCGCTAGCTAATGGCCAAATAAACCAAACGCCCATCACCACCTTTAATGAGTCATTAGAAAGTGCCATTGAGCGCTATATTCCCCATATCAGCGCAAAAGGCAGTGGCCATTTTCAATTACTGTCAAATAATGAAGCCGCATTGTGGGAGTTTGAAATATTGCGCCCGCTCTACATTTTGACTGACGGGTTAAACACGCGGATGCTTAACGACAATATAATGAACCGACTAAACCAAATCAATAATATCGCAAAGATGGTAGGCTATAGACTGACCTTAATTAACTCTCAACAAGGTCGCTACCTCATGCTTTCTCCTATCCCAGAGCAGCAATTTTTTGAACGGGGTCAGGGCATTTACTTTATCAATTTAAATCCAGCTGAGTCGTTAAATGTGCAAGTACCTCGTCCTTTATTTGAAAGTAATACATTAAAGTTTTCTGCTAAATTATTTGCCCATATGCAAGGCAAAGTTCTGTCTGTGGCGGGCGCTCACCCTTATGCGAACCCAACTTCTAATGTCATGACCCCTGCTAATGTAAAATCTTTATTTAATATTGTGCACCAAAGTGCGTTAAGACATGATTTTGACAAAGGTATTTTGAACTTGCAAATACGTAGCCACAGTGCGCCTTCTCACATTAGACCCAGCGCCATTGCATTCCAATTTACTCATCCTCATGCAAGACAAAATCATACACTTCGAGATTTACGTAAATCTCTAACGCAACTAGGTGTAGAGCATCAAGTGGTCGCTGGACAAGTCGCTACTCGAGGTCTTGAACTTGGTACCTCTCCGCAAACAGGTTACCAGCTGTTTGCGCCCAATAGCGAGTTGGCGACGTTATGGCTTGCATCAGACTTTAAACAACATTTTTCCATTTCAGAACAAGCGCTCTTACAAAGGTTATTAGCGATTTCTGAGGTCGCCCAATTAACCGCTTTAGCACTGGCCACACTGGGGCCTGATGATTGGATAAGCTTAGACCAAGATGACCTGACTCAGCTACGCCAAACAACGAGCGAATATGCTATATCGCAGCATTTGCCGCTCCTCACACATTACTGCCAAGTTGACAATCGCTGCACCATACAAGCCATACGATTTAAGCCTGAAAATGAACTTGCCATCGCATTCAAAAAAAATAACGCGCTGATAGCACTATACTTACCGACCAGAAATAAACTTATTGACCAAGCCATGTATCAAGCCGCCGTAATAGGAGGTAAGCATGTTTTACATTAAGTGGCTGCTGAGGATCAGTGCATGGCTGCTAGTGCTTATTGCCATAGCATGGTTTGGCGTTCGTTTTTCTTTATGGCTGCAATCAGCAGAACCTATGGCGCAGCGCTCAGATAAAGAAACACGCTCTAACGTGCACTGGTTACAGCAAGATAAGCCGCTAATTTATAATTTTTCTCCGTCGAGAACCTATAATTTGCGTGTGTTATCAAATGCGATTTTTGCCCAACAAGTTGCGTTCGATGAGCCAATCAATTACGCCATAGAATATACCTTGTTCGACCAAAATAATGTCGAACTCATCAGTAAAGTGTACCATCATGCATCTAAGCTAGCGCTAGATGCAGATCAACAGCAAGTTAAGCAAATCATTGAAAATAAAGCGGCATTATCAGTTTCTTCTGGGCAGTCTTTTTATATTAGTAGCGAGCAACTGACACATGCTAGCCGCATTGCATTACGTGTTATCCCAGAAGACGCTGCTTTAAAAGGCGTCGTTGTAAGGCTCCATGCCAAAACACCTACTGATACCGAAGATATGAACAGTGCTTGGCTCAAGCTCCCGGTTGAATGGCGTGAACGCACCATTGCGTATCACACCATAGGTGTCAATGCGATCACCACCCAAGAAATACACAATGCTGTTACCTTTGATTGGCTTAAACTGGCTCCTCAGGGAGTACCAGATATAGATTTTAAAGCCGATACGTTATATGAAACATTACCCTATCATGTACTCAATTATGACTTTGGTGCACAACAACTCGACCTTGATAGCTTTTACACTGATAACAGATTATCAGCGTCTTTTAGAGTCTATGAACCTGGTGATATTACGACACGAATAATCGGCAATAGTGACGATGTGAGCATTACCTGGTACGACTTAAAACAACAACAAGCACCAAAGTCGTTATCGTTTAATAAACTAGCACCCGCGGATACATACCGGTTTTCAGATGTCGCACCCGGGCTCATCGTGATCACATCAGCAACACCCGTGCAATCAAGTTGGTTTTTGTCCGATTCAACCCCCGTATCACCATCACACAGCTATTATTACCAAGTTGATGAAAGCTTATCTGCGCATTATCTGGTGACCCCAAATAGCGATGTTAACCTACAATTTAGAGGTGCGCCAAACAGCCATGTTTCTGTTTCTTTATATGACAAAAATAAACAACTGATCACCACTCACGCATTACAACTTAAAGGCGGACACGCGTTATTTGACCGCGTAATAACCCCCGACACACTGCGAAATATTACAACCGATGCAGAGCGGTTTTATTTACGTATTCCAAAAGGCAGTGCATTTTTATCCATTCACAGTAAGCATGATATAGGTGTAAAACTACAATCTCGAGAACAACAATTCCATTATCAAGTTGCACTGTGTGGCACACTTTGCCAAACAGATTCGAGCATTTTTACCGAGGTAGGTGCTTGGTTCTCACAACAAGCCGAAAATGATTTTAGTTTCACAGAACAGCAAAGACTGTTAAATGTGCGCTTATTCGAGTCTCCCCCTGAGACTGACATTGAACAAACGTATTACTATGGTACTGATCTCACAGCCATACTCCCCCGTTCTAATACGGCGTTAGTAAAAAGTGAACCTAAATACTTTCAACCAGCTGAGCCACCAAAAGACTTTCATTTTTCAGCCATCACAAGTCTAAAAGACATAATATTACCTGAGGCTTCTCTGTTAGCTAAATCTCGTCTGCTTATTATCTCTGACACGCCGCCTTTCTATAGTGAATACCCTCTTGAGCAACTCGCTCAAAACGTAAAAATCACAAGTCAGGCCATGAATGCGAAGCTCTATACAAACCTTGGAAGGCATAGAGAATGGGTAAAGCAACGCCTATTTCGACTAAAAAAGGGAACTCCTCTCACGCTGCGTTTTAATGAACGGCCCGAATCTGTAGTGATCAAAACCTATTTAGATAAAGCACAATCAGACCCAGTAACGATTAATACCCGTTTGCAGGGCATATTATCGGATCAAGTCACTGATGAATATACAATTTTACAAAAGCGCTACGCGTTAATCGATGCTAATAAAGACTCAGTTTTTTTACTTCACCCTGCCCAAACTACACTTTTCAGCTACCCTACAATGACAGTACCGATTAATAACGATTTAAAAGTATTAGAGAAATTAACGATACAAGCAGAACAAGACATTTGGATAAGCGTATTAAAAGAAACAACAGAACAACAAAAACAAGCAAACTGGTGGTTATATGAAACCAATTAGTTTTTACCTAGTGAGTATTTTATTCTCAAGCTGTGCATTTAGTCACTATACGCAACCACTGTATAAAGACATGCTTTCGTGGTTCAAAACGCCCACAGACATCGCTCCGTGGCAACTTCAGCAGTCAGGTCAACAATGGATATTGCGCGCTACCACAATGCAAGATGGCGGTGGACATGTTTTTTTTAACCCATTAAACCAGCGCTGTATTGTCTCTGTGCCTCATAAATTTTACGACATGGGCACTTTACCCATTGGCCAATTCATTTATGACACGCTTTGCCAAGTCATGGTGAGTAATTCTCATCAACGCTATGTAAAAAGCCCAGATACTTACCCTATGGACTTCTCAAAGCGACCTTATAATATCCACAATGCCGCATTAATTGCATATCAAACCCATAATATCAATGCAAAAGTATTTCAAATCCATGGTTTCAGTAATAAAAAGCGCCGTACTAAACAGGGGAAAACCGCAGATATTATTGTCAGCCAAGGAAAAACCTCTAATTTAACTGGGCAACAGCTTACACGCTGTTTGAGTCAGTTAGGCTTAACAACATTTTTATATGGCATATCAATAAAGGAGCTCGGAGGTACCCAAAATATTGTCCATAAACTTGGTCTACAGTCCCATTCATTTATTCATATAGAATTAAGCAAACAGACCCGAACACGGTTACGTCAAGAATCATCACTATTGAAAAAGTTTACGACATGTTTAAGCCGTATTATTTAAGCCTTCTTGTTTTATTTTGGGCTCTGCAAGCGCACAGCTCTACGACACCATTAAAAACTGCACCTATTTGGTTACAGCTACCAAACGCGCAGCAACTTTCAACACCCTCACAATACCTCAGGCTCAATGCGTACGCTCAGCAGGTTACATTGGTTAGCCAAGGTCAATGGCTTGATATACCCGCTAAGCTATTAAAAACCGTTGAAGTATGGCAAGGTCCGACGCACTTGATGATGCGAAAAATGACCTTACAAGAATTTACTTGCCATAAAGCGCGCTGCCAATTACCTGTTATGCACACAGATCAACTCATCACGTTTCGTAATCCCAGCGAAGCACAGCATAAATATCAAGTTTGGTTAGGCCAATACCATTCACATGCTTCTGCGTTTAGACGTAGCCTTAAATTGCCACTAAATTCCACCAGATTAACGCTTGCGCAAGATCATGAAACCTACTATCAGCTACCTCATAACGAGCAAGTTACCACGTATTTTTCTGAGGCAAAAAAATTAAAAGTCACAGTAAGAAAAGACCTTACATCTTTAATAGACAATGGCAGTGTGAGCCTTTACATCAATCAGCACCCTGTCAGTATTATTAATATTGGTGATCAACAAGCCAATGAATATATACAGCACAAGGTCAGCACTGCCAATACCGACTACATTGCTGTGCCAAAAGACAGCTATTTAACGGTAAAAAGTCATGCTCCTACACTGATCAAATTGGAACAAATGCACCGAGGAATTAACGATACATCTGCCGCACAAAAATACCATGAGCGTATGTTTAACCCCTACTGGATCAATAACCTCAACGAGACGCTATCGCATGTTTATATCGATGCTCAATTTAATGATTTGTTAAATTTTAATTTTGCCAAAGCAAACCCTATTGAAAAAAGGCGTCACCAAGATTTACTCAGTACCATCAGCACAAAAAGGTTTATATGGCCTAAAGCAAACAAAATGACAAAAGAGGCTCACTCTGTTGTAAAGCAAGTCACTGTAAAACAAGCACCAAGAAAAGTACTTAACCGTTTATATTCGAGCACATTGAAACAAGACGCTTTGGTACACACGCTCAATGAAACACTGACTTTTGATTGGGCAAATTTGAACCGAGTGAGAAATTATATCACCCTGTTAGCTCGAACTTCTGAAGACACGCTATTAACAGCCATCACCCCGGAGCAGCAATTTACCGTGCAGCTAACAGCGAACCAACACTTTACTAAAATTACACTGCCGCTTGCGTTTAATATAAATACTATGCGCTTTTTAACGGATAATAAAACCATTGAACTGGCCGTACAGGTTGATGACCTATTACCTTTGCCCAACAACGAATTACTTTATATACAAAAAGGCACCTTACAAGAAAAAGCCCCCGCATTATACGCACACTTAAATACCTTAAACCAACGCACTGCCAATGCATACCTCAATAGCATCACGCCTTACATAGAAGGTAGTCCGAGATCACCGACGAGTGACTCACAACTCAACCACGTAAATGAGCATCGCCTGCTCGGCAATGCATTACAGTATTTGAACAGCAACCCTGTTGAAGCCCTGCCTATTCTTAAACAACTGGTGTCGAGCCCCAATTTTGCCGTTAAGAAAAACGCTTGGCAGCTAAGAGTTAAAGCATTAGAACGCTTAAATCAGCAGCGCTTAGCGCAAAGCTATTTAGAAGGTTTGTTACAATCTTTTGACTCTCATTTGAGAATATTTGCAGCTACACAATTAATAACGTTTTATCAAAACAATCATAATAACTACCAACTTCAAGGACTCTGCGCGGTTTTTATCGCTGAGCTAACGCAGTGCACCAAAATTTCTGAGCAACAATTTTTGTTACAGCAAAAGTACTTAGCTGCATTATGGTCAGTACACGACTCACAAGGTGTTTTGTCGTTAGACCCTACCCCGCTGCAAGTCAGCAATTACCGCAGCTTAACGGATCCACAGCCCCAACAAAAAGACCATTATCAAATCACACACTTTGGGACCGATAACGTTCTGGGTGAAACCAGCCAATATAAAGTCTTTTCCGTTTCGAAAGGAAAAGGCATCACATTAAAAGCCACCAGCGATATCAAATTGCAATTTAGAGCCAGAGCCCTTTGGCAAGAATCTGCGACAAGTGGCACACAGTGGTTGCATATCGATACTCGTACAAAACAGGCTATCATGCCGCTGTATTCAGATATCGCCTCAACAGCCCAAATACCGACACTCAGCGCACGTCTCTCAGTTGCCAGTGAAAGTATAATTAACCTAAAGAAAGGGCAAACCATCTACATACACAGCGATTCTGATAGCTTTGTGAGTATTAGAGCATTACACAAAAGTCATATAGACACACCACAACCACACACGGACGCCGTCGACTTTTTATTTTCTACACCATTTGATGAAATCATTAATAACCCCTCTATTTCGTTACAAACACTACTCACCAATGCATTATGGCGCTTAGAGAATGAACAATTACTTGAGCATGAATTCATCGCACTCTTTGCTAGAATGACAAGTGAAAAGTTACCCGTAGATCTCGCCACGCTGATGAGCCGCGTGAAGCATTTTGGTCATTGGCAAGCGAGTAAAGAGTACAGTGATTATGCTGGAACCCAATTAGTAGATTCTGATGCTATTTTGAAACGCAGTTTAGCCGAACAAATTAGCCGCCACTCAAGTAAAAATATCCAACTTGATGGCGTATTATTACGCGCGAACCATACTCTACACCTTGATATAAGCGAACTTCACGCTTTGCCAATTAAACTCAAATTTACGTTTGCACCCACAGAGCTGCAACCCAATCAGTATGCCAATGTACTGATCGAAGCGGCAAACCAACACGTCGTGTGGCCCGTGACCCCTCATAGCCCTATGGAATATGCATTAACAGAAGATCAAAGAGCGCACTCTCACATTAGTTTAAATTGGATAAACCCTTATGTATCTCAGTTGCTCAATGTCAGCATCATGGTGTTTCAGCAAGGCCAATGGCAAAACATTGACCTTGATACGAAACAGTTGTTTTATTTTGCGACACAACAGCAGCCCACGGTAATGCAATTACAAAAAGACCAAGTATTAAAAATTGAAACCATTAATGAGATGCAGCGTGCTGAGCGAGTCATTTTTCACCCGGCTGGAAAATTATTTTTACCAAGTTCGCACTCAAAATTGTCACGTGTATTTAGTTGGCAACTTAAACCAAATACCCACACACTCTCAGCGTCATCTCCCGTCACGCCTCTTATTGCGCAGCAGCCAAAGTTAATACAACAACCGATGGCACAAACGTTTATAGACAATACGTTGGCTATGGATGGCAACTTAACCCACATAGAAGGGTTTATGCGCTATGGCCGCTCAGGTATATTCGAAACCAGCGAACCTTTACCAGCGAATCATAGCTTAGACTTTGGTATTCGCTTGCGTAATAACAATAAGCAGCATTGGTATCGAATTGAGGCGGCTTATTCATTAAATAACCACAATTACGACATCTATGCAGTCAACGCCATTCACAATTGGCAAGACAACAATAGCCATTGGTTTACTGAAGCTGCTTTATTTAATCGTTGGCAAGATAGTAGTGTCCTATCACAAAGCCAATATGCAGGCTTAGCACGTTTTCGTATCGGAGAGAGTTGGCGTAATGATAAAAGTCATCGGCATCAATGGTGGTGGCAACCATTTTATTATTACACCAGTGTCAGTACGCAAGAGTACCTTGATGACTTAAAAATTAACCCCAGTATTTTTGGGTTCTACCGCCAAGATCATATGCATGGCTGGCAAGCTGAATATGAATATAGATATCAACCTTGGGTCGATAACCAAGTGAGCTTAGGTATGGGAGGAATTGCTAACCAAGATTGGCAATCATTTGATAATGTCTATTTTAACGCAACGGTTGAGCAGTACTATCAAGGCCAAATATTCAGCGCTCAGCTACAGAGTATATACAAGTTCGCAGATGACAATAGGCCTAATGATACATGGCGATACCTGACACAGTTGAGCTGGCAAACACTCTATGATTTTAGTGACACTACTGCGGGCTGGGTTAAGCTTAGTTGGACTCAAGACTGGTTTAATAATCAACATGCCATTGGTTTTGAAGTCAACTTAGGCAATTTACAAAATACCGGCTTTGCACCATTTGCACACGACGAGATTTTATTTAAGTCACTCCAGCTTTCACACTTTGCTGAACAAGATATTTATGGCCACTGAAAAATTACAACAACACCTTGAAAGTATCCTTTTTGCCGACACTGAGAAGTTTTGGTTAAACTTGTACCATCACAAATATCAAACTTTGGTAGATGAGCTGGCCAATTGGGAGCTGATCAAACACAAACCAGAAGCTGAACACCAAATTGACTGGTTACAGCTGCAAACTATTGCTTTTTTACGTTATAAAATTGAACAACTCCATGTCAGTTTACAAAAACTTGAAGCAGGATATAAAAACTTCATAGAACGGCTAGCAAAAACGGATTTTGATGCCGAAAAAGAACTTCATGTCCTCAACTACGCAGAAGAGCTCGGTGCCACAGCAGAACAGCTAAAAGCAGATGAAGCCGCCTTTTCTCGCTGGTTTGATGAAGGCGCCGTGATTAGTCGTTATCAAAGCCAGGTAGCTGACATTGAGCAAAGCCTAAAGTTTTTGATCTCCAAGCTGGGGGCTATTACAAAGCGATATCTAAAAAGCAACGAGGCATTATTAACCCAAACTTGGGAAAAGCTTGATTTACAACCCTTCTTTTTACGGCTGCTAGAAGGCAGCCCGAATGCGCATGTTCGTCATGGCATGATCAGAGCATTAGTAAATCAGGTCGCTTTAATTCACGAATGTAACGGTGGCCCTGATTTAGACTCTGAACTTATAGCAAAGCTTGTTGAGCAACTTGAGAATCCAAATACCCCCTACCTAGCCATCATTGATATTTTAGAGATCTTAATTCACCAAAGACCGACTTTTATTCGCAGCCATATGTGGGCGTTGCTCGATGAGTCGGTTAATAGTTACCCCCACCAAGCAAAGGATAATGACCAACTTTTCATTCTCAGTGCGATACCCAAAGTACTATGTCGCCAAAGCGTGCTGAGTGTGCAAGATGAGCGTTTAATCATTCAATGCGCTCAGCATCCTTACCCGCGAGTGCGCCAAGCGCTCATCGAACAAATCAATCATTTCTCAGACCAGTTAGCTAAAAATATTCTGCAAACGCGCTTTATTGAAGAGAGTTGCGATGCTGTGAGGTTTACCATCATTAAACAGCTCTCAGCGGCACGTTTTTGTGAAGGTTTTCTGTCTTTTGAACTTTGGTGTAAAGTAGTTGATGGCCCAGATAGCATGGCAATTAAACGTATTGCATTGGAACAAAGTGCCCGCATCATGCTGAATATGCAATTAGAAAGTGATGAACCGGATACCATTTTTACGCAATTCATAGAACAGCTCAATATCGCGCTCTTAGTATCACAAGATATAGCTATTAAGCGATGTATTACACGCACAAGAGAGCAACTCTCGAGCTTTTACCAACAAACACTCATCGCAGAACTGGATACGCAAATTGCGGCTGGGGTGGCGATTAAATTCCCCACAGATACACCGCATGAAGCATTAGGCAGAGCTCTGAGCTACCGAGCACAGCAACAACACGCCTTTAATGGCAAAACCCGTGGTAATTCATGGTCGATTCGTATCGGATATAAAATGGGCCGACGGATTTGGCGTGTTTGGCATGAGTTTTTTCACCCTAGCACAGACAAAAGGCAAAGCTTCAGCCATGTCCTAGCCAAAAAACCAAATGCTGAATTGCATGTGCCAAGCTGTACCGTAGCAGAAATCAGTGAGACCAATGTACCGGGAGAGCCTCTTTATCATTTATCTGAGCTTAGCGCGCGACCCCATTTGCCATTAATCGACTATTTACTGTCTATTTTAAGCCAAGACAACCTGACAGCCCCAGCAAAGAGTTACACGCCAGATGGTTTTTTAGCAATATCAAAACCCACCTCATTGTGGCAACGTGCCAAAGCTTACTGGTATCTCTCTTATCACTTTAAAACCTTAGACAAACTCAGAAAAGGGAATGAATTAGAACAACAACGCTTTATTGAGCACCTAAATACCCTCGGTTTCACCTTAACATTTAAAGCATATGGCAGTTTAGCTGGTGCGAGCTTTCCTGTTGAACCCGGAATTAAAAAACTATTCGAACGACTCACCTTATCAGCCCCCTTACTCAATATTTGGCTTAGCTTCAAAGAATATCTGTACTCAATTTATCAAAATACACTCTCTCAACTGGTATTCTTTGTGGTTGGCTTTATAGGCTACTTCTGGGGGCGGCACATTTTTATTAGCCGTAAAATTATGCACAATCGCAAACATATCCCTGTCAGCATTGGTGGCTGGGGCACCCGTGGAAAGTCAGGTACAGAACGTTTGAAAGCAGCACTATTTAGCAGTCTTGCTCTGCGAGTTATTACAAAAACAACCGGCTGCGAGGCCATGATGATTTACTCAAAAAGCTCTGGTGAGCAATGTGAGATCCCACTATTTAGGCCTTTTGATAAAGCCAGTATATGGGAGCAAAGTGATGTCCTCGCATTTGCAACCTCAGTAAAAGCAGATGTATTTTTATGGGAATGTATGGGGTTAACACCCAGATATGTGAAAATTTTGCGCCGCTGGATGCAAGACAACTTTGCGACCATCACCAACGCTTACCCAGATCACGAAGACATACTCGGCCCAACAGGCATTGATGTGGCGCGTGAAATGTCAGCATTTATTGGCGAAGATACGCAGGTGTTTACGTCTGAACAAACAATGATGCCCATACTCAATGAAGCGGCGACAAAAAATGACACCACATTAATTCAAGTACATTGGGGAGATGGCTTTCAAATTACCCCTGATATACGGGCGCTGTATCCATATGATGAGCACCCCGACAATATTGCGCTGGTGGTAAAAATGGCACAATATATTGGCATTGAAAAAGACTTTGTCTATAAAGAAACAGCTGAGCGTATTGTTCCAGATATTGGCGTTTTGCAACATTTTGATGCCGCACCTATCGGCACGATAAAACAATCTTTTGTTAACAGTATGTCTGCCAATGAGCGCTTAGCGACATTAGAAAATTGGCGGCGTTTAAGTTTGTTTGATATGAATGACCTCCCCCATATTCAAACCATTGCTCTTATTAACAACCGCAATGACAGGGTCGCTCGTTCTAAAGTGTTTGCGCAAATCGTCATTGAAGACTTGAGCTTTGATTATGTCGTGGTCGTCGGAAGTAACGTCGATGGTTTTTATGCCTATTTAGAACAAGCATTACAATCACGAATAGCGCGTATAATCAGCAACCAAGACTGTGTAGATTTAAAACGCCTTATAAAACAATTTAATATCGCAACGGATATACCCGAGTGGCTAGACAAAGCCAATGTCACCTTTCCTGATGCCCCGCTGACCCATGATGACTTAACAAACAGTGAAGCTCTGAAAAATGCGTTGGCTAATAAGCTCGATAATGATCAAAGGCAAATTGATCTATTAATGCTCAGCTTTGCTCACTTTACACTATTACAGCCTTTATTAAAGCTAGAAACACAGGCAATCACCACCCTAAAGCTGAAACCACTAATCACATTATTTAGTCAACGTTGTGTTATGATTGATAACCCGCACATCACACCAGATTCTCTCACAATTGAAATCAGCCACCTCGCTTGTCACAATCAACATCAGCTTATTGTGGGTATGCAAAATATAAAAGGGGCCGGATTAAATTATGTTTACGCATGGCAAAAATATCAAAAAACTCACCAACAGTGTAAAAAGCTTTTAAACAAACAAATAAACCAAGCTGAATTTCGCGCGCTCTTGATGCAATTTGCCCAACAAGACCGATTCAGTGTATTAGAAACTGACTACCTCGATAACGCGTTAATTAGCATCTCGGCGCTCTCACACGCACAAAATGAATTTAGTCAAGCTGAAATTAATCATATAAAGGAAAAGCTGACCCATGCGCATACGGTGATCAACAATGACACTCACGCAGCGCGCCACTCAAAGCTAGTCACGTTTATTCTTCAAGTTATCGAATCATTTTTAGATGCGGGGGCCGCGGTAAAAAGAAAGAAAACAGCACAACAAGTTTACATCGATATTGCGCAGCAACGTATCACCATTGAAAAAGCGATTTCAGTTTTAGCCAAGCTAAACAGGGGACAGAAACCGGGTTGGTTATCATTACCAAAAGAAAAATAACCCAAAAGGATTAAAAATAGTTTATTCCAGCAAATAGGAATAATATCATCGTGCGTTTTTTTGTCGTTTAATTGACCATGACATAAAAAAATACGACAATATGATTAGAAATTTATACTTTGACGATTTATATCTTACCGTTTCTTGCTTTTGGAGTCTTATATGAAACTATCTTTTCTTTCTTTGAGCTTGGCATCGCTTGTTTCGCTTAATACTGCTTTTGCGAATAATTTGGTAGTGAATGGTTCATTTGAACAGGATGTTGTTTCTCAAAAGTGGACTCTACTTGATAACATGACGGGCTGGCAACGAGCTGGTGCTCGGTTTGAGATTCAAACCAATACCCTGGGGATCATTACACCGCAAGAAGGCAACCAATACATAGAGCTCGACTCAACGGCCAACTATAGCGTAATACAAACCCTGTCTACACAGGCCAACCAAACCTATACTTTAAGCTTTTACTATTCACCCCGTGTTGTCAATAACAGTGACACAAACCAAGCAAAAGTGTATTGGGATGGTGTAGAAGTTGCGAGTTTAAACGGCACCACTAGGGGTTGGCAGCATGTATCGGTTAATGTTACGGCCAGTTCAGCAGAAACGGAGCTAAAATTCACAGGCACTGGTACATCAGACTCTTATGGTGGCTTCATCGATAATGTATCTGTTACTGGTATTGCTAACCGCGCCTGTTTAACTGGGCTTTTCGGTATTAATGACTTTGGCTCAGACCAACGAGGCTATGTATATTTCTTTGACATAAATAATGGCACGTATAGTAAATTAACTGGCGTTTCTCACACCGCATCAAACATTGCCAGTAAAGATGGCGTGTTGTATTTCATGGAACAGCAAGATAAAAGCACGAAAGCTTCTAAGCTTTGGACGCTAGACTTGGCGAGTAACACCGAAAGTGAAGCTGCCGATGCAACCTCGTACCCAATTTATCGTTCAGCTGTGACACCAGATGGCCAATCACTGCGTTCAACCAGTAAAACGTACATGTACGACTTTAATTTACAAACAGGTGCGAAAACAGTTTTAGGTAAAATGACTTTTTCTGGTGACGACTTTAAACATGGTGATATTGCCTACTCTGCAGACAACAACACATTATATGTTTTAACAGGTCAGTCTCTTTATACGATTGATGATGGTGACATGAGCCTTGATAAAATTGGCGACCACGGCATTAACTGGGCAGCAGGTTTAGCCATAAGCGACGATGGAACCTTATATGTTTCTGGTCGTAATGCCGGCGAAAATGCAAAAATTTACTCAGTAAATCCAGCTACGGCGGTATCAACCTACTTAATGGATGCTGCATCACACGTTAATGACTTAACGTTTGTGGATGATTACTGTAATTAAGCTTTGTTAGTCTTTACTTATCTTAAAGCCAGTCAATTGACTGGCTTTTTATTGCCTATTTAAAGGTACAAAGCCTCTAAAGCCTTCCCCAAATGCAAGCTGCTCGGTATACTAACGCACCTTTTTTGCATAGTTAGTCGTTATATTCGTCATAACTAGCGGAAATACATAAAAACGAGGCCACCCATTCAAGTACGTATATTTGCGTCATGATAATTATAAGGCCACACAACACATTTGATTTAATTAGGAAGTATTTATGAGTTCATTACCTAAAGCAGGTGAGTTTTTAGGGCACCCTAAAGGCTTATTCTTGCTATTCGGCACAGAGATGTGGGAACGTTTTGGCTACTATGGTATGCGTGCCATATTGGTTTTATACCTCGTAGCAATGACCAAAGATGGCGGATTTGGTTGGTCAAACGCCGATGCCCTTAGCCTCTATGGTACTTTTACCATGGCCGTATACTTAACCCCACTGTTTGGTGGCTGGTTAGCAGATAATGTATTAGGTCAGCGTAAAGCTATTATTATTGGTGGTATTTTAATGGCGCTTGGTCACTTCATTATGGGAATACCACACAGCGTAGTAGCGGGTATGCAAGAGAATGTATTTTATCTTGGCCTTGCACTACTGTGTTTAGGTAACGGTTTGTTCAAGCCAAACATCTCAACCATGGTCGGTGATTTATATAATGAAGGTGATAAACGCCGTGACGGTGCATTTACTATCTTTTATATGGGTATCAACATTGGTGGTGCACTAGGTCCATTAGTGGCAGGTTACGTTGCTGCCGTCGTTAATTGGCAAGCTGGTTTTATTGCAGCGGGGGTTGGTATGGTTATCTCCGTGATCATGCAAATGCTTTTAAGTAAAAAATACTTAGGCGATATTGGGGTTGTACCTGCCGCTAAGCTTTCTCAGGCACAATCAGCAACCGGCACCAAAGAGCCGCTTACACGCATTGAAAAAGACAGAATTAAAGTTATTTTTACTATGAGTGTATTTAGTATCATTTTCTGGATGGGCTTTGAACAAGCGGGTGGTTTGATGAACTTATTCGCCAATGACTATACTGACCGTATGCTGATGGGCTTTGAAATTCCAGCCTCTTGGTTCCAGTCTTTGAACTCTTTATTTATTATTATCTTTGCGCCACTCGTTGCAATGGTTTGGCTCAAACTAGATAAGCGTGAGCCAAACTCTCCGGTTAAATTTGCCATGGCTTTGGTTTTTCTAGCACTAGGCTTCTTAACCATGATGCTAGCATTGATCACTGAAGGGTCTGGAGAAGGGTCACTGCAGATCAGCATGATGTGGCTAGTCCTGTTTTATTTATTCCATACCTTGGGTGAGCTATGTCTATCACCTATTGGGCTGTCTATGGTAAGTAAGTTGGCGCCGCTACGTTTAGCATCTCTACTCATGGGTATTTGGTTCTTATGTACAGCGATTGCAAATAAAATTGCAGGGTTTGTTGGTTCTTTCCTAGGCGAAGGCCAAGAAGCAATGAATAATGCCATGAGCATCTTTATTGGTTTAGGTGCGACCGCGCTAATTTCAGCTGCTACAATGTACATGCTCAGTGATCGCCTAGTCGAGTGGATGCACGGTGCTGAAGGCAGCCACGAACCACATACACAAGAACATATATTAGCTGAAGAACTAGAAATCTCTGCTACGAAGCAATAATTCGGCACTTTATATGTCAAAAAACCACGTCCTATTGGCGTGGTTTTTTGTCAATACGAACCTCCTTACTATTAAAGTGTATTTAATTGTTTACACTTAAATATAATAATCGCCCTATCTCTCACACTTTATCGATAATCTACTTTTCGGATCACATAATATCTGAAAATTAAAAAATCTATAATTAACAATAACTAAAAATGGAAACAAACAAGAATACACACTATTCATTAATCCAAAACGTAAAAAGTTACACGACTTTTAATTTCATTCATTCGATGTGTCAGAATCACTACTGCTTTAAGCTGGCTTTGTGCAAGTAAATTTACAAAGAGCATCATAGCGAAATCATCTCTAAACCTTCCCCTTTGCCTCATTTTGATTAATTATCCACTCAACGAGAATAAATCTAACAAGCAATCTAACGTGCTTAATTGCTGGAGCAAGACAATGAGTGAAGAAAATAACCCACTAAATTTGGTTGGTATTGAGTTTACTGAATACGCAACACCTGACGCTGATTATATGGATAAAGTCTTTACTGACTTTGGTTTCTCAAAACTAAAGACATTCAAAGACCAAGATATCACTTACTATAATCAAAACGACATTCACTTCTTGCTGAATAATGAGCGTGAAGGGTTCTCTGCTGAATTTGCTAAAAGCCACGGCCCAGCAATATGCTCTATGGGGTGGAGAGTAAAAGACGCACAAAAAGCCTTTGAAGTTGCTGTTGAGCGTGGTGCAAAACCAGCCACAGATTCAACACACAAAAACCTACCTTACCCTGCAATTTACGGTATTGGTGACAGCCTGATTTATTTCATCGACGTATTTGGTGACAAAGGCTCTATCTACAACAATGATTTTGTTGATTTAGAAGAGCAACGCATTGTTAAAGATAAAGGGTTCATTCGTATCGATCACCTGACTAACAATGTTTACAAAGGCACGATGGAAACATGGGCTAACTTTTATAAAGACGTATTTGGTTTCACGGAGGTACGTTACTTTGATATCAAAGGTCAAAAAACAGCGCTCATCTCATACGCGCTTAAGTCACCTTGTGGTACTTTCTCGATCCCAATCAATGAAGGTAAAGGCAACGACAATAACCAAATCGATGAATATCTAAATGAATACAATGGCCCTGGTGTACAGCACCTTGCATTCTTAACTGATGACTTAGTTGGTTCGCTTGATCAACTTGATCAATCAACCATTGCAACACTAGATATCATCCCTGAATACTATGACACTATTTTTGAACGTGTACCTTGGGTAAAAGAAGACAAAGACAAAATTCGTGAGCACCAGATCTTGGTCGATAGCCAAAGTGAAAACTGCTACTTACTACAGATTTTCTCTAAAAACCTATTTGGCCCAATCTTCATCGAAATGATCCAACGTGTTGATGACGGTGGATTTGGTGAAGGTAACTTCCAGGCGTTATTCGAATCAATTGAACGTGACCAAGAGCGTCGCGGCGTACTTTAACGCTCGCTTAAAGCAACTATGTACAAGCAGCTTACTTATTTCTAAGTAAGCTGCTTTTCTATTTAAGTTAAGGCAAAATAGCCCTAACTTTAGTTAAACAGGAAAGATGATGTCTTTTATTAACGAAACACACGATAATAGCTTAACTAGCTGGGTTGCAAGCGCAAACCAATCAGGTACCGATTTCCCTATTCAAAACTTACCTTTTGCCATTTTTCGCCGTGCCAATAGCAGCGAAGAGTTTCGCGGTGGCGTTGCCATTGGCGACCAAGTTTTAGATTTAGCCATTGTTGCTGAAGCGGGGATTTTCTCTGGTGAAGCACACAGTGCTGTTACAGCAGCTAACGCCGCTGCATTAAATGAATTTATGGGTATGGGCCAATCATACTGGTCTGCACTTCGCCTTGCGCTTTCACGTGCACTGCGTGAAGGTTCTGATCACCAAAATACACTTGAAGGTGCGTTGGTTCCACAATCTGACGTTGAATACTCAATGCCATGTCATATTGGCGATTATACTGACTTTTATACTTCAATTTATCATGCGACTGCTGTAGGTAGCTTGTTCCGCCCTGATAACCCACTTTTACCTAACTACAAGTGGGTACCAATTGGTTATCATGGCCGTTCATCGTCGATTGATGTGTCTGGTCAAGCGTTCCCTCGTCCAAAAGGACAAACTAAAGCGCCTGACGCTGATACGCCATCTTTTGGTCCATGTAAGCGTTTAGATTACGAATTAGAATTAGGTATTTACCTAGGTAAGGGTAACGAGCTAGGTGAGCACATTGCTATTGAAAACGCAGAAAACCATGTATTTGGTTTCTGTTTATTTAATGACTGGTCAGCGCGTGACTTACAGGCTTGGGAATATCAACCTCTAGGTCCATTCTTAGCTAAAAACTTTGCCTCAACCGTTTCCCCTTGGATTGTAACAACCGAAGCTCTAGCGCCGTATCGTACGCAATGGACACGTGATGAAAACGATCCTCAACCGCTTGAGTATTTAGAGTCAGCGCAAAACCGTGAATCAGGTTCATTCGATATTCAAATGGATGTTGCTATTGAAACACAAAAGATGCGTGCCGATAACCATGCGCCTAGTAAAGTGTCAGAGTCTAGCTTCAAGCATAGCTACTGGACCGTTGCACAAATGGTCACTCACCATACTGTAAATGGTTGTAACTTCCTACCGGGTGATATGCTAGGTTCAGGCACACAGTCTGGCCCAGACCACGAAGAGGCGGGTTCATTGCTTGAGCTGTCTCGTGGTGGTAAAGAAAGTATTACCCTAACTAATGGTGAAGAGCGTAAGTTCCTAGAAGACGGTGACACCGTGATCATGCGTGGTTGGTGTGAAGCTGAAGGCTTCAACCGTATCGGGTTTGGTTCTGTAGAAGGGACTATTTTGCCTGCAAAATAATCAAAATTAAAAGTTTATAAAAATCAAAGGCGTGCATAAGTACGCCTTTTTTTAGACTTTTATACTGGCTTTTTGTATAAAAATTGTTAAAGTGAGGCGTTAATTTTAATTTTATATGTGTATGCTGAACTCTACAAACACCCTATTTAATCGGTTATTTCAAAAGCGTCAGTTGCTACTTCGCCAAAATGGTGAAGTGGGTATGATCACGCTTTCTAGCTGGTTACAGTTAATGGTTGTTATAAGCTTAGTGGCATTAATGATATGGTTGATTATTGTAAGTAACGCATTTTTCGCTCAAAAGAACGTCATCACGACTCTCAATGTTGCCAACGAAGCACAACAACACCAATGGCTTCAAGAAAAGACACAACTCCAACAACAGCTGCAACAACAACAACATAAGCTCAGTGAGTTGACTGAAAAACAGCTTGCATTACAAAGCTTAATCGAGGCATTACCGCCCTCACGAGACGATAACACCGTAAAAGCTGAGCAAGAACACAACGCACCTCAAGCATCATTTCAAGTAAAAAGCCAACAAGTGCACCAACTCCAAGAACAACTTATTACTGCGCTTGACCATACTATTGAGACTCGGACACTGTCTATCAACCAGCTATTAGATGAAGCAGGCGTGGTATTTCGTAGCACTGACACTTTAGCACAAGGTGGACCTTATCACTCCTTAGTGCTTGAGCAATTACCCACACATTATATCAACACCATTGATAAATTAGTCGAACTCAGCGAGTTAGAGCAGCTCATAACCCATTTACCCTCTGAAATGCCGGTAGCAAAAGACGATTATTATATTTCCAGTCCATTTGGGTTTCGTAAAGATCCGATGACAGGAAGACGCGCTTTTCATAAAGGGGTTGACCTTGCAGGCTGGCATAAAACGGCCATTGTCGCGCCAGCAGCTGGCACCGTATTACGCGCTGGCACGAATGGCGGCTATGGTAAATTCATAGAAATACAGCACAAAAACGGCATCACCACCCGCTTTGGCCACCTCCACACAATTAAAGTAACTAAAGGCCAAGCAGTAAAAAAATCAGACACTATCGCACTTATGGGCAGTACTGGACGCAGTACCAGTACTCATCTACACTACGAAGTACTACAAAATAATAAGCAGATCAATCCAGTAAAGCTCGCCAAGGTGATTAATCGTGTTCAGTAGAAGTAAAAAAAAACCGCTTGAAACCACATCAGGGATCCCAGCCTTGATTTCTCCAAATACGCATGTAGAAGGTAATATTACCTGTGAAGGAGAGTTACAGATTGATGGTAAAGTGACAGGAGATCTGATGGTCAACGTACTTATTGTTGGCCAGCATGGAGTGATTGTAGGGAACATAAAAGCACATCAAGTACTTATAAAAGGCACTGTCGATGGCTGTATTGATGCAGACCAAGTCATGTTAGAAGAAACAGCCAAAGTACATGGAGACGTACTGCACGACACATTAAGTATTGAGGCAGGTGCACTCATTGAGGGTAAACTGACCCATAAGACTGAGGTAACCAATATTACCCCAATTTCTGAACATTCCAGCGCATAATAATTAGCGCTGTGTAATATACATATTAATGTCTGCATGGAACACTTTTGTACCATGTAGATCGAACACTTCTACAGGCACAATTAAATCTTCTTTATCTTGCCACTCCCTCGGTAGAATAATTTTTGCCTCAGCACGAATGTCTGTTTCCGCTTTTTTTAAGTACTGTACCGTCATCCCTTTGGGGATCCAGCGATGCGTCTTATGGGGCACTGTCGCATCGACCATCACACCCGCACAAAGCTCAGCTAAATTACATTGCGCAATGGCATGGACAGTTCCTATGTGGTTAAACACCGCCTTACGCTTGGGCACCGAGGCTCGACATAGACCTGGCTCTAGATGTGTTATGGCGGGTTTAATTGAAGCAAAGTACGGCGCTTTTCTACATACCGCTTTGCTAAACAGCCATTGGCCAAATGGTAACCATTTCATTTTTTTATATATTTTAAGAAGTGGAGCAGTCATTCTATATTCCTTCGCAAATTCATACTTCCAAACTAACACATCAGACCAGATGATAAAACAACCGCCACGTGTAATAGAATAAAATATTTCATGAGATCGGCGTTATGTCCTGTTCTTTTTTACTATGATGATTAAAATAGCGCGGTAACGGACTCCCAAAAGAAGTGATCATGACTCAGCCACGTAGTAAATCTCTTATATTTATCCTCGCCTTACTCGTTATTTTTTGTCCATTAGGGATTGATATCTATTTGCCCGCATTTGTTGCTATGCAGCAAGGTTTGAATGTTTCTGAAGGGCATATTCAACAAACTATCAGTGTATATATGCTTACGGTTGGTTTAGGGCAGCTCATTGCAGGGCCACTCGCGGATCGATTTGGCCGCAAGCCAATCGCGATGTCAGGAATATTACTGTTCACGATAGGCGCAGCCATTGCCGTTTTATCACCGAATTGGGAAGTAGTCATGCTCGCACGGGCATTACAAGGGTTTGGTGCTTGTGCCACATTCGTCGCTGCATTTGCGATTGTCAGAGACAGCTTTGGTCACAAAGGGAGTGGGCAAATGATCACTTATTTAAATGGTATCGTTTGTTTTATACCCGCACTTGCCCCTATTTTAGGCGCTTGGCTAACCGTTGAGTTTGGCTGGCGTAGTAATTTTACTTTTTTAACCGGTTTTGCAATCTTTGGACTGCTGCTCACACAGCTGCTATTTCGTGAAACAAGGCCAAAAGACACGGTATATCAAGGGCACATTTTAGATTTAAGACGTTTTTTACCTATGCTCAGAAACACTGAATTTATGTTTAACGCGGCACTTACTATGATCGCAATGGCTGCGATGTTAGTCTTTGTTACCACGACTCCAGGTTGGATCATGAACGAATTACATGGCTCTGTCAGTACATTTACGTTGTGGTTTACTATAAATGCAGTCCTTAGTATTGCCGCTTGCTTTGTGGCGCCCCTATTTATCAAAAAGAATTCTCAAAAAGCACTCACACTAGGGCTATCACTGTTTGCCTTAGGTGCACTTCTCATGCTTGTATGCGCTGATATTCGACACCCTGGCGCAATTATGCTCCCGATGTATATTGCTTCAATCGGGTTTGCATTTACCTTGGGATCTGCTGCCGGAAAAGCGCTATCTGGCTTTCCTAAACAGGCTGGCACTGCCTCTGCACTGATAGGCGTTATGCAAATGAGTGGCGCTGGTTTTTTAGCGCTCTGTACTCAACAGTTGGCACTGAGCGCGCCTATTCAGCTCGCTATGCATCTGTTATTTTCGGTTCCTTTTTTAATCGTATTACTGAGTAAATCAAAACACCTTGTGCACAGTAGTGACTGTTAATTAACCTCAGGTTTGGATAAAGGTTTTGGAATAGAAAATGTTATTGAAAACAAACTTAACTACAATCCAATGATGATATTTTGCTCAATATCAAGGCGCTTTTATTTGTAATAACGGGCTATTACAAATAAAAGCAACGCCGAGCGTGAGAGAAATAGCTTCACTAGGCAAGTTCACTTATCCAGAGCAGAGTTTAATTATTGTGCCTATTAGTCATACAGCTGTCATAGTCGTGCTGTTTAATAGCCTGTGACAAATATGATTATACGCAAATTTACAATCGCAATTTGATTTGCATTCGCTCAGATCATGTCCCAACCCAACCTAATTGTGAGCGGGCACCTAGCCCGCTTTTGTTGCATATTAATGTATTCTGATTGTAATAGTTACTGTATTTATTACTGTAAATTATTATACTATTCAATTAAAAATAATAATTAGAACATACATGCTCAATCCAGACTCTTTACTGTCATTTATCATTGCAAGTACAATTATTGCTGTCGCACCTGGGCCATCCAATGCATTTTTAATGGCGCAAACATTTACGAATGGGCGCACAGCGGGCATGCAAAGTGCGCTGGGATTTGCGATGGGGGGAGTAATACATACCGTTTTTGCTGTTGTAGGCCTATCTGCATTATTAAAAGCATCACCCATTGCTTATTCAACGGTGCAATATTTAGGGGCTGCGTACCTATGCTATTTAGGGATCATGACCATAAAATCAAGCCTACAGCACCATGAGCCTGTGAAGAATAAACCGCACGTCAGCACAAAAAAAACCGGCAATGTTTTTTTTCAAGCCATGATGACTGAGGTACTCAACCCGAAGGTTGCGTTGTTTTTTATCGCATTTATCCCTCAGTTCGTTGACCCGAGCCTTTCATCAACCACTTTACAACTGACTATATTAGGCCTACTGTATCCTATTATGGCCTTTCCCATTGATTGTGCTTACATTTATGCCGGAGACAAAATTGCCAATTACTTCCGTAAACACCCTCAAGCCCCACTATGGATAGACAGGGTCTCTGGGCTTATTTTCATTGCCTTAGCAATTAATCTTCTGCTGTAATAAAGCACTCATACAGAGCTGGGCTTTAACTGAAGTTAAAGCCCAATTTAGATGGCAACAAAAACACCCGACATGATCAGCGAAAGATCTGTTCAGCCCACTTAGTTAAACCTGCTGTGACACTGCCAAAGTTATCGCCATTTAGCATGGGTATATCACCCAAAGCTTGCTGCAACTTCGCCTTTAATAATGGTGACTGCGCGCTGCCCCCAGTTAAATAAATTACATCTGGTTGGGTATTGGCATCACTAATAGCTTGTTTTGCTAAAGCACAAATTTGTATTAGGCTGTCATCAATAGACTCAGCTAATTCATTTACAGACACAGTTTGATTCAAGCCCTGTTCAATAAAGCTTAAATTTGCTGCAAATTGCGCTTCTTGCGAAAGCGTAATTTTACCCAATTCACCCTGTCGAACAATTTGGTGACCTAGCTTTTGCTGCTGCACCGTGATCAAACGAGCTAGCTTCTGCGGTTCACCAACATCTCTAAGCATAGACTCTAGTGCTCTGCTGTTTGAGCTGCTATAAAAATCGGTTTGTAACTGTAGGTCGTTAATTTTACAAGCTTGCCAAAAAGGCTGGTTTGGCATGGGCAACCCTGATTTTAACTGGCTACCCAACCCACATAATGGCATTAATTTATGAAACGACAATGCGATATCTAAATCGTTACCGCCAATACGCTTGCCGCTATGCGATAAAAAGTCTTGCTCTCTAACACTTTTGCCTCGGTAGCTTGGCCCCATTTGCACAAATGAACAATCACTGGTTCCTCCACCAATGTCCACAACCAACACTTTTTTGTCTTCACTCAGGGATGTTTCATAATCAATACCAGCGGCAAGGGGCTCAAATAAAAAGTCAACTTCCAAAAAACCAGCGCGCTTTGCTGCAACAGTCAAAATATCTGTCGCTTGTTGGTTACTTTGTTCGCCACCTATGGCTTGGAAGTTAACCGGGCGACCAATGACAGTATGCGTTAACGCTTGTCTTAGTTGGTGTTCAGCACGCTGCTTAATTTGCATTATCATTGCTGTAGCAATGTCTTCAAAAAAAGCGATCTGTTGGGCTTTTAAACCAACAGCCCCAAAGAAAGATTTAGGAGACTTAACAAAATAACCTTCTTCAGGAAAATCAATATATTCAGAGATGGCTGCTGAACCAATGGCTAACCCAGATTCGGACTGACTTAAACCTAAGTCACGACGGATCGCTGGTAGTGAGTTCAATGTGTTAGCCCGAGACTCACAGTATAGAGTAGCCTCTGTGGCATTGCGGTTTTGAAGTTGCTTAGCAACGTAATCAACAACCAGCGCATTGTGTTGTGCGTATAGTGTAGAAGGTAAGTAAGTGCGTTCTGCCTCTAAGCTAATTAATTTTACCCCCTGTTCGCCCATGACGCCCATTGCACAATTAGAACTTCCATAATCAAAACCAACGATCATACGACCTCACAACACAAAAAAAGGTCGCGCAGAGTAACACACTTAGCAAGTGATTAAAATGTCGTTTTCGGCCCTAAAAAAACCGCAAAACGAGGTTTGCCATACTTAGTAAAACCTTGATGACGAAACGACACAATAGAGCCGATTTCGGGCGGTGTATCACGCTCATTATCACTCAACCCTGAGCCAATTTTAAATTCAATACCAGACTCGCTTTTCACGAGCAAAGCACCCGTTTTACCAATATAACGCCCTTTACCTGGTAAATGTGCAATCACTTTCGCTTCAGCATCCTGATAGGGCTTATATTTAAGTAAATTTTTTGTTCTCCCCCCTGTATGCTTTGCACTGCTTAAATGCAGCATCACACCTTCCCCCCCTTTTTTAACAACCGTATTAAAAAAGCGCTCTAGTTGTCGGTGGTTTTCAAAACGATGCTGAACAACGGGTTTCACATGGGGTAACGCCACTTTTGATAAAGTCTGATGATATAGCTGATACCTTTGGCTAAAAGGCTGAGTACTGTCTGGGGCATCAAAGACCATATAACTTACTTGTTGCCAGTTCTTGTTATTAGGCACCGTGCGCCTCGCTAACGAGCTAACATAAGCAAAGTTATTGTAGCCTGCCCATAACTCACCATCTAACCACTGCTTTGGTAATTTATCAGTAAACCATGTCGGTGCATGGATCACATTCCCTGTGCGGGTTTTAAGCTGTTTACCATCCCAAATGGCTCGGACGCCGTCATATTTTTCGCTCACATGATAAAAACTAACGGGGAGTTCTGCCTGATAACGTTTCGCCAACTGAACCGAATAAGACAATGGCTCTGCTATCGCAAAATTAGCGAATGAAAATAATAATATTGCCCATAAAATCCATCTAATACTCATGTTAGGCTCCTTGCACTTAATGAGAGTAAAGTGAGACTAAAGTGTAGCTTAATTTGAAATTAATTGTGTAATATGCTGCCACGCAACCTTTAAGTCTTGAGCTATAGCACTTGCACCTGTGGCGTCTTGGTCTTTTGAATGTGCATTTGGTACCAAAATTGTTTGTACGCCTGCAGCACAAGCCGAGCATAATCCGGTATACGTATCTTCAATAGCCACCGCCTGGTGTGGTGATTTTTCAATCAACGACAACGCATGCGTATATGGCTCAGGGTGAGGTTTAGGCCGGGTAATATCATCTTTACACACCACCACAGCAAAATACTTTAACAAGTCGTAATGACGCAATACAGGTAAAGCCTCTGCACGTGTACTGCCAGTAACCAATGCCAACTGAAACTCTTTGCTGGCCAAAAGTAATACCTCTTGGGCAGAGGGCATTAAAGAAGGAATAGACGTCGCCGCTGTATCAACAAAATAACGATTTTTACTATCTGCAAGAGAAGCCGCACTTTGCTTAATATTATGACGTGCTTTTAATACCGCAGCAGAATGCAAGGTCGGTACACCAGAAAATTCATCACAAAATGCGCTCTCGCTATAACTGACTCCAAATGGTGCAAGAACTTTCAGCCAACTTCTGTAATGCAACGCTTCAGAATTAACCAAGGTTCCATCAAAATCAAATAGTAATGCTTTAATATCCATTCATGTTCCTTGCATCATTTGGGTTAATATTTTATTGGCTCAAAGCTGCTGGTGGCTCTGCACTGGCGGGCAAGCCGGTTTCAACTTCTACAAGTTCATATCCGCGTTCTTTGCGTGCAACTTTTAGCACCGGCTTATCAAACGCTGACTTCAATCGTTCAGCATCCGCTTGAAGTTCATCCATAGAACGACCAAAAGGCGCCGCGCCAGTTTCTGACCAATTACTTACTTTACCATTTAAGTTATATTCAACCTCATGGATTTGATATAATGCAGGTTCACCTTTTGTTGTATCACAAAAAATCACCCTATAATTCCAAAAACCAGCCATACATATTCTCTCTCTATTGCAATGTGTGTGACTTTATCAGCTCTTAAGCTTTTTTTCATTACAGATACAAAAAAACCCGCACTGTGTACGGGTTTTACATTAAATACTTTGCTAAATGACGTGTTTAGAAAAAACGTACCTTAAACTCAGCACCCACAAAGCGTTCTTCATTTAACATACCGGTGTTGTTGTTGAAATCAACGCCACCAATCACTGTTTGCTCATCGAATAAGTTACGAACGAATACCGACGCTTCATACTCATTATCACCTTCGGCCCATGCATATCCTGCACGAACACCAGTTTCAAACAAAGCATCGCCTTTAAACTCTACCGATTCATATAAGAAAAAGTTAATTTCACTACGATACGAAACATCACCATATACAAAGAACTCACCACCTTCTAACTCTTTTGAATAACGTAGTGTTGCATTCGTAATCCACTCTGGTGCATGCGGTAAACTATTCCCATCTAAAACAGCAAGACCAGCCGAATTAACAGAGTTAGTTACTGTACACTGAGCACAAACTTGAACAGCTAGATCATTATCGCTTAATTCAGTATTATTGTAGCTGAAGTTAAATGTCGCATTGAGCTCATCCGTTAACACCCACTCAGTATCAAGCTCGAAGCCATAACCTGTGGTTTTATCCGCATTGATTAAGCGGTTAAAATTAGCCCCACCACCCACAGCCGTTAACTGCTGATCATTCATTTGGAAGTAAAATACAGTGGCATTAACACGGCCTTGGCCATCTAATACATCTGACTTTATACCAGCCTCGATCGAGTTAATCGTTTCAGACTCAGCCACTGTCACTTCGTCACCAAATAAAATACGGCCCTGAACACTTGGCGCTCTAAAACCATTAGCAATACGTGCAAACAAGTTAATGTCATCACTGTACTTATATGCCGCACTTAAGTCCCAGCTCACATGGCTATCACTTGGGTTAGCACTGCCTTCTTTAAAATCTGATGCACCAGTAAATGGCACTGGCGTTTTAGTACGCTTAGCGTAAAACTCTTTGTCATCATCTGAATAACGAAGACCAGCTGTGATTTTTAAATCATCTGTTAATGTGTAATCTAAAGAACCAAATACGGCCCAAGCTGAAGTGCTTTGATCTTGCACTGCATAACCGTTTTGTAAACCAAAGTTACTATTAACAGCATCGTAAGCACCCGTATCAAAGCTATAGCTTTCAATCGTTAGCTCTTCATCAAATAAGAAAACACCAATCTGGTAATTCACATCACCAGAGAAATTACTTGATAAACGAAGCTCTTGCGTTAGCTGGTCATGATCAGGGATAACATCTGCAGTTTCTGATGAAAATGGAATAACACCAGGTCCCATTGATGGTGCAAATGCATTACCGTAACCCCCATCAACATCTGCTCTAGAATAAATTTCAGCACTTTCCCATGCTGTAATAGACGTTACTGTATGTTCTTTTAAGTCCCACTCAAGCTTTAAACTAAGACCTTGTGTGTCAACCTGCTGTGTTGCACGAGAAGCCGCATCATGATAAACCACATCATTATCATACAGTGGGTTAATGTTGTTTGTACCCGCTTCAATTAAGTTAGCGCGAAATGCGATTGGACGACCGTCTAAATCACGTACGTGATAGTTTAATAAACCAGTGAAGTCGTCGCCTTCATATAAAAACTGTACACGCGCTGCTTTTTCGCTGTAACCACCTAATGAGTTTTCTTTTTCAAACCCTGGCGCTTTAACATCAATGTAATCTTCTTTATCTTGCCACAACACAGAAACGCGTGTTGAAATACGATCTGTCAATCCAGTGCCAAATGCACCTTCAAAATCTGTAGAACCTTTACTGCCGTATGATAATGCACCATATGCATCAAATTCTTGACTCGGCTTTACAGAATCAAATTTAACAAGGCCTGCTGGTGTATTACGACCAAAAAGCGTGCCTTGAGGCCCTCTTAATACTTCAACTCGTTCGATATCAAAAACAGGAAAGCCTTTTAAAATTGGGTTTTCTTGCACCACTTCATCAACAACCAAAGATACAGGTTGTGAGGCATTTAGATCGAAATCTGTATTACCTAAACCACGAACATAAAAACGTGGGAATGTACGACCGAATGAAGACTCAACCGATAAACTCGGGATCTTTGCATTCATAAAACGAATATCCATACCCGCAGAGCTGTAAGCATCTAAGTTATCGCCTTGCAAGGCAGAAACAGATACAGGCACTTCTTGTGCATTTTCAACACGCTTACGCGCAGTGATTTGAATAACTTCTAATTGATTACTTTTCGCACTTGTGTCGTTTTCAGCTGCGATAGAAGAAAATGAAGTACCTGCTACAGCAGAGAACAACGTTGCATTAATCAGGGTAGCTAACGTAGATCTTTTCATTGCTTTCATGTTGGGTTTTAACCTTTAAAGATGCACTCTTATTGTTCAACGGTTTGTATGGGCGCCGTATCACGGTGGCGTGGTGCATTCAATTTTTCGCGAGATAATATTAAACGCGGACCTCAAATCCGAGAGTGCAAAGCGGGTCTAAGAGGCTGAATGCGACGAACATTATTATAACAGCTATTTACAAACTAGCTGTAATTTACATCAATATAATAGAAGTTTTTTTGCAATTATCGCAACACATATGCAGACGT
This sequence comes from Pseudoalteromonas aurantia, assembly GCF_005886875.1. Taxonomy (GTDB): domain Bacteria; phylum Pseudomonadota; class Gammaproteobacteria; order Enterobacterales; family Alteromonadaceae; genus Pseudoalteromonas; species Pseudoalteromonas aurantia_A. Next base: position 8,321 of record NZ_PNBY01000029.1, on the reverse strand, counting down.
TAGCAACATTTAGCAACAAAAAAGCCATCACTGCGGACATATGTCCTTACAATATTTAAATCGGTGTGATTAACAACCCCGTCTTTCGAGCTAAATAGGAACAGTTAACATGTTGCGCAGTGTTAAGGAGGCTATGCGAGTATATAAAATTTTCTTTTTTGAAAACAATAAATATGCCCTAACCTTCAGTCTACCATTAGAGACTTTAAATAAGAGCGGACACCTGTCCGCATTTTTTGGTTTTTACTTTGAAGGTGCTTGCATTTTTAAAAAACAGCCTCGGTGAACCACTTCATCATACTCTATCACCGCAACAGCAGCCGTATTAAAAATTGGCATTTTTCCTGGGCTCAATTGATCAACCAAATAACTGACAATTGGCATATGTGCAACCACCAGCCACGTATTATATTGAGGGTGTAAACTGATCAAGGTTTCTAAGTAATCTACGGCAAATGCGGCATCACCACTTGGGATGATATCCTGACAGGTTTCGTTAAACTCAACTGGGTTTAACGCTAACACTTGCTCTGCGGTTTGCTGAGCACGCAAATACGGGCTTACTAACACCGCATCTGGGGCATAGTGGCTTTTTAGCCACCATCCCATTTCATTAGCTTGCGCTTGTCCTTTTTGGGTTAAGACACGCATTTCATCCTGTGCCTGCATTGGTACAGCTTCCCCATGTCGCATTATCAATATTGTTTTCATGACACTCCTGGGTATACACATTAAAATTTGTCTAACGACGTAGTAGCTTAATACCTCGTTTGTTCGCTATATTAAAACAAACCTTAGATAAACTTGAAATGAATTCGAGTTCAAAGTTCCTAAATTTGGACTTTACTTACTATTACTCTGGCGGCACACTCTTGAAAATAAGCAGCAATGATAATCGCACCTACAAAAGCCTAACATTAAACAATGGTCTAAAAGTACTGTTAGCCCATGATATAAGCAGTGATAAAGCGGCCACATCATTAACTGTTAATACTGGTCACTTTGACGACCCAAAAGATCGTCAAGGTATGGCCCATTTTCTAGAACATATGCTCTTTTTAGGTACTGAGAGTATGCCTGAGCCTGGGTATTTCTCACAATTTATTAATCAAGCTGGTGGTCAGAGCAACGCATGGACTGGCACGGAGCATAGCTGCTATTTCTTTGATTGCCACCAGCAACATTTGTTTAAAGCATTGCAATTATTTAGTGACTTTTTTATTTCCCCTCTATTAGATGCTTCACAAACAGAAAATGAGCGCAATGCCATTGATGCCGAGTTTAAAATGAAAATTAAAGACGATGGCCGGCGTATTTATCAAGTTCATAAAGAAACCACAAACCCACAACACCCATTCACCAAATTCTCAGTTGGCAATCAAGATACGTTAGCTAACAAAGAAGACTGTATTGCTGAAGAAGTTCGAGCCTTTTTTAACCATAATTACCTCGCACAATGGATGACCCTCGTTATAGTCGGCCCCCAATCACTCGATGAACTCGAAATATGGGCTGAACGTCTTTTTTCTCACATTAAAGGCAGTTCTGCCCCCAAGCCTCCACTGACTGCTCCCTTATATCGAAAGCAAGATCTTGGGCTGTTATTACAAATAACACCAAGAAAGCATATGCAAAAACTGATAATCAGTTTCGCAATGCCCTGTATTAAGGGGTTGTATAAACATAAAAGTCTAAGTTTTCTGGCGCATTTACTCGGGTACGAAGGTGAAGGCTCACTTTACTCTATAATGAAAGCTCAGGGTTGGATAAACGCACTTTCAGCAGGTGGGGGCGTGAGTGGCAGTAACTTCAAAGACTTCAATATTAGCTTTGCACTCACCGACGAAGGTATCAATTACTATGAAGATGTAGTAGAAATGGCCTTTGAGTATATCGCACTTGTAAAGTCTCAATTGCACAACCTGGCAATATTGTACAAAGACAAAAAAACTTTGCTTGATATCGCATTTGATAATCAAGAGCCCAGCCGTTTACTTGATTGGGCAAGTAGCGTAAGCGTAAACATGCACCATTATGAGTCTCAAGATTACTTATACGGCGATTACATAATGACAGAGTATAACCCGACGATATTTGAGCAGCTGTGTAACTTCTTAACCCCTCATAATATGCGTCTGGTGTTGATCCACCCAGAAGTCACCCCTGAGCATACGGCAAAATGGTATAACACCCCATACAACGTGGAAAAGTTACCCCATGATTGGCTAAATGCGTTAGCACAGATTGACTCTGCACTGCCTGAAATGAGATTGCCAACCATCAACCCTTACCTACAGGTAGAAAATACACTATTTGATATTGAGCCAACCACAAATAAGCCAGAGCTATTAAAAGATAAGCCCGGTTTTTCTTTTTGGTTTAAACAAGATGCGACCTTTCGTGTCACTAAAGGCCATTTTTATATAGAGATTGACTCCCCGGTTGCAGTTGAAAGTACCAAAAGTATGGCATTAACTCGCCTTTTTGCCGACCTATTGATGGACGGCATGGCAGAGCAATTTTATCCTGCGGAGCTCGCGGGGTTAAATTATCATATAAGCTCTCATCAAGGCGGACTAACACTGCACACGGCTGGACTATCAGGTAATCAGTCGATACTTGCTATGGAGTTACTGACTGCGATTTTAAAACAATCGATTAGCGCGACCCGTTTCGCCGAATATAAAAAGCAACTGATCCGGCATTGGCAAAATCACAGCCATAATAAACCAGTCAGCGAACTGTTTGGCTTGCTTGGTGCGCACCTTATGCCTTGGAATCCAGACCCAGTCGCACTCGCATCAGCGTTAAAAACAACTTGTTTTAATGAGTTTAGACGCTTTAGAGAAGCGTTTTTCAACTCGATTTACATCAAAGCGTTTTTACACGGTAATTGGCAAAAACACCATGCCTTAACGATGCAAAAAGAAATCAGAATGCTATTTAGCACCAGCGAAATTTTAGAGGATTTAAAACGGCCTTTAAATGTATTAAATACATCACAACACATAGAAATAACACAGCCTGATGCAGATCACGCCATTGTTGAGTACTTCCAAGCACTCAATGACAGCGTGGTTGAAAAAGTCTCGTTAATGATGCTTAACCAAATGATCAGTCAAGATTACTTCGACAAGCTCCGTACTGAATTGCAGTTAGGTTACCTTGTTGGCTGTGGCTATGCGCCTTTTAATACCCGTGCTGGTGTTGCGTTTTATATCCAGTCTCCAGACAATAAACCTGAGACTTTATGTAAACATCACCATGCGTTTATTCTCTCCTTTAGCAAAAACATTACACAGCTAACCGATAGCCAGTGGTTAGAAGCGAAACAGGCATTGCGGCTACAAGTCGCCGAAAAAGACAAAAACCTGCGCTTAAGAGCCCAACGATTTTGGATTGCCATTACCAATGATGATTTTGAGTTTAGTATGCAAAAAAGGCTCATCACCGAGCTAGATAATTTAGAAAAACCAGACTTTATAGCATATATTCAGCGTATTTTTGCAAACGAATATCCACATGTTACATTGCGCTGTAATTAACAATAATCGTAGCTATGCCCTGCGATCGATACGATATTTTTGACTCTACCGCTCGCTTCTATTAAATTAGCAGTGTGATAATAGTTAATGCATCTATGATAAAACAAATAAAAAAATTATCCGTAGTCATGATGCTATTAAATGCCGTGTATAGTCAGCCGGCTTTTGCATTAAACTTCGATGAACTTAACAACACCTTCAGTCCCTTAATGGCTGGGGCTTTTGTTGTATTTTTTTTTATTACGCTTGGTCAATACCTTTACAATAAAAAGCTTAAACGCGCACATCAAACACTGTCATTGTCAGAACACCGATTAAAAAGCACTGTAGAAGGCAGTGGTGATACCTTATGGGATTGGAACATCGCAACGGGTGAGATAATCCGCATCAATGACAAATATATGATGCATAAAAGTGCCGCAGGAGAATTTATCCCTAATGCCAATCGTATTCACCCACAAGATATCACCTTAGTTGATCGACTCCTCAAGCAACACATTGCTGAAAAAACGGCTTTCTTTGAAGCCAGTTACAGAATAAAAGATAGCTTAGATCAATACCACTGGGTGCTAGACAGGGGGAAAATAATAGAGAAAGACAACAACCTTAACCCTTTGAGGATGACTGGTACAGTCAGAGATATTAGTCATTTAAAAAGTACAGAAGAACGACTCAACTTATTTGCAAAATGTGTAGAATCTTTGACAGACGCGATTGCCATTTATGACCGACATTTTAACTTGGTCGATTTAAACCCAAGCTATTTAAAACTATTTGGGGGTATACGAGTTCAATATATTGGTCGACCATTTACACTTTCAGGTTATGACAATCGCTACATGAGTGAGATAAAGGCGTGCCTAAAAGACACTGAGCATTGGCAAGAGGAGCTTAAATTACGAAATCACAAAGATATTCTGCTTCCTATAGAAATTACCATCGATGAAATTAAGAATAACCAAGGTCAAATAACTAACTATGTCGTGGTCTTTTCGGATTTAACAGAACGTAAGAAAGCGGAGTCTCAGTTACATAACCTCTCAAATCGAGATCGTACAACTGGCTTGCCAAATCGAAATCTATTTTTTACTAATCTAAAAAAGCTGGCACAACAAAAAACCCATCATGCACTACTCGTATTTGACTTAGATAATTTTAAGAAAATTAATGACTCACTGGGCCACCAGCTCGGTGATAGCTTACTTGCTAAGCTAGCAATGCGCCTCAATAAGCTTGCGCGCCAGCAAGACACGTTTTATCGATTAGGCGGTGATGAGTTTGCGTTAGTTATGTCTGGTACTAATGATATTCACACCATCACACGTACCGCGAAGCAATTTCTTGCTGCGATAGCCACCCCATTCAAAATGGCAAACCATGAGTTAGTCATCACTTCATCCGTGGGTATTGTGCTTTTCCCTGAGGATGGCGCTACGCCAGAGATATTATTAAAAAATGCAGATACTGCGATGTATCATGCAAAGCAAAAAGGCAATCATTACTTGTTCTTTAATGACTCAATGAACGAGCAAGCTGTGAAGCGCCTTCAAATTGAAAACCTGATGCGCTACGGACTTAAAGAAGACCACTTTGTTGTTTACTATCAACCAAAAATGGATATAAAAACCGGTAAGCTCGTCGGTATGGAAGCCCTTGTGCGCTTTATCACCCCCAAAAAAGGGATCATCAGTCCAAGAGTATTCATTCCCATTGCAGAAGAAACAGGGCAAATCATCGAAATTGGTGAGGTGGTCTTGGATAAGGCCTGTAAAGACGTCAAGAGTTGGATAGACCAAGACTTATTTAACGGCCGTGTGGCAGTAAACTTATCAGCAAAGCAATTTAGCCTCCCAGACCTTACCACTCGAATTGATGTGATCTTGCAGAAAAATCAACTTCCGTCTTATTTCCTTGAACTGGAGATAACCGAAGGCACTGTGATGGATGATCCAAAAGAAGCGATTTCTATCATGCGTTCCCTAAGTGCCAGAGGGATCCACCTCGCCATTGATGACTTCGGTACTGGGTATTCGTCTTTAGCATATTTAAAGCAGTTTCCACTTAACACGTTAAAAGTAGATAAAGCCTTTGTTGACGACATGAATACTGAAAGAGGCCGCAATATGGTCGACTCGATAGTCACCATTGCGCACAACCTTGATTTACATGTCGTTGCTGAAGGCGTTGAACAAGCTGAGCAACTGGTCATTCTCGAAGATTTAAACTGTGAAACCGTTCAAGGATATTATTACTCAAAGCCTTTATCTCCCGATGAGTTTAGTGAATTCCTTAAAAGTCAGAAGCAACGTGAGCGAAACGAACAGCCTAGTTTGAAAGTCGTTAATTAATTTGAGCTAAAATCACGCCAACCAAGAACATAGAGAACCGGCCGTTAAACGCCACATAGCACTTCTGTAATGACCCCTCATAGAGCCAAAAACGCCACCAAGTAACACCCAGCGTCTGACAGGCATACCTGAGCGTGTCATTTCAAAAAACATGGTGCAAGCTCTTATCAATAACAACGCTATAAACCATATATTCCCCCCTATTTACTTCGAGCGCCGAGTGTACCCCAGGTCTTTTTTTGTACAAAAAAACTTTAATTGTTGCAAAATATGGCATTATTTAATTTAATAGCAGCTCAATTAAACAGGGTGCTTTATTCCAACTGCTTAATTTTTATGTTAACACTATGAAAATATTAAAGTAATTGTCAACATGTAAAATTTTACAGGTTTAATTGAAGCAATCGTTATGGTTTGAAAGGTCATTCTTTTTAAGTTTTAGTAGTGAAGTTTGCCTGTAGAGTAGGTATCACCTGCTTTACAGCAATATGATTAAATATTGTAATAAAAAACACAAATAAATAGAACCCTATATCGGTACTTGTGAGTGCGAGCGGTTAAGCTCATTGAAATATTTTAAATTCAATACTCTAGATAGAAGACATTTATTTGCTTTAGTACATATTGGTCTAAACTATCTGATAGTTTTTACCGATACTGAATTACAGTATTATCACAATAGCTGCTAAAATTAAGCCATGTAGTTTTTAATTTATTAGTTACTTCAAGGACACGAGCTATGGATCAAAAGAGCGTACATAAATATTTGCAGGATAGGCCTGCAACTTTTATTACCCAGCCGTTTGCGCAAGATGTCGATGTCTATAAAGTACAGCACAAGATGTTTGCAACACTTTCGGAAGGGAAAGAAGGGCAAGTCAATGAGAGCGGAGAACCAATTTGGTGGTTAAACCTAAAGTGCGATCCGGATGAAGCATTAGTGCTTCGGGAGCAATACCCATCGATTGTACCGGGTTATCATATGAATAAACGACTTTGGAATACCATTATACTTGATGGGTCCGTTCCTGAAATCGAAATAATTCGCATGATAAACACCTCGTATGATATTGTGGTAGATAACCTACCAACAGCTCAGAAAGAAGCGTTACGAAAGATGACTCAATCTTAAGTTACTTTTATAACGTTGTGGTTTCCCTCGCATTTACTGCGAGGGCCATTTTTAGAAGGGGTATAAATGCCTATTGGCAATATCTATCTCGCCGTTCTCTTTAATAAAGTTCACCATTAACTGTTCGCACCCATTAGGCATTCGAGTAGCATCTACTTCATAGTTCAATTGTGCCGCCTGCTTACTCGATAGCTCACACATTGCTAGCTTACTAGGATCTCGCACATTGCGATTGATCTGTGCAAGACTTACCACACAATGACTCTTACTAAAGCGTGCAATACCTCTGAATTTAAAGTTCTCTGCAATATATTGCTTCGAAATTTTTAATAGCCCTTCCATAAGTTCATAGTAAAAAGCATTTTCATCTTGCACCGAGCAAACAAGATGCACAGATGTACTCTTGAACTCAGGCAGCTCATCATCACGGCTTGATAAAGCTAAACTTATCAAAACCTTATCATCATCAATTTCGATGTAATTTTCGAGCGTGAATGGTTTATCTAAAAAGCGTACTTTTTCCAATATCCGTTCAACGCCAGTTTTCGTTAAAGGGTTTAAGTCTCGAGAGAGCAGATGCGGGACTTTGACAATCAGCGGAAAATCTTGATGATTATTCAATGGCGTGGTAACCGCCCCATCTACGCTAAGCGTATAACGCTCACGGATCTCATGTTCACGAGCAACGTATAATGCAAGTAATGCTGTTTGTAATAATTCTGACGTAGGTAAATTTACCTCAATTGGCCAACTCCGACCAAACAGCAGCTTTTTGTTTCCTGATTGATAGTTGTCACTACTAAGCATAGCAACCTGCATGCGCAGTAATCCGTTATGCTCACTCGCCACCAGACGGTAACTGGTTTCAAACTCTATGTCGGCTAGCAACTCACGTACGCTATCAAGGGTGTGATGATATTTAAAAAAATGCTGTGGTGTAACCTCTATATCCTCTGTCAGTAAAACTTTAGGCGCATTACTTATCGGTTGTTCATATGCGCTGTCTTCCTGATACTGTAAATTCGCAATCCCCATACTCTCCGACTCATTCAGTTTAGCTAACGACTAAAGTACGCAAATGTTCAGATAAAAAGATCAGTTCAAATGCGTTATTTTCAAACTTATTTTAAGTATTAACCGTCTAAATGACTGTTTCATTTCAAATGATACTTATGCATCATATTTTTTAAAGGGACAAAGCTAAGGATCCAATGAACTTAGTGAATAACCTCAGCTCTGGATAAGCGAATTTGCCTAATAAAGCTATTTTGCTCACTCTCGGCGTTGCTTTCATTT